>JAIEOM010000214.1 GCA_019750455.1 Sphingomonadales bacterium | reverse complement strand
CGCGCCAGTAATCGCCCCGGCGGTCATCGCGCCAGCGACGGTCATCCCAGCGACCGCGATCATCGCGCCAGCGGCGGTCGTCCCGCCAGCGGCGGCGGTCGCGGCGGTCGTCATCATGATAGCTGGCGACCTCGGTGAAGGGCGAGCCGCTGTCGACATAGCTCACGGCAACGGGAGCGGGGGCGGGGGCGGGGAGCGATGCTGCCTGCGCGGGGAGCGCGGCGGCGAACATCGAACCGGTGGCGGCGATCAGGGCGAGGTGCTTCATGGTCTGTGTCCTTGTGGCGGCTCCGCTGTGGAGCGACCCCTTTTTTGTTCAGCTAACACGAACCGTGGCTGAACAGGCTTTTCAGGAAACAGCAGGATTTGTTCAGGTCCGGAGGTTTTCCGATGAACCGTGCCTCAGCCGCGTTTGGCTGCCGCCTTTTCGCGAAGGTAGGGGCTGAGCGCGGGTAATTCGGCCAGCGCGGCATAAACTTCGGCGCTCGCCTTGCCGGCCACCAGCGCGCGAAATACCGCTGCCACGCTCCATTCGCCCTCGCCGATGGCCACCCGTTCGAGCATTTCGCCCGCCTGCACTTCCCCCGTCTCGATCACCCTGAAGTACCAGCCACAGCGCGCCGTATCGATGATCTGCGCGACCATGCCCTTCCGTTCGAAGCGGTGTTCGATCTTCCAGCACGGCGCACGGGGGCGGCTGACTTCGATGAGGGCAGAACCGCAGCGGAAGCGGTCACCGATGTGGACGTGTTCTTCGGTCAGTCCGCGCACGGCCAGATTCGATCCGAAGCCGCCCGGCTCGTCCAGCAAGGGGTGATCGCCGATTGTCCCGCGCCACCAGTCGTGGTGGTCGAGCGGGTAGAGATGCAGCGCCTGTTCCGGACCGCCGTGGACGCGGCGGTCGGCCTGCTCATCGGGGGCGAGGCCTTCGGCATGGATCTGCACCGCGCCCTCACGCGGGCGCTTGGCAAAGGCGCTCAGTTCCGCGCCGTGGAACGGGCGGGCGGTGCCGGTGCAGACGGCTTCGATGGTCCAGCGGGTCATGCTTTCCTCAACGTAAGGTCGATCCAGTCGCGTTCGACATTGTCGAAGCCGCCAGCCTGATAGCGGTGGGTCTCGACGATCTGCCAGCCGGGGATCGCATGATATTGCGCCGCGAGCCAATCGGCATCGGGAAAACTGTAGAAGCGGCCGAGCGAGTCGCGGTCCTCCTGTTCACCGAGCTTGTAGCTGGCGAAGTGCCAACCGCCCGGCGCAAGCGCGCGGTGGATGCGGGTGAGGACATCGGGCAGCGCAGCGCGTGGGCAGTGGAGCAGGCTGGCATGGGCCCAAATACCGTCATAGGCGGCCACAGCCTCCAGCTGGTCGAAGGCCATCACCCGCGCCGCCACATTCCAGCGTTCGTTGGCCTTGGCGACCATCGCGGGGGTCGCGTCGGTGGCATCGACGCTGAACCCGCGTGCCTTGATACGTGCGGCATCCTGCCCGCCGCCGCAGCCAAGCTCCAGTACCCTGCCGCCGGGCGGGAGCCGGTCGAGAAAAGCGTCAAGCTGCCAGGAATGCGCCTGTCCGAACTTCAGCACATAATGCGGCGCACGGGCCTGATAAAAGGCGATGGTGTCCGGATCGGCGCTCAAGCTTGTTCCGCAGCCGCCGCAGCGGCAGCCTCGCGGTCACGCTGCGCGCGGGACTTCTTCTCGGCTGCGGTCTTCAGCTGGCCGCAGGCCGCATCGATATCGCGTCCGCGCGGGGTGCGGACGGGAGCGGAGAAGCCGCCCTCGAACACGATCTCAGAAAAGCGCCGGATGCGCTCCGGCGCGGAGGTTTCGTATCCTGCGCCCGGCCAGGGGTTGAAGGGAATGAGGTTCACCTTGGCGGGGAGGTTGTATTCGCGCAGCAGACGGACAAGCTCGCGCGCATCATCGTCGCTGTCGTTTTTGTCCTTGATCATCACGTATTCGAACGTGATGCGCCGGGCATTGCTGGCACCGGGATAATCGGCGCAGGCCTGAAGCAGATCGTCGATGCCGTACTTCTTGTTGAGCGGCACCAACTCGTCGCGCACTTCCTTGCGCACGCCGTGCAGGGACACCGCGAGGTTCACGCCGATCTCCTCGCCGCAGCGCTCCATCATCGGGATCACGCCGCTGGTCGAGAGGGTGATGCGGCGCTTGGAGAGGGCGAGGCCGTCGCCGTCCATCACCAGCTTCAGCGCATCGCGCACGTGATCGAAATTGTAGAGCGGCTCGCCCATGCCCATCATCACGATGTTGGTGAGGAGGCGGCCATCGGCGGTGTAGTGACCCGCCTCGTCATCCTCGTCGATGGCGTCGGCGTCGGACACCATCGTCCCGCGCGGCCATTCGCCCAATGCGTCGCGGGCGAGCATCACCTGCCCGACGATCTCGCCCGGGGTGAGGTTGCGCACGAGCTTCATTGTGCCGGTGTGGCAGAAGGAACAGGTAAGGGTGCAGCCGACCTGCGAGGACACGCACAGGGTGCCGCGGGTTTCATCAGGGATGAAGACCATCTCGAAATCGTGGCCGTCGGCGGTGCGCAGCAGCCACTTGCGGGTGCCGTCGACTGAATGCTGCGCCTCGACCACATCGGGGCGGCCGATCACGAACCGCTCCGCCAGCCACGGGCGCATCGGCTTGGCGATGTCGGTCATCGCCTCGAAATCGGTGACGCCGCGGTGGTAGAGCCAGTGAAACACCTGCTTCGCGCGCAGCTTCGCCTGTCGGTCGTCAAGACCAGCCTCGGCGAAGAGTTCGCGGATGCGCGGGCGGGGCAGGCCGATCAGGTCGACGCGCCCATCGGCACGCGGCGTGATGTCGCGCGAGGCGGGGACCGGGTCGACGACGCCCGGGATGGTCATGAGTGCGGTATCGGCCATGGGTGGCGGCCATATAGTGCGCCTTCGCCGGTTTGGCGAGTCAGCGGTTGGCGCAGCCAACCGTGGCTGCATCGATAGCGGTGGCGGCTCCGTCAAGACTGTAGCGGTCGGTGAAGCCGGCGCCCGAAACGCTCATCCGCGCAGCTGACCGCATGGCCGCAACAATCGCCGCATCGGCGCGCGCATCGGCAGCCCACGCGTTGCGGCCTTTGATGACGAGGTCGAAACGCTTGTCGCCGACGGTGAGCCTGACGCTTCCCTTCGCGGGAACCTCGCGGCTCAGCACCAGATGGACCGCTCCGCGCACCCCTTTATTGGGCCACAGAGAGACGGTGGCGTAGGCGGGGGGCGCAGTCTTCCCGCCCGCTTTGGCGATAGCATAGCAGCGTGCCGGGGACGCATCCTTGAACGCCGCCCAGCTTTCGTAGACGCCAAGGCTCTCGCGCGCGGATAGCGGCGAGGCAAGGGCAAGCAGGGCGAGGGCGGCGAGCCTAGTCATAGGTGATTGCCATGACTTCCCATTCGCGGCTGCCGGAGGGTAGGCTGACCACCCGCACATCCCCCACACCCGCCCCGCGCAGCGCACGCGCCATCGGAGCGTTCCAGCCGATCAGGCCCTTGGCGGCATCCTGTTCGTCATCGCCGACCAGCGTGATCGTCTGCCGGTTGTCGTCCTCGTCGGCGATTTCCACGCGCGCGCCGAAGAACACGCGGCTGCGGTCCACGGCAGCGGCGGGATCGACCACCCGCAGCACCTTTATCCGCCGAGCCAGATGCGCCAGCTCGCGGTCGATCTCGCGCATTTTCTTGCGGCCATAGAGGTAATCGCCGTTCTCGCTGCGGTCGCCATTGCCCGCCGCCCAGCTGACGATTTCGACGATCGCCGGGCGTTCGGTGCCGAGCAAGTGGTCATAGCGCGCCTTGAGCGCCGCCATGCCCGCCGGCGTGATCGGGGGCCCCGCAGGCTTCACGACCGAAATCTCAGCGCAGGAAGCTATCGACAGGGCGGGGCAGGCCCGCCTGTTCGGGGTACATGTGCGAATAGGTCACCGCGTTGCCGATCACGCGCATGATGTAATAGCGAGTCTCGAAGTTGGCGGGGATCTTCTCCACCCAGGTCACCCAGTCGATCTCGCCGCGGCGCGGATCGCCATTGAGACGGAGCCACTGGTTCACCCGTCCCGGCCCGGCGTTATAGGCGCCTACTGCCAGCGGATAGGCCCCGCCGTAATAGCTCATCATCCGTGCGAAATAGGCATCGCCTAGCTGGATGTTGTATTGCGGCGATCCGGTCAGGTCGGCGGAGAGATACTGCATCCCCAGCTTGCCCGCCTGTTCGCGTGCGGTGCCGGGCATCAGCTGCATGATCCCGCGCGCGCCGGCGTGGCTTTCGCGGGTGCGGTCGAACTCGCTTTCCTGCCGGGCGATCGCATGGACCATCACCCAGTCATTGACGGCGGGCGGGGTGGGGACAATCGGGAAGCCGATGCGCTCGAGCCCCGACAGCCCGTTTTCACCCATCTTCAGGCCGAGCACCACGGCCATCTCGTCCAGCCCGGTCTCACGCGCGAGCATGGCGGCCATGAGCATTTCGGTGGGAGTGTCGGCCTCGTCGCCCAGGGCCTCGAAAAAGCGGCGTTCGGTGCGCCAGTCGCGGCGGTTCTTGGCGAGGGCGCGGATCGCCTTCACCACCGGGCGCGCTTCGAATTCGGCACGCACGCTGGCATCCATCGCCGGTTGTTGCAGCCCCGCAAAACCCGGCATCGGGCGACCCAGCGCCGACAGGGCAAGCTGGCCGTAGTAGTAATCCGGCCAGCGTGCAGCCCTCTCGAACCAGCGCGCCGCCCCCGTCTGATCGCCGGCCTGCCGTGCGGCGCGGCCTGCCCAGAAATAGCCCTTGGCCTTGGTCAGCGGGGTCTTGGCGGCATCGCCATAGAGCGCAAACAGCGGCGCGGCGGTGGTGCCGTCCCCCAAATCCCACAGGGCGCGCGTGCCGCCCAGCCACATCAGATCGGTGAGGCGGTCGCGCAAGGTGAAGCTCGTCGCGGAAAGATCGGTGCCGGGCGCGAACAGATCGCCGGTGCGGCTTGCGATATTGGCCGCATCGCGCGCGCCTGTAGCCTTGGCGAGCGACAGGAGTTCGCCCACAAACGCCTCGGGGTCGAGCGCGGGGCGGGCAAAGGCCGGGCGGGTGGTGAAGACCCGCGCGGCCTCGCCGGTCTGGCCGCTGGAGCGCAGGAACTTCACGAGATTGTAGACATAGCCCGGATCGGCCTCGGCCCCTGCGGGGATGCTGATTCCAGCCATTTCGGGCCGGCTGCCGCGCAGCAGCGACAGGCGGGCGAGTGCCATTGCCCGATCGGCCTCGGTAAGGTTCATCAACTGGCGCGAGGCGGCGTCGGCCTTGCCCTGCCAAAGCAGCGCATCGATCCGCACCGCGTGATCATCAGGCGTGAACTGCGCGCCGTAGAGCCCGGCGATATAGAGCTCCACCGGATCGCTCATCGCCCCGCCGCGCCACGCCTTGCGCGCTTCGGCCAGGGCCTCGGGCCGCTGGGCCGCGGCCAGCGCCAGCGCATAGCGCGCGCGGGCAGGATTGGTCAGCGGCGGGTTGGCATCGAAATAGCGCAGCAATTCGGCCTGCGAGGGGGCTTCATTCTCCAGCGCGGCCTCCGCGCGAAGGCGCAGGATGTCGATGCGGGGGAAGGTCGGGTAAGCGAGAACGAAACCGGCGTAATCGGCAAAGCCGTGGGTGCGGCTGGCTTGCAGTGTTTCCCACCGGGCGATTGCAGCATCCATCGCGCCGGGCTGGCGGGCGACGAGATCGCCGCCCCCGCTCCAGTCCTGCGCGGCCAGCGGCGTGCCAGCCACCACAGCGGTGCCGGCGCCGAGAATCACAGCATAAATCCGTGCGGGAATCAAAAGCTTGCGGACCATGCTGGACATAGTGCCAATCGGCTCCTTATCAGGCGGTGAACGATGGAAGGGCGGGGGGAGGCTCCCGCTCGGCATTATCTAGCGATCAAGGCAGGACAAAGGCAATGTTCAGCGGTTCCATACCCGCTCTGGTGACTCCTTTTCGCGGCGGGGCGTTTGACGAGGCGGCCTTTCGCCGGCTGGTCGACTGGCAGATCGAGAACGGCAGCGCCGCGCTCGTCCCCTGTGGCACGACGGGGGAGGCCTCGACCCTCTCCAACGCAGAACATCACCGCGTGATCGAGGTCTGCATCGAACAGGCGGCGGGCCGCGTGCCGGTGATTGCGGGTTGCGGTTCGAACGACACCCGCAACGCCCAGCTGCACATGAACTTCGCCAAAAAGGCGGGCGCGGCGGCCGGCTTGTGCGTCGCCCCCTATTACAATCGCCCGAGCCAGCGCGGGTTGATCGCCCATTTCAGCTATTTGGCGGAGAACTGCGACCTGCCGATCGTGCTCTACAACGTGCCCGCCCGGACGGTGACCGATATTCTCGACGACACCGTGGTCGAACTGGTGAGGAAGTATCCGGACAGGATCATCGCCATCAAGGACGCGAGCGGGGACCTCTCCCGCGTGGCCGATCACCGCATGGGGATCGGGCGCGAGTTCTGCCAGCTGTCGGGCAATGACGAACTTTGGCTGCCCCATGCCGCCGCCGGCGGGCGCGGGTGCATTTCGGTGACTGCCAATGTCGCGCCCAAGCTGTGCGCGGAGTTCCACGAAGCCATCGCGGCGAACGAGCTGAAGAAGGCGCGCCAGCTGAACGACCGCCTGTTCCCGCTGCACTACGCGATGTTCTCCGACGCTTCTCCTGCGCCGGTGAAATATGCGCTGAGCCGCGTCCACCAGTGGATCGAGCCGGAAGTGCGCCTGCCGCTGGTCGAATGCAGCGAAGAAGCAAAGCGGGCTGTCGACGAGGCGCTGCTGAGCGCGGGCGTGATCGAGGGCTAGACCACCTCGTCCTCGTCAAGCATGCCCTGTGCGCTGCCTTGCGGTTCGCTTGCTAGGATGGCCTCGGTGATCGAATCGATCTGGCGGCCGACGCGATCGGGGTGGTCGATGGCAGCGATGTGGAACAGCGCGTCGCCCTGATGGACCACGGGCAAAGTTGCGTGGCCGATCACGATGCCGTCCACCGGGCTGGCCAGTTCTTGCGGCTCTTCCCCGAACAGCCCGGCAACGCGGGCCAGCACCTCGCCCTGGCGCACCGGATCGCCCGAGGTCCGCACCGCCTGCATCACGCCGCCGCGCGGTGAACGCACCCAGACCGTGCGGTTGGCGCGGGCGGGGACCCCGACCGAACTCAGCCCGTCATCCGCCTCGATCATCCCCATGTGCGCCAGCACCCGCGTTACGCCCTCTACCCCGGTCTCGATCGACAGTCGGTCGAAACGCAGCGCCTCGCCCGCCTCCAGCAGCAGCATGTCGACGCCCTTTTTCTCGGCAAGATCGCGCAGGCTGCCGTCACGCAGGGGGCTTTCGATGATTACCGGCGCGCCGAAGGCCATCGCCAGTTCGACCAACCGCCGGTTCCCCGCCGCGATGCGGATCTGGGGCAGGTTGTAGCGGTGGATGGCGGCGGAATGGATGTCGATGCCGAGCTGGCAGCGCGCCACGACCTCGCGGTAGAAGACACGCGCCAGCTGCCCCGCCAGCGATCCCCCCGCGCTCCCCGGAAAGCTGCGGTTGAGATCGCGCCGGTCGGGGAGGTAGCGGCTGTGCGTGATGAAGCCGAAGATGTTGGCGACCGGCACCAGCAGCACTGTGCCCGCAAGTGCCTCTGGCGTGAGTTCCTGCGCCAGCCGCTGGATCACCGCGGTGCCGATGATCTCGTCGCCGTGGATTGCCGCGCTCACGAACACCGCCGGGCCGGGTTTTGCACCGTGCAGCACCCGCACGGCGAGCGAAGAGGTCGTCCCCGTCGCCATCGTGGTGATCGGGAAGGCGACATCGCGTGCCGAGCCTGCTGCAATGCTCTCACCGGCGATGATGAAGGGTTCGGCTGTGGTCATGGCCCCCTGCGCTTTCCTGTTGTCCCGCGTGCCCACGCTACGCCCCGGCGCGGGGAATCGCAAAGGCCCTCGCTTTTTGCCGTCCCACCCACTACATCGCGCCGCCTTATGGCACGCCCCAAACCCGTCACTTTCGACAAGCTCAAGATCGTCGCCGAAAACCGCCGTGCGCGGTTCGATTACTATGTCGAGGACACCTACGAGGCGGGCCTTGCGCTGTCGGGCACCGAGGTGAAGGCTCTGCGCGCGGGTGAGGCGAGCATTGCCGAAAGCTATGCCGAGGTGCGCGACGGGCAGGTATGGCTGGTCAACGCCAACATCCCCGAATACAGCCACGGAAACCGCCTGAACCACGAACCGCGCCGTCCGCGCAAGCTGCTGCTCCACGAACGCGAGATCGAGCGGCTGTTCGGTGCGGTCGAGCGGAAGGGTATGACGCTGGTGCCGCTGTCGATCTACTTCAACCGCACTGGCCGCGCGAAGGTCGAGCTGGCACTCGCCAAGGGCAAGCAGACCCACGACAAGCGCGCCAGCATCAAGGAACGCGACTGGAAACGCGACAAGGCGAGGCTGATGCGCGAGCGGGGCTGAGGCACCCTCCAAAAAATCCGATATGTAGCGATTCACCTCCGAGTCAGCAGTCGCATGCTACCCATATGGGCAATCACCATGCCGCCCCAGTCTTCTCTTCGCGACCCCATCGCCGCTGCGCGCCGTGAGACTGCGCACCCATGAGCATGACACCGCCTCCTCCCAAGAAGACGATTGCCGGGCGTTCGCGGGCCTGGGCGCAGGAGGTGATCCGCAAGAACACCCCCACGCGCGAGGAAATGGCCGAAAACAAGTATCTCGCCCCCATCGCGCATCGCTTCCTGTCGCCCGAATTGTGGCGCTTCACCCGCCGGTCGGTGCCGCGCGGCGTTGCGCTGGGGTTGTTTGCGGCCTTCATCATTCCCATCGGACAGATCTTCCTTTCGGCCTTTCTCGCCCTGCCGATGCGCGCCAATGTGCCGCTGGCCGCGCTGGTCACCTTCGTCACCAATCCCTTCACGCTGCCGTTCTGGCTGGTCATCGCCAACCGTATCGGCGAATTTGCCCTGCGCTGGGATGCGACGGCGCCCGCTATTGCCACGGCCAAGGTCTCAGGCAGCGGAACATGGGCGTTTCTGGTCGATGCCTATCAGGTCGCCGGGGCAACGGTGGTGGGGTATCTGGTGCTCTCGGCGGTCACGCCGGTGGTCGGCTGGCTGGTGTCCGGCTGGGTGTGGCGCGCTGTGGTGTCCCGCAAGCGCGCCAGACGGTTGAAGGCGATGGAAGCACGGCTCGACCAGAGGCTCGGCGCGCAGTAGGAAGTGCCGTCCCGGCGCGCCCCGCGCCATCTGCCGTTCCACAGGAGTCGCCCCGTCTTGTCCCGCCGCCCCGGCACCGATCCCGGCCATCCGCCCCTCGTCGATAATGCTGGCGCAGGCGGCAGTCTGCCGCCTTCAGGCCTGCTGGCGATGCTGGGCGGGGGCGTGCTGGTCAGCGCGCTGGTGCTGATGGTGGCGACCGGCAGCTGGCTCGTGGCGCTTGCCTTCATTCTGGCGGCGGGTGTGCTGCTGGCCGGGGTGGTCCTGCTTGATCGTGTGCGCACCGCGCCCGAAAGCGATTCGCCGCCCGCCCCCGACTGGAGCGTCACTGTTGCGGCCATCGAGCGCGCGGGCGAGGCGATCGCCATCACCGATCGCGCCAACCGCATGGTCTGCGCCAACCTGTTCTTCCTCGACAGCTTCGGCCCCAATGCCGCGCCGCCCGCGCTCCCGATGGAGCGCGAGGCGCTGGAGCGGGTCACGCTGCTCGCCCGCAATGCGTGGCGCGATGGCACCGCCGCTCTGGAAGAGATCGAAGCCTCGGACGAAACCCGCTGGCAGATCACCGCCACGCGTGCGGGCCGCGGCGATGATCATCTGATCTGGCGCATCAAGCCCATCGCACGTGCGCGGAGCGCCGATCTGGGCGCGCTCGATCTGGCCGGGCCCTTCGGCAAGATGCTCAGCCGGGCGGGGATCGAAAGCGCGATCACCACGGCGGACGGTGTGATCCGCGCGGTCAGCCCCGGCTTTGCCGAGCGGGCAGCCGGGGATGAGCGCGCGAGCCTTGTCGGGCAGGATTTCGTCAGCTTCCTGCGCTCGGACGAGCGTGACCGCATTTTCTTCGCACGCGAGGGGCGCGGCGGCACGCCGCAGACGCTGGTGGATGTGCCGCTGGTGGACCCTGAGGAGCGGGTGACTGCGGCAGGCCCGGACGAGGCGACCTCGCTGATGCTGCTGATAGATTCGGGCGTCGGCATCGGCGGTGGGCTTGACGGATCGGCACAGGCAGGGGTGGCGCAGCTTGACGGGCTGCTCGCGCAATTGCCGCTCGGCCTCGCGATGACAGACCGTGACGGGCGCTTCCTGTTCGCCAACGAGGCGTTCCTGCGCTCTGTCGGGCGCGAGGGGCGGGGGCTGCCTGCCTTCCCGACCGATCTCGTCGTGCGCGAGGACAAGGCGGCGCTGTCCGATGCGGTGCGCTGCCACGGGCGCGGGCCTTCGACCAGCGGCGATGTCGCGGTGCGACTGACCAATTCGCCCGAGGAGCCTGTCAGCCTCGGCCTTGCCGGCGTGCGCGGGCTGGGCGAGGCGGCGGTGCTGTTGTCGCTCGCTGACACCTCGCAGGAAAACCAGCTTCGCCGTCAGGTCGCGCAGGCCACCAAGATGCAGGCCGTCGGCCAGCTTGCCGGCGGGGTCGCGCATGATTTCAACAACGTGCTCACCGCTATCATCGGCACCTGCGATCTCATGCTGCTGCGCCACATCCCGGGTGACAGCGATTATGACGACATCCAGCAGATCAGGGCGAACTCGAACCGCGCCGCATCGCTGACCCGCCAGCTGCTCGCCTTCTCGCGCCAGCAGACCTTGCGCCCCGAGATCATCCAGCTGCCCGATGTGGTCAGCGAAGTGAGCCCGCTGATCAAGCGGCTGCTGGGCGAGAAGATCACCTATTACGTGCAGCATGACCGCAATCTGGGGCCGGTGCGGGCCGATCCGCAGCAGCTCGAACAGGTGATCATGAACCTCGCGGTGAATGCGCGGGACGCGATCCAAGGGAACGGGGGCCAGTCGCGCGGGAACGGCACGGGGCGCATCTCGCTGTTCACGCGGGCTTTGCACGCGAAGCAGGTGATCCAGCTCGGCTCCGAAGTGCTGCCAGCAGCGGATTACACCGTGCTGATCGTGCAGGATACCGGCGGCGGCATTCCCCCGCATGTGCTGCCCAAGCTGTTCGAGCCGTTCTTCACTACCAAGGAACAGGGCAAGGGCACCGGCCTCGGCCTGTCGACCGCTTACGGCATCGTCAAGCAATCGGGCGGGTTCATCTTTGCTGACAACATCACTGACAAGTCCGGCCGGCCTACGGGTGCGCGCTTCACGATCTATTTCCCCGTCCACCGCGGCGAAGTGCCCAAGAAGCGTGTGGCCGCGCCGCTGGTTTCTTCGGACTGGTCGGCGGGCGGCAAGGTGTTGCTGGTCGAGGACGAGGACATGGTCCGCACCGTCGCCGAGCGCGCGCTGACCCGCGCGGGCTACGAGGTCACCGCCTGCGCCAATGGCGAGGAGGGGCTGGCCGCGATCCTCGAAGGGACGACGCAGTTCGATCTGGTGGTCTCCGACGTGGTGATGCCCGGGATGGATGGCCCTGCCATGGTCCGCGCGATCCGCGCCAAGCTGCCGAAAATGCCGGTGCTGTTCATGTCGGGCTACGCCGAGGAACAGCTGCGCCGTGACATCGACATCCCCGACATGCACTTCATCCCCAAGCCCTTCAGCGTCGCGGCGATCGGCGACAAGGTCGGCGCGGTGCTGCGCGAGGCGAAGGCAGGGGCGGCGGCAGGCGCTGGAGCCGGCGCGGGGGCCTGACGCAATCTCGCGGAATTCGCGGGGACAATCCGGCCCATTCACCTTGGATAAAGCCGCCGGGTCGTTCATCCTGTCTCACGACGAGTGGAGGGGACGACATGATCAACCGTGCGATTATCGGCGCCTGTGCCAGCCTTGCGGTGCTGGCGGCGAGCGGGGCAGGGGCGCAGAACGCACCCGTGCCCGATCCCGATGCGACGGCCCAGGGCGATGTCGCCATCACCATCTACAACAACAACCTCGCACTGGTGCAGGATGTGCGCCAGCTGCCGATCGCGCAGGGCCGCAGCCGGGTGGAGTTCCCCGATGTCTCCGCCCAGATCCGCCCCCAGACCCTGAGCTTCGCCGCCGCCAACACCGCGATCGTCGAGCAGAATTTCGACTACGATCTCCTCACCCCCGAAAAGCTGATGGAGAAGGCCGTCGGCCAGACCGTCACCTTGCTGCGCACCAACCCCGCCACGGGTGCCGAAACGCGCGAGCGTGCCAAGGTGCTCTCGGTCGCGGGTGGCACCGTGCTCCAGATCGGCGACCGGATCGAGGTGCTGCGCGACGATGGCCTGCCGGTCCGTGTGATCTTCGACCGCGTTCCGCCGAACCTGCGCGCGCGCCCCACGCTTTCGGTCAACCTGGATTCGACCCGCGCCGGCACCCGCCCCGTGCAGCTGCGCTACCTCACCGGCGGCCTTGGCTGGAGCGCGGATTATGTCGCGCTCTACAATGAAAAAGCCGGCACCATCGACATGCAGGGCTGGGTGACGCTGACCAACAACACCGGCACCACCTTCCACAATGCCGATACCGTGCTGGTCGCGGGCGACCCCAACGGCGGCGGGCGCGGCGGTTACGGCCAGCGCGGCATGACCCGCGCCGGGACCGAGGCGTCTTCGCGCGAGCGACTGGGCGATTTCTACCTCTATCCCATCGCAGGCCGCACCACGATCGCCAACGCCCAGACCAAGCAGGTGAGCTTCCTCGACGCGCAGGCCGTCCCCGCCCGCAAGATCTACGCGAGCGCGGTCTATTGGCAGCAGAACGACGAGGAGCCGAACAACGTCGAAAGCCGGATCGCCTTTTCGACTTCGCGCGATCAGGGCCTCGGCGATGCGTTGCCGGCGGGCACGGTGCGCTTCTACCAGCGCGATGCGCAGGGCACGCCGCAATTCATCGGCGAAAAGAGTATCGACCACACCCCGATAGGCAGCGATCTTTCGCTGGTGACAGGTGACGCCTTCGACATCACGGTAAAGGCCGAAGTCGAAAAGCGCGAGACCATCACCGCCGCCGAATGGGAAAAGAGCGCCCGTTTCCGCATCGTCGAGGACGGCAAGACCCGCGAGATCACGCTGGAACGGCCCAAGACCTATTACCGCACCGTGATGCGCTACACCCTCACCAACGCCAAGCCTGAAGCCGTTGAGGTGGAACTGACCCAGACCGGGCTCGGCAACAGCTGGTGGGCCGACGATTTCCGTATCACCGCCGAGGATATCAAGGGCGAACAGTTGAACGCCGACCGGCGCCGCTACAAGGTCCCGGTCCCGGCGGAGGGCGAGCGGGTGATCCGCGTCACCTACGAAACCCGCTACTGAGGGCGGGGGCGTGATGCGGCGGGCCGCAATCTGGCTGTCGAGCGCGGCGCTGGTGGCCGCGGCGCTGGTGCCGCCCGCGTGGGCGCGCGAGGTGGTGGACGCCTCCGCACCCGTCGATCTCGCGGTCACCATCTACCGCGATCCCGACCGCGATCCCGAAGAGGAACTCGATCCCGAATATCCCGGCGGCCTCGCGATGATCTCCGAAACCCGCCGCGTGACACTGCCCAAGGGCGAATCCACGATCCGTTTCGAAGGCGTGGCCGAAGGGATGATCGGCGTCTCCGCCATCGTCACCGGCCTGCCCGGCGGCACGATCGAGAAGAACCGCAACGCCCAGCTGCTCTCGCCCGCATCGCTGGTGGACGGGACGCTCGGAAACCGCGTCACCATCACGCGAATGAACCCCGCGACCGGCCAGCAGGTCAGCGAGCGCGCCGTGGTCCGCACCCGCGCCGATGGCGGCGTTGTGCTCGAAACTTCGCAGGGCTTCGAGGCGGTGCAATGCTCAGGGCTCCCCGAAACGCTCGCCTATGACCGCGTCCCCGCCGGGCTTTCGCCGCGGCCGGTATTCTCTGTCGATACCCGCTCGGACGAAGGGGGCACCTTCGACGTGACCCTCACCTACCTTGCCTGGGGGTTCGACTGGCAGGCCGATTACGTCGGCACCATGACCGAGAAGCAATCAGGCGACGAGTTCGAGATGGGGCTGCTGAGCTGGCTGACCCTGCTCAACGACAACGGCCAGAGCTTCGATAACGCGCGCCTCCAGATCATCGCCGGGCGGCACAATGTCGAAAGCGACTATGAAAGCCTCGCCGATCCGCCGGTGGCCGAGGAATTGTGGCTGACTTGCTATCCGCTTGGGCGCACGGGGGGCGGGGCGATCCCGCCGCCTGTGCCGCCGATGGAAATGCCGGTCTTTGCCCCGCCGCCCGCTCCGATGGTGGCGATGGAAGGCGAGTATGATGCGATCGTCGTCACCGGCACGATGCGCGCGCCCCAGATGATGCGCTCGGCGGTTGTGACCGCCGAAGAGGAAGACCTCGGCGATCTCAAGCTGTTCCGCGTGCCGGGGCGGGTCAATGTGTCGGCCAAGGGGATGAAGCAGGTCGCCTTCCTCGACAAGGAGGCTGTGAAGGCGCGGTTCCTCTATCAGGCGGAGTGCGATGCCTATAACTGGATTTATCCCGAGGATGACGAACCCGACGCCGCCAGCCTGCTGCTGGTGACGAAGAACGAGGAGAAGAAGGGCCTCGGCGTCGCGCTGCCGCAGGGCCAGCTGGCGCTGTTCGAGCCGACGACACGCGGCGATCAGCTGGCCGCCGAAACCACCTTGCGCGATTACGCGCGGGGGCAGGATGTGGAACTGGAGCTGGGCACGAGCGGGCAGGTCTTCGCGCTGTGCGGGCATCCCGATAAAAGGCCCAGCGATTCGCGCGGCTGGACGAAGATGCAGGCGCACATCACCAACGCCAATCCGCACCCCGTGAAGCTGCGGCTGCAAGTTGGCTATGCGGGCGAATACGAGATCCGCTTCCCGCGTCACAAGGTGGAGGTGAAGAACGGTTACCAGACGGTCGAACTGACCGTGCCGGCCAACGGCACCAAGGTGTTCGACTGGAAGCTGCGCGAGGCCGCCGACGAATAGGTCGGCGGGTAGGGAAGGGCGGGGGAAGGCCCGCGGAAAAATTTTCGTTCCCTACTTGTTCCTTGAGAACAAATGCGATACATGCTCCTCAACGGGTGGCGGAAAACTGATGTCCGCCCCTAGGCAAGCGAAGGAGCGCGTGCGATGGCTACCCAATTGAAATTGGTCGAAGAGGACAAGAAAGCCGTGGACCGTCAAAAGGCTCTGGAAGCCGCGCTTGCACAGATCGATCGCGCCTTCGGCAAGGGTTCGGCAATGAAGCTGGGCTCGAAGGAAGCGATGCAGGTCGAAGCGATTTCGACCGGCTCGCTGGGGCTGGACATCGCGCTCGGGATCGGCGGCTTGCCGCGCGGCCGGGTGATCGAGGTCTATGGTCCGGAAAGCTCGGGCAAGACCACGCTGGCGCTGCATGTCATCGCCGAAGCGCAGAAGATGGGCGGCGCCGCCGCTTTCGTCGACGCGGAACACGCGCTCGATCCGGTCTATGCCAAGAAGCTGGGCGTGAACATCGATGAACTGATCGTCTCGCAGCCCGATACCGGCGAACAGGCGCTGGAAATCACCGACACGTTGGTGCGTTCGAACGCGATCGACGTGCTGGTGGTGGACTCGGTTGCCGCACTGGTGCCGCGTGCGGAAATCGAAGGCGAGATGGGCGACAGCCACGTTGGCCTTCAGGCGCGCCTGATGAGCCAGTCGCTGCGCAAGCTGACCGGTTCGATTAGCCGCTCGCGCTGCATGGTGATCTTCATCAACCAGCTGCGCATGAAGATCGGGGTGATGTACGGCAATCCGGAAACCACCACCGGGGGCAACGCGCTCAAGTTCTACGCCTCGGTGCGTCTCGACATTCGCCGTACGGGCCAGATCAAGGAACGTGACGAGATCACCGGCAACACCACCCGCGTGAAGGTCGTCAAGAACAAGGTCGCGCCGCCGTTCAAGCAGGTCGAATTCGACATCATGTACGGCGAAGGCATCTCCAAGATCGGCGAGATCCTCGATCTTGGGGTCAAGGCGGGCCTGGTCGAAAAGTCGGGGAGCTGGTTCTCCTATGATTCGATCCGCATCGGCCAGGGGCGTGAAAACGCCAAGACCTACCTCAAGGACAATCCTGAAGTTTGCGACCGGTTGGAAGCTGCGATCCGCAGCCGCACCGATCAGGTCGCCGGGGAAATGATGACGGGCCCGGACGCGGACTCGGAAGACTGACCCCAAGCGGGCGTATCGCCGCTGCCTGAGTGTCCCGCTCAGGTCCGGCTGTCCCCATCAACGCCCGGACACGCGGAACGCCGGTGCGAGCCTTCCCCAAGGCCCGCACCGGCCTTTCGCGTTACGGCCCCCATTTTTGCCTCCGCCAGACCCCTTCCAGACCCCCTCCAGACCGGCCTTGCCCCCGTCCAGACCCGGTGCTGACCCCTTCCAGACCCCTCCGCAATCCCCGATTTCGCGCGTATCCATTGCCTTGCGCCTTCGCTTTGCCTAACTGCACGCGCATGACGTCGACCAACGAAATCCGCCGCTCCTTCCTCGATTATTTCAGCAAGGCCGGTCACGCCGCGACCCCGAGCGCGCCGCTCGTTCCCTACAACGATCCGACGCTGATGTTCGTCAACGCCGGAATGGTGCCGTTCAAGAACGTCTTCACGGGTCTCGAAACCCCCGCCTCACCGCGCGCCGCCTCCTCGCAGAAGTGCGTCCGCGCCGGGGGCAAGCACAATGACCTCGATAATGTCGGCTACACCGCGCGGCACCATACCTTCTTCGAAATGCTGGGGAATTTCTCCTTCGGCGACTATTTCAAGGAACAGGCGATCACCCATGCCTGGACCCTGCTGACCAAGGAATGGGGCCTGCCCAAGGACCGCCTGACGGTCACCGTCTACCACACCGATGACGAGGCCGCAGACCTGTGGCGCAAGATTGCCGGTCTCCCCGAAGACCGCATCATCCGCATCCCTACCTCCGACAATTTCTGGTCGATGGGCGATACCGGTCCATGCGGGCCGTGTTCCGAAATCTACTACGATCACGGCGATCACATCTTCGGCGGCCCTCCCGGCAGCCCCGATGAGGACGGCGACCGCTTCGTCGAGATCTGGAACCTCGTCTTCATGCAATACGAGCAGCAGGCGGGCGGCGCGCGGATCGACCTGCCCAAGCCCTCGATCGACACCGGCATGGGGATCGAACGCATCGCCGCCGTGCTCCAGGGCGTGCACGACAATTACGACACCGACACCTTCAAGGCGCTGATTTCCGCATCGGAATCGCTGACCGGCGTTGCCGCGTCCGGCGAGAATTCGGCCTCGCACCGGGTCATCGCCGATCACCTTCGCTCGACCAGCTTCCTGATGGCCGACGGGGTTCTCCCCTCCAACGAGGGCCGCGGCTATGTGCTGCGCCGGATCATGCGCCGCGCCATGCGCCACGCGCACCTGCTCGGTGCCGCTGAGCCCCTGATGCACCGCCTCGTTCCCGCGCTCGTCACCGAGATGGGTCAGGCCTACCCCGAACTCGTCCGCGGGCAGGCGCTGATTGAGGAAGTGCTCGAACGCGAGGAAACGCAGTTCCGCCGTACGCTCGACAAGGGTCTGAAGCTCCTCGACGAGGCGACCGGCGATCTCGCGCAGGGCGGCGAGCTCGATGGCGAAGTCGCCTTCCGCCTCTATGACACCTACGGCTTCCCCTATGACCTCACCGAAGATGCCCTGCGTGCCCGGGGAATCGGCGTGGACAAGGCCGGGTTCGACGCAGCGATGGCGCGCCAGAAGGCGGCGGCGCGCGCTGCGTGGAGGGGCTCGGGCGAAGCGGCTTCGGGCGAAGTCTGGTTCGACATTGCCGAGCGCGAGGGCGCGACCGAATTCACTGGCTATGCCTCTACCACAGGCGAGGGCAAGGTCGTGGCCATCGTCAAGGGCGGCACCGAAGTCACGGCCGCCGC
The DNA here is from genome assembly GCA_019750455.1 of Sphingomonadales bacterium. Taxonomy (GTDB): domain Bacteria; phylum Pseudomonadota; class Alphaproteobacteria; order Sphingomonadales; family Sphingomonadaceae; genus Erythrobacter. Next base: position 4,910 of record JAIEOM010000214.1, on the reverse strand, counting down.
GGCGGGTGACGAGGTGGTGATCCTCACCAACCAGACGCCGTTCTACGGCGAAAGCGGCGGGCAGACCGGCGATGCCGGCACGATTGCCAGCCTCGGCGGGCTACGCGCGACCGTGACCGACACGTCGAAGCCGCTCGGGCGACTGCACGCCCATCAGGTGCGCATCGAAGCGGGCGAGGTCGCGGTCGGCGATACGGTCGAACTCAAGGTCGATGCCGAGCGGCGCGACCGCATCCGTGCCAATCACTCCGCGACCCACCTCGTCCATGCCGCGCTGCGCGGCCGGCTCGGCGGGCATGTGACACAGAAGGGCAGCATGGTCGCCGAAGACCGCCTGCGCTTCGATTTCTCACACCCGGTTGCGCTCACGCCCGAAGATATCGCCGCGATCGAGGCCGAGGTTAACGCGGAAATCCGCGCCAACGAGCAGGTTTCGACACGACTGATGACCCCTGACGATGCTGTCGCTGCTGGCGCGCTGGCGCTGTTCGGCGAGAAGTATGGCGACGAGGTCCGTGTGCTTTCGATGGGCCGCGCGGGCGGGGAGGGGCGCAACTACTCGGTCGAGCTGTGCGGCGGCACCCATGTCCGCGCCACGGGCGATATCGGCATCTTCCGCATCGTGTCGGAAAGCGCGGTCTCCTCGGGCGTGCGCCGTATCGAGGCGATGACGGGCGAGGGCGCGCGTCAGTGGCTCGTTGCCCGCGAGGAGGCGCTGAAGGCTGCGGCAGGCGTGATCCGCGCCACGCCGGAGGAAGTGCCGGCACGCCTTGCCGCGCTGCTCGAAGAACGCAAGCGGCTCGAAAAGGAACTGGCCGAGGCCAAGAAGGCGCTGGCGCTGGGCAGCGGCGGAACGGGCGGGGCGGCTGCGGCCGACGAAAGCGTTGCCGGTGTTACCTTCAGTGGCCAGGTGCTCGACGGGCTGGACCCCAAGGAACTGCGCCCGTTGCTCGATGCAGCCAAGCAGCGCATGGGATCAGGCGTGGCGGCGATCATTGCGGTCAACGACGGCAAGGCGAGCATCGCGGCGGCCGTGACCGACGACCTGACGGCGCGCTTCAGCGCGGTCGATCTGGTGCGTGCGGGCGTCGAGGCGCTCGGCGGCAAGGGCGGCGGCGGACGGCCCGATATGGCGCAGGGCGGCGGGCCTGACGGCAGCAAGGCTGCCGATGCGCTGGCCGCGGTTAAGGCCGTGCTCGCCGGGTAAAAACCCAACGCGGCTCCCGGTAATGCTCTGACTGCACAAACACGCGCAGGCATCGTCCAGAAGCGCCGGCCTGTTGCTTGACGCTCTAGCGCGGCATCCCCGAAGCGCGGCGCGTGTCGCCCTCTGCACCGCGCGGCAAGTCGCGGTCGGGGCGGCGATTGCCTTCAAGCTGGGCATCTTTCGCGGGGCCCTTCGTGCCATCGGTGCGCGTGTCGGGGCCGCGTTCGGCGGGGTTCTCGGGCTTGCTCATGCTGGTTCTCCTTTTTCCGGAGAGCCTACCTGCGGAGCCCCGCGATTGTTTCTCCGTCCGTCGTGCTGGTGCGCAGCTTCGGCTTTTCGCTGAGGCCGCCTTCGCGCTCCAGCTGCTCGCGGAACTCGTCACGCTTGGCGTGGATCGAGGCGATCACCGGCCCCATCGCCACGCCGATATCGACCAGCACCGCCTCCGATAACTGGAGCGAGGCTTCCAGCGTCTCGGGCACCGCATGGCTCGCACCGGCTCGGTAAAGCGTCGCGGCGTGATCGGGGTCGCGGGCGCGGGCGACGATCAGCAGATCGGGGTAGGTATCGCGCAACTTTGCGACGAGGCGCTGGGCGAGCACGGGTTCATCCATGGTCAGCACCACCGCGGGCGCTGTCTCCACGCCCAGCCGCGTCAGCGCATCGCCGCGCGCCGCATCGCCGAAGGTCGCGCGGTAACCGTCGCGCTTGGCCGCCGTGACGAGATCGGGGTTGGTGTCGATCATCACATAGGGCTTGGCGTGTGTCTCCATCATGTCCGCCACCAGACGTCCGACACGCCCTCCGCCGATGATGATCGTGCGCGCGGAATCGCCGTCCTCTTCGTCGGGAAGCTGCGGCGCGCCATCAACCTGCCGCCCCAGCATCGCGCCGAGCCGGGCGAGGACCGGTGTAATGGTCAGGCCGATCGCGGTCACAGTCTGCCAGAAACGCGCCGTTTCCGTATCGAGAACCAGCGCGCTGGTGGCCGCGGCAAGCACGATCAGCGTTGTCTCGGAAGGTGAGGCCATCAGCACGCCGGTCTCGGCAGCCGTGCTGCGCCGCGCGCCCATCAGCCGGAGCAGGATCCCGGTGACGATCGCCTTGAAAGCCAGAACGCCGACGACCGCAGCGACCAGTGCGCCGATCTGTTCGGCGATTTCGGCAAGGTTGATGCTCATGCCGACAGTGATGAGGAACACGCCGAGCGCGAGGCCCTTGAACGGCTCCATGATCATCTCGACCTCGGTGTGGTATTCGGTCTCGGCAATCAGCAGGCCGGCGATCAGTGCGCCGACGATCGGCGACAGGCCGACCAGTGCGGTGGCAAGGCTCGCTCCGATCACCACGAGCAGCGAGGCGGACAGGAACAGTTCGGGGCTCTTGGTGCGCGCCGCCTGCGCGAAGAGGCGGGGGAGGGCGAGCCGGCCCACCACGAGCAGAAGCGCGATCACCAGGCCGCCCTGCCACAGGGTGTTGGCGATGCCGGTCCACCCCTCGTCCGATGCGTTGGGGGCAAGCGCGCCGAGGATGAAGATGATCGGGACGATCATGATATCCTCGAACAGCAGCATCGACAGCGCCGCCCGCCCGACCGGCGAGCGGGTGCCAGAAATCGGCAGGACGATCGCAGTCGATGAAAACGCGAGTGCGAAGCCGAGCGCAAGCGCGCCGGTGAAGCTCATCCCCCCGGCGAAGCCGAGAAACGCCGCAAGCGATGTGCCGATGATCAGCAGTTCAAGCGCGCCGAGCCCGAACACCAGCTTGCGCAGTTGCCCCAGGCGGTTGAATGACAGTTCCAGCCCGATCGCGAACAGCAGCAGCACGATGCCGAAATCGGCGAAGGGCGTGAGCGCCTCCGGATCGCTGATCGTGAAATAATAGAGCCAGGGTATTCGCTCGACCAGCGAGCCGAGGCCATAGGGGCCAACCAGCACCCCGATCAGGATGAACCCGATGATCGGCGTGATGCGGAAGCGGGTAAAGACGGGAATGACGATCCCCGCCGCACCGAGGATCACCAGCGCGTCGGACAGGAACGGGGAGAGGGTCAGTTCGCCAGCCACCGTGACGGCTTAACGTGGGCCGCGGGCACTGTCACCCTTCGCGCAGGCAATAAAAAGCCCGGCAGACGCGGGGTCGGCCGGGCTTTTTATCTTTAGGTGCGAAGGATCAGGCCCAGCTGGCCATTTCCTTTTCGAGGTTCTGCACGATCGTCTCGAAGAACTGCTCGGTGGTCTGCCAGGCCTGACCCGGGCCAATCAGCAGAGCGAGGTCCTTGGTCATATAGCCCTTCTCGACCGTAGCGATGCAGACGCGTTCGAGCGTTTCGGCGAACTTCACCACATCAGGCGTGTTGTCGAACTTGCCGCGATACATGAGGCCGCGGGTCCAGGCGAAGATCGAGGCGATCGGGTTGGTGGAGGTCGCCTTGCCCTGCTGGTGCTGGCGGTAGTGACGGGTGACAGTGCCGTGGGCGGCTTCGGCCTCCACGGTCTTGCCGTCCGGGGTCATCAGCACCGAGGTCATCAGACCGAGCGAGCCGAAGCCCTGCGCCACGGTATCCGACTGCACGTCGCCGTCGTAGTTCTTGCACGCCCACACGAACTTGCCGCTCCATTTCAGGGCGGAGGCGACCATGTCGTCGATCAGGCGGTGTTCGTAGACGATGCCGGCTTCCTTGAACTTCTCGGCGAAGCCTTCGGTGTCGAACACTTCCTGGAACAGGTCCTTGAAGCGCCCGTCATAGGCCTTCATGATCGTGTTCTTGGTCGAGAGGTAGACCGGCCAGCCGAGGTTGAGGCCATAGTTGAACGAGGCGCGGGCGAAATCACGGATCGAATCATCAAGGTTGTACATCGCCATCGCGACGCCGGCGCTCGGGAAGTCGAACACATCGAGGTCGATCTTGGTGCCGTCCTCGCCATCGAACACGAGGCGCAGCTTGCCGGGGCCGGGGATGCGGGTGTCGGTGGCGCGGTACTGGTCGCCGAAAGCGTGGCGGCCGACGACGATGGGGTCGGTCCAGCCCGGCACAAGACGCGGAACGTTGTCGATCACGATGGGTTCGCGGAACACCACGCCGCCAAGGATGTTGCGGATCGTCCCGTTGGGCGACTTCCACATTTTCTTGAGGCTGAATTCCTCGACGCGCTGTTCGTCGGGGGTGATGGTGGCGCACTTCACGCCCACGCCGTACTGCTTGATGGCGTTGGCGGAATCGACGGTGACCTGATCATCGGTCGCATCGCGGTTCTCGATCGACAGGTCGTAATACTTCAGATCGATATCGAGATAGGGCAGGATCAGCCTTTCGCGGATCCACTGCCAGATGATGCGGGTCATCTCATCGCCGTCGAGTTCGACGACGGGATTGGCGACTTTGATTTTCTGCATGGCCTATGCCCTATCCTTCTTGCCCCGTCGGTTGCGGGGCCGTGCTTGATCGACAGGAAGCTGTTGCGGGCCCGTCCAAGGCCCAAAGATCCCGCCGCGGCTTTAGCAGAGGCAAACAGGCTTGCAAGCGCTCTGGCTGCGAATGAAACGCAAGAGCCATTGCGCGTTACGCGGGGGTGGGCGGCAGGCACAAAAAAGCCCGCCTGAAGGGGCGGGCGTTTTTCGCTTCATCCGGTGGTGGGCGTAGCAAGGATTGAACTTGCGACCCCTACGATGTCAACATAGTGCTCTACCACTGAGCTATACG
>JAIEOM010000016.1 GCA_019750455.1 Sphingomonadales bacterium | reverse complement strand
GCCTTCCTCACCAACGGCTGGCAGCAATATGCGCCTTTGAAAGTCGCGACCCACGGCCCGCTGTTCCGCTACGAGCGTCCGCAGAAGGGCCGCTACCGCCAGTTCCACCAGATCGACGCCGAAGTGATCGGGGCGGGCGAGCCGCAGGCGGATGTGGAGCTGCTGGCAATGGCGGATCAGCTGCTGAAGGAGCTGGGCATCGCGGACGTGACCCTGCACCTCAACACCCTCGGCGATGCCGCCAGCCGCGAGGCGTGGCGCGCGGCCTTGATCGACTACTTCCGGGCGATGAAGGATCAGCTCTCCGAAGAATCGCAGGAGCGGCTGGAGAAGAACCCCCTGCGCATTCTCGATTCGAAGGACCCGAGGGACAAGCCGTTTCTGGCGGATGCGCCGAGGATCGATGCGTTTCTGTCGGAGGAGGCCAGCGCCTTTTTCGCGGCCGTCACCAGCGGGCTGGATGCGGCGGGCGTGAAGTGGGTGCGGGCGGAAAGCCTCGTGCGCGGGCTCGACTACTACCGGCACACGGCGTTCGAGTTCATCCCTGATGAGGGCAGCGCCTCGGCAGCGGCTTTGGGGAGCCAGAGCACGGTGCTGGGCGGCGGGCGTTATGATGGGTTGATGGAATCGCTGGGCGGCGCGGCGACGCCTGCCGTGGGCTGGGCCGCGGGGATCGAGCGGCTGGCAATGCTGGTGGGGGCGCGGGAGGAGGTGCCTGCCGACCTTATCATCGTGGTTGAGGATGATACCCGCGTTTCTGAAGCAATCGGTCTTGCAGGTGCCGTCCGCAAGCAAGGCTTCACTGCCGAGCTGATTGCTTCGGGCTCCCCGCGCAAGCGTTATGACAAGGCGGTGAAGCGCGGCGCAAAGACGCTATTGTCGCTGAGGTCGGAAATGGGTCACGGAATTTCGGGCGACGATCTGGATGCACCTGTTTTGGGTGTGCTCGGCGCCTATCGTTAGCCTTCCTCGTCACCCTGATCTTGTTTCAGGGTCCATCGCGCCGCTCATACTGCGGCTCGAACAGGTGGAATGGATGCTGAAACAAGTTCAGCATGACGAGTGAAAGAAGCGACAATGCAAATCCCCCCCGAACGCCTTGACCAGATCGCGCACCGCTTTGCGGAGCTCGAAGCGCGCATGGCGAGCGGAACTCTGGAGGGCGAGGCCTTCGTGCGCGCATCCCGCGATTATGCCGAACTCGAACCCGTTGCCAAGATCGCCGCCGAGGTGAAGGCCGCGCGCGAGGAGATGGCGGGGCTGACCGAAATGCTCGCCGATCCCGAAATGAAGGCGATGGCCGAGGAAGAACTCGCCCAGATCAAGTCCACGCTCCCCGATCTCGAACGCCGCCTCGCCATCGCGCTGCTGCCGCGCGACTCTGCCGACGCAAAGCCCGCGATGCTCGAAATCCGCGCAGGGACGGGGGGCGATGAAGCCGCGCTATTCGCCGCCGATCTCTACCGCATGTACGAACGCTATGCCGCCGAACAGGGCTGGAAGGTCGAAGCGGTCAGCATCAACGCCTCGGACATCGGCGGCTTCAAGGAAGTGATCGCCAACGTCACCGGCACGGGCGTGTTTGCCAAGCTGAAGTTCGAGAGCGGCGTCCACCGCGTCCAGCGTGTACCCGTGACCGAGAGCGGCGGGCGCATCCACACCTCGGCGGCGACCGTGGCGGTGCTGCCCGAGCCTGACGAGGTGGATGTGCAGATCGAGGACAAGGACCTCAAGATCGATGTCTACCGCGCGTCCGGCGCGGGCGGCCAGCACGTCAACACCACCGATTCGGCAGTGCGCATCACCCACCTGCCGACAGGGACGGTCGTCACCTGTCAGGACGGGCGCAGCCAGCACAAGAACCGCGAGAAGGCGATGCAGGTGCTGCGCACGCGGCTCTACGATGCGCAGCGCGAGGCCACCCAGGGGGCCGAGGCCGAAGCGCGGCGTGCAATGGTCGGCAGCGGCGACCGTTCGGAGCGCATCCGCACCTATAATTTCCCGCAAGGCCGCGTAACCGATCACCGCATCGGGCTGACCCTGCACAAGCTGGAGGAAGTGCTCGCCGGGCCGGGCCTCGCCGAACTGGTCGACGCCCTGATCGCCGAGGACGAGGGCAAGCGGCTGGCGGCGCTGGCGGAATAATGGCCCTTTTCCAATCCCCGTTGGTCGGCGAAGCGATCCGCGCTGCTGCCGAACGCCTCGCGCCGGTCAGCGATACCGGACGGCTCGATGCCGAATTGCTGATGGCGCATCTGTTCGGCGTCACCCGCTCCGAGCTGCTGCTGCGCCATATGCGCGACCCCGAACCGCCGGGGTTCGCCGCTCTGGTCGAGCGGCGCGCGGGCCACGAGCCTGTCGCCTACATTACCGGACGGCAGGACTTCTACGGCCTGCCCTTCATCGTGACCCCCGCTACCCTGATCCCGCGCGGCGACAGCGAGACGCTGGTCGAAGCGGCGCTGGAGCTGAAGCCGGATGCGGCCCGCGTCCTTGATCTCGGCACGGGTTCGGGCGCGCTGCTGCTGGCGGTGCTCGCTTCTCTGCGCGAGGCACGAGGCGTGGGCATCGATCGCTCTTCGGAAGCTGTGGCCGTGGCACAGCGCAACGCCGAGCAATTGGGATTGCGCCCGCAGGGGATCTTCCGTGAAGGGGACTGGCACGCCAGCGGCTGGGCCAACGATCTGGGAACCTTCGATCTGATCCTCTGCAACCCGCCCTATGTGGAGGCAGAGGCCGTGCTGGACCCGCAAGTGCGCGATTTCGAGCCTGCCTCGGCGCTGTTTGCCGGACCCGAGGGGCTCGACGATTATCGCGTCCTGATCCCCCAGCTTCGCGCACTGATGAACCCCCAGGCCGTGGCGATTCTGGAAATCGGGGCGCAGCAGGCCGGGCCGGTGGGCGATCTGGCGGCCGCTGCGGGATTCGCCGTGGCGTTCCGCCGCGACCTTGCCGGGCGGCCCCGCGCATTGATCCTGACGTGAGAGAAAAGCGCGGCAAAGGCTTGGCAAACCCCTTTTGCATCGCTACGTCAGTGTCAGGCCAGACGGATTGCGAAGGGCGCAAACCGCTGAGCCAAGCTCCTAAACTCAGCTGAGACGGCCGTCAGGGCAATCCCCCGGCAGCGGCAGCGCGGAGCACGCGGCATGGCTTGGCACGGCCCAAAGTCAGGGCTGAGCGTGACGCTAGGGCAAGGGGTCTGTTGACCGCGCGTATGATCAGTTTTCTCGCGCCAGGTCGCTGATAAGGAACATTTTCCTTGAATAACAACCGTAACAACCGGCGTCGCGGTCGCGGCAACCGCAATCAGGGCGGCAATGGGGCCCAGCTGAACCGCATCGACAGCCGGGCGCGCGGCAATGCCCCGCAGATGCTCGACAAGTACAAGAAGCTCGCCCAGGACGCCCAGCACAACGGCGACCGGGTGCAGATGGAGTACTACCTCCAGTTCGCCGATCACTATTTCCGTGTGATTGCCGACAACAAGGCCCGTCAGGACGAACAGCGCGGCGGCAACAGCGGCGGCAACCGTCGCAACGACGAGCGCGACCAGTCCGAGGATTTCGAGGACGATTTCGACTTCGGCCGTCGCAGCGACACGGCCCCGCGCTCGGTCTACGAGCAGGCCGAGACTGTCGGCAACACCGATGTGACCGAAGGCGAGCCGGGGCAGGAGGGCGAAAGCTTCCTCGCCGATGACCGTCAGGACGACCGGAACGAACAGCGCGGTGAAGGCCGCGAGCGCGGCCAGCGTCGCCAGCCCCGCAAGGAGCGCGACGGCAATCGTGGCGAAGGTCAGCCGCGTGCCGAACGTCAGGACCGGCCCGAGCGCAGAGAAAAGCGTGCCGAGCGGCCTGAACGTGCGGAACGCACGGAACGCAGCGCGGAAAAGCCCGCGCGCGGCCGCAAGCCCCGCAAGAGCGCCGATGACGGCGAACGTTCGGGCGGCCAGGGCGGCATCGACAGCTCGATCCTCCCGCCCTCGATCCGCGGCGACGATGCAGGCGGCGATAGCGGCACGCTCGAAACGGTCGAATAAGCCATGATGGAGCGGCTGGCGGCGCTTCCGGCGCTGGCGCAGCGTCGTCCCGCGCTGGCGGCTATCGTGCTCGGGCTGGTCGCGGCCTGCGCCTATCCGCCGCTCCACCTCTGGCCGTTGGGCCTTGCCGCGCTGGCGGGGTTCGTGTGGCTGATCCACACCGCTGAAGGCTGGCGGAGCGCGCTGTGGCGCGGCTGGCTGTTCGGCTGGGCGCACCTGACGCTCGCCAACAACTGGATCGCGACCGCCTTCACCCATCAGGCCAAGATGCCCGAGTTTCTCGGGTGGCTGGCGGTGCCGCTGCTGTGCATTTACCTGGCGTGGTATCCCGCCCTTGCTGCGCTTGCGGCCCATCAGCTGGCGCGCAAACGCCCGCTGTGGGCTTTCGGGCTGGTGCTGGCGGGTGCATGGGTCATCACCGAATGGATGCGCGGCTGGGTGTTCACCGGATATCCTTGGCCGCCGCTCGGGCTGATGCTGCTGGGAACATGGGACACGCCGGGAATCGCGCGTCTGCTTCCCTTCACTGGCACTTATGCCCTGTCCGGCCTCGCCGTATTGATCGCCGCACTGATGCTGGCTGCGCTTGCCGCGCGCCGCTGGCTGATTGCGGCGGGCGGCGTAGCGGCAGTTTGTTTGCTCATGTTCGTCCCGAGCCTCGGCACAGAGGTGACGCGGGCTGCGAGCGCGCTCCCATACACCCTCGTCCAGCCCTATATCCCCCAGTCGGAAATCAACGACGGATCCAAGTTCGAAGAGCAGTTCGCCCGCCTTTCCCGCCTCACCGCACCCGGCCGCGATCAATCGCGCATCGTGCTGTGGCCGGAAAGCGCGGTGCCCGACTACCTCGAAGAGGGCTACCCCGACCGCTATTATTTCGAGATGACAGCCGGCGGCGATCCGGTGCTGGCCCGCAAGCGCATCGGCAGAGTGATCGGCCCGCAATCGACGCTGCTGACCGGCGTGGTGAACCTCAACATCGGCACACTGCCGAGCGGTCCTAACAAGGGCTTCCCCGGAGCGGTGAGCGCCCGCAACTCGGTGATGGCGATCGACGGCTCCGGCGCGATCGTCGGCGGTTACGACAAGGCGCACCTGGTTCCCTATGGCGAATACCTGCCGATGCGCCCGCTGCTCGAACCGCTCGGCCTGTCGCGGCTGGTGGCGGGGAGCATCGACTACCTCCCCGGCCCGGGCCCCCTGACCATCGATCTGGGCGAGCACGGCAAGGCGGGGGTGATGATCTGTTACGAGATCGTCTTCTCGGGGGCGGTCGCGGACAAGGCGAATCGACCTGATTACATCTTCAACCCTTCGAACGACGGCTGGTTCGGCTGGTGGGGTCCGCCGCAGCACCTCGCACAGGCACGAATGCGGGCAATCGAGGAGGGACTGCCGGTGCTGCGCTCGACCACCACCGGGATCAGCGCGGTGATCGATGCCGATGGCGTGCTCGTAGACAGCATCGCCAGCGGCAAAGCCGACGTGATCGAAGGAATCGTCCCCGCCGCCAAGCTCCCGACCCTGTTCAGCCAGTGGGGCCACGCCCTGACGCTGGCGTGGGCCGCACTGTTGCTTGCGCTCGGCCTTCTCCTGCCGAGAGTGCTTGCGCTCGTGAGCGCGCGCGGCTAGGGCGGTCGGCAAGAAAGCAGGACATAAAGGTTTCCTTATATCTCTATAAGGTGCCCTTTCCTGCTCCGAACCGCCCATTCCAGCCCCCGGGGGACATCATGCGCAAGGACTATCTCTTCACCTCGGAAAGCGTTTCCGAAGGCCATCCCGACAAGGTTTCCGACCAGATCTCCGACGCGATCGTCGATCTGTTCCTGTCCAAGGACCCCGAAGCGCGCATCGCCTGCGAAACCCTGACCACCACGCAGCTTGTGGTGCTGGCGGGCGAAATCCGCTGCAAGGGCGTGTTCGAGAACAACGCTTGGGCCCCCGGCGCGCAGGAAGAGATCGAAAAGACCGTGCGCGAAACGGTGAAGCGCATCGGTTACGAACAGGACGGCTTCCACTGGGAGAAGTTCGAATTCATCAACCGTCTGCACGGCCAGTCGGCGCACATCGCGCAGGGCGTGGACGCGGGCGAGAACAAGGATGAAGGCGCGGGCGACCAGGGCATCATGTTCGGTTACGCCACCGACGAGACTCCCGGCCTGATGCCGGCGACCCTCTACTACAGCCACAAGATCCTCGAGCGCATGGCCGCTGATCGCCACTCGGGCGCGGCTCCCTTTCTCGAACCCGACGCCAAGAGCCAGGTGACCCTGCGCTACGAAGGCTCCACCCCCGTCGCGGCAACCGCCGTCGTCGTTTCGACCCAGCACAAGAAGGGCTATGACGAGAACGATCCTGCCAAGCAGGCGGAACTGGAAGCCTACGTCAAGGGCGTGATAGCCGACGTGATTCCGGCGAACCTGCTGAACGAGACCGAATACTTCATCAACCCCACTGGCAGCTTCGAAATCGGCGGACCGGATGGCGACGCGGGCCTCACCGGCCGCAAGATCATCGTCGATACCTATGGCGGCGCGGCCCCGCACGGCGGCGGTGCGTTCAGCGGCAAGGACCCGACCAAGGTTGACCGCAGCGCGGCCTACATCACCCGCTACCTCGCCAAGAACGTGGTTGCCGCCGGCCTCGCCACGCGCTGCACGATCCAGATCGCCTATGCGATCGGCGTGTCGAAGCCGCTGTCGCTCTACGTCGATACGCACGAAACCGGCACCGTCGGCGACGACAAGATCGAGCAGGCGATCCTCGGCATCGCCAAGCTCGGCGGTCTGACCCCGCGTTCGATCCGCACGCACCTTGGCCTCAACAAGCCGATCTACCAGCCGACCGCCGCCTACGGCCACTTCGGCCGGACTGCCGATGGCGACTTCTTCCCGTGGGAACGCCTCGACCTGGTTGACGATCTGAAGGCCGCGCTGGCCTGATTACGGCAGAGGCGCTGAACCGGATCAGCGGTTCAGCGCCTTAACGGTCAAGCGGTTTTGTGCGGCAGCCCGGTGACGGGCGGCGAGCCTACCCGTCCCGCCCGTGGATCGGAGAGGGTCGGTCGAGCGCCAGTTCGGCGTCCGAGAAGGTGAAGGGGCTGCGCACCCCGGCCATGCCGCCCAGTTCGACCCGCATCCCGCGGGCGATAACCTGCGGATCGGCGAAGACCTCGTCCAGACGGTTGATCGGACCGGCGGGAACGCCTGCGGCGTGGCAGGCATCAAGCAGCCCTTGCTTGGTCCATCCCGCCGTGGCCGCCGCGATCTCGGCGTCGAGTGCCTTGGCGTTGGCGGTGCGGTCGCCGTTCGAAACGAAGCGCGGATCCTCGCACAATTCGCTCCTGCCCAGCACGCCCATCAGCTTGTGGAACAGCCCGTCATTGGCCGGCGCGAGGATCACGTGGCCATCTGCCACCGCAAAGACCCCGTAGGGGGCGACCTGCGCGTGGGCGTTGCCCATGCGCGGCGGATTGTGCCCCGTGGTGAAGAGGTAGGTCGCCTGATTGGCCAGCAGGCCGACCGAACAATCGAGCAGGCTCATGTCGACCTGCTGCCCGCGCCCCGTCCGCGCCCGCATCAGCAAGGCCGCCTGCACGCCGTTCGCCGCCCATACGCCGGTCGCCAGATCGCTGATCGAGATGCCCATCTTGACCGGATGCCCTTCGGGTTCCCCCGTCAGCGACATCAGGCCGCTCATGCCTTGCGCGACGAAATCATAGCCCGCCTCGTGTGCCCGGGGACCGGTCTGTCCGAAGCCGGTGATCGAGCAATAGACCAGCCCCGGATTGGCCGCCGAAAGGTTGGCATAATCAAGGCCGAACTTGGCGAGGCTGCCGGTCTTGAAGTTCTCGATCACCACATCGGCCTCGGCGCACAGGGCCTTGACCCGCGCGAGGTCATCCACCTCCGAGAAATCGGCGATGATCGATCGTTTCCCGCGGTTGCAGGCGTGGTAATAGGCCGCCTCGCGGTGGACTGTCCCGTTCGCGTCGGTGCGCTCGACCCAGGGCGGCCCCCACAGCCGGGTGCCGTCGCCTTCCGGGCTTTCGACCTTGATGACGTCCGCACCGAGGTCGGCGAGGATCTGTCCGCAGAACGGCCCCGCCAGCACCCGCGCCAGCTCGACCACCTTGAGACCCGCCAGCGGGGCGTCGGGGTTGCGCGGTTCGGCCAGCCACATGGTCACGGCCGCAGGTTCCGGTGAAGGAAGCGTACGCTGTCCTCAAGCACCGGCCCCTTGTCGCGGAACGGAACGGAGAGCGCCATCACCACCTCTTCATGGCTCAGCGGCCCATAATTGATCACATCGGCATAGGCGCCCACCCCCCGCAGCTTGGTTGCGAGGTTGTTGGCGTTTTTCGGCCGCACCGTCTCGTCGCCATCCGACGTGACCAGCAGCAGAGGCGGCGCATCGGCGCGAGCGAAGGTGATCGGCTGGGTCTCTTCCGGCCGGGGCCAGTGGCTCATCGCGTCGATCGAACGTTCGGAGGTGAAGGGGTAGAAGTCGTAAGGCCCCGATAGCCCGACCGCCGCCTTCACATTGGCAGGATCGGCCCCCGCTGCCACCAGCCGCTTGCTGTCCAGCGCCAGCATGATCGCCTGATAGGCTCCGGCAGAGTGCCCCATGAAGGCAATCCGCGCAGGATCGCCCCGATATTGCGCGATATTGTCCTGCGTCCACGCGACCGCCTCGGCACCATCGTCGAGGAAGGTCGGGAAGCGGACCGCCGGCACCTTGCGATAATCCGGGATCACGACGAGGAACCCCGCCTTGGCCAGCGCCCGTCCGGCAAAGGCATAGGACGCGCGGTCCCCCTTGGCCCAGCCGCCGCCATACCAGAAAATCACCACCGGCAAGGGCGCGTCGCCCATGGCGTTGGGTGCCCAGATGTCGAGCGCCTGCCCATGCGTACCGAAAGGCACTCCGGTCGCCGCCGGATAGGAGCCTTCGCGCCCGCCTGCCAGCCGGTCATAATGCGACAGCAGCCGGGGCGGCGAGGTGAAGGCGAGCACGCCGCCAATGGCTGCGGCCACGGCGAGGCCGCCTAATGCGAGCTTGCGCTTCATCAGACGGTGTAGTGCGCCGTGGTGGTCGCGGCGATATCGGCCTCGGTCACGCCGGGCGCCGTCTCGATCAGGCGGAAGGGTTCGCCTTTGGCCGGGCGCTGGAACACGGCAAGGTTGGTGATGATCATGTCGACCACCCCTGCCCCGGTCAGCGGCAGGGTGCATTCGGGGATGAACTTGGGCGTTCTGTCCTTGGCGGTATGGTCCATCACGACGATGATCTTCTTAACGCCTGCAACAAGGTCCATCGCCCCGCCCATGCCCTTGATCATCTTGCCCGGGATCATCCAGTTGGCGATGTCTCCGTTCTCCGAGACTTCCATCGCGCCCAGCACGGTTAGGTCGATATGCCCGCCACGGATCATCGCGAAGCTGGTCGCGGAATCGAAATAGGCGGAGTGCGGCAGCTCGCTGATAGTCTGCTTGCCGGCGTTGATGAGGTCCGCATCGACCTCGTCATCATAGGGGAACGGCCCGATGCCGAGCATCCCGTTCTCGCTCTGGAGCGTGACCAGCATGTCTTCGGGGATGTGGTTCGCGACCAGCGTCGGAATGCCGATGCCGAGGTTGACGTAGTAACCGTCCTTCAGCTCGCGCGCGGCGCGGGCGGCCATTTCGTCGCGGGTCCAGCCGGTGAGGGTTGCGGCTTCGGCCATGGGTGGGAACTCCTGAAGTGCTAGCGGAAATTGAGGACGAGAAATTCGAATTCGCCGTGGCGCATGATGCCGTCCCCGTCCTCGTCGAACCATGCGACAAGATAGAGCGGCCCCTTGGCGGCGCTGATCGGCACGCTCTGCCATTCTCCGTCGGCATCATCGCCCGCAATGGCCGAGACATTGAAGACATGGCGGTAGTAATCCGGCCCCAGCCTGAGCCCCGACAGGTGATTATGGGCCTCGTTGCCGAGCATCAGCGCGCCCGATCCGGCAGCCGTATCGGCCATTCCGGTGCCGGGCTGGAAGTAAGGCGGCAGATCGGCAGGCGGGTCCGGCATGGCCCGCGCCTCGGGCTCGGCGGCGGCAAAGATGCTGTCGTCGGTCCAAGCGGCAATCGAATAGGTATCGTCATCGCCGCGCACCGGGAGCACGATGGTGAAAGGCGCACGCCTGAGAGTAACCTCGCCGCGCAGCGTATCCTGCGCAGTCAGAGGCACGGCTGCCCCGCCCTGCTCGAACCTCAGCGCCAGCCACGGCGAGTGGGCGAGGCTGGATTCACCATCCCCGGCCGCAAGCGCCGGAGACCCGGCCAGCGTGGCCGCGGCAAGCAGCAGGGGCAGCAGCTGCCGCACCGCCGTCAGTTCCCCAGCAGCGGAGCGATCAGGAACCAGCCGTCACCGATCAGACCTTCGATAGCCGCACCCGCCTCGGGGTTGCGCAGATACTTGAAGCGCGTGTCGAAATCGGGCCGCTCGTCACCCGCGATGGCGACGATGCAGGTGATCGCGCCAAGGCTGGTCCGGCGCTGTTCCTTGGTGTCACTCTCCTCGCGGCGCAGTGAGATGATGTCCTGCCCGCGCGGATCCAGCCCCGATTGCTCCAGCGCCGCACGCAGCGCCCCCGACTGGTCGGTGGCAAGATCGGACATCCAGGCGATCTCCACCCCTGCGTCGCGCAGCACGGCAAGACCGAGCGCAAGGCCGGGTTCGGAAGCCGGGCGGGCCGGGGCCACGAAGGTCCCGCCGGCCGGATCGAGATCGATCACGGCCACCAGCTGTTCGCCCACCGCGCAGCGCCGGCGCTTGCCATCCAGCGCAACGGGATCGGCAAGCTGGGCGGAGGGCAGATCGGCACCGCCCGCAGCCTGCCGCGCCGCGGCCTGGGTGAAGCGGACGAAACGCGCAAAGTTGGCCTGCTCGGGTGCCAGCGGGCGGGCCGGATCAGGATAGGACACAGGCGGGGCAATCGCCGCAGGGATAATCGGCGCGGGGGCCGAAGCGGGCCGGGGCGCGGCGGTCACGGGTGCCGGCGCAGGGGCGATCACAGGCGCGGACCGGGCCGGGGCCGGCGCGGGATTCTGCGCCGGAGCGGGAGCAGGCATCGCCGCTGCGATCGGCGCCACTGCGGGCTTTGCCTCACCCTTGTCGCCCTCGTCCAGCACACGCGATCCGACCACTGTCGATCCTGCAAGCGCCGGGATCACCGCCGCCACACAGCCCGACAGCGAAAGGCCGGCCATCAGTACCAGCGCCGCCCCAACTCTCCCGCCCATTACGCCGTCTCCCTCTCCCGCACGGTCCGGAATTCGATCTTCTTGTCATAAGGCGCGCCAAGCACGATGCGGTTAACGAACACGCCCGGGAGATGGATCTGATCGGGGTCGAGCGCACCGGCGGGCACCACTTCCTCGACTTCAGCCACGCACACCTTGCCGCAGGTCGCTGCGGGCAGATTGAAGTTCCGCGCGGTCTTTCGGAACACGAGATTGCCGGTCTCGTCGGCCTTCCACGCCTTGACGATGGCAAGGTCTGCAAAGATGCCATGTTCGAGGATATAGGTCTGCATTACCCCGTCACGATCGGGGAAGTCCTTGTGCTCCTTGCCCGTGGCGACTTCGGTGCCGACGCCGGTGCGGGTGTAGAAGCCGGGAATCCCCGCGCCGCCCGCGCGCATCCGTTCGGCCAGCGTGCCCTGCGGACAGAACTCGACCTCAAGCTCCCCGGCGAGGTACTGGCGTTCGAACTCCTTGTTCTCGCCGACATAGGACGAGATCATCTTCCTCACCTGCCGCGTGCGCAGGAGCTTGCCGATACCTTCATTATCGATTCCGGCATTGTTGCTGGCGAAGGTCAGGTTCTTAACCCCCGAATCGCGGATCGCATCCAGCAGCCGCTCGGGCAGGCCGCACAGGCCGAAGCCGCCTGCGGCAATCAGCATGTCATCGCGCAGCACGCCGGCAAGCGCACTGGACGCGTCGGGATAAAGCTTGGTCATGGGGCGAGGCTGCCTCTCGTGGTGTCGCACAAGGTTAATCCCGGTGCGGGATCGGACCGGTGATTAGAGCGTTCGACGGGCGCTGTCACGCCTCTGCGAGCCGTGAAGCCGAATCACCTTTCATGTTGCGGCGCACAAGATTGCCGAGGGGATTTGTGCTCAAAATTTGGGCTGTTGCCGCTAGAATGGGCAGCTATTTGCAAGTTTGCGCACAATGTTACACATAAAAGTCGTTTGGTTGCACTCTTTGCAATCAACTGGGCATCTTTCGCACTTGCACAACGGCGCCGCTTGGGGCAATTGGGAAGTGCCTTTCAGGCATCCTCTCCCAAACTTTTCAAGCCCGGCACCTGTTGCCGGGCTTTTTTCTTGCCCGCCGGCAAGCGCCACAAGCGCCCCGCCTTTCGTCGTCCTGCTCGTCCGGACAAGATGGAGCGGCCCGCCTTGCGGTGGTCCGTGCACGGTCTGCCGCTGATTGCATTCGATTGCTCCGGTTCCTAGCTATCGGTTTCGATCAACCGACGCCCTTGCACAGGAACGCCACCCATGGCTGACGCCGAAACCGCCGCCCCCGTCCGCACTGTCCGGCTCCAGGTCGCCCCTGCCCGGCAGGAAGAATCCGGAGCAGGTATCGCCCGCATGCCACGCTCCGCCTTCCAGAAGCTCGGCATCACCGAAGGCGATGTCGTCGAAATCCGCGGCAAGCGCACCACCGCCGCCATCGCGATGGCTGCCTACCCCGAGGATGACGCGCTCGACGTGGTCCGCCTCGACGGGCTCCAGCGTGCCAATGCGCAGGGCGGATCGGGCGAGCATGTCGAGATTGCGCGCGGCGAATCCCGGCCCGCCACCCGCGTGGTCTTTGCCCCCGCCCAACGCGAGATGCGGCTGCAAGGGCCGACGCAGGCGCTGAAGCGCAACTTCTTCGGCCGGCCTCTGGTGGCCGGTGACCTCGTTGCCACGACTGGGCAGCAGCCCGTCCAGAACATGCCCGCCGATGTGCGCCAGCTGCTGCGCGCGCCCGCCTATGCCCTCACCCAGATCCGCCTCACTGTCGCCTCGACCAGTCCCAAGGGCCTCGTCCATATCGACGAGAACACCGAGGTCGAACTGCGCGCCGAGTTCGAAGAACCGCGCGATGGCCGCGCGGTCGTCAACTACGACGATGTCGGGGGCATGGAGGACACCATCCGCGCCCTGCGCGAAATGGTGGAACTACCGCTGCGCTACCCAGAACTGTTCATCCGCCTCGGGGTCGAGCCGCCCAAGGGCGTGCTGCTCCACGGCCCGCCGGGCACCGGCAAGACCCGCCTTGCGCAGGCGGTCGCCAATGAAAGCGACGCGGAATTCTTCACCATCAATGGCCCCGAGATCATGGGCTCGGGCTATGGCGAATCCGAAAAGCGCCTGCGCGAAGTGTTCGAGGAGGCGACCCGCGCCGCGCCTGCGATCATCTTCATCGACGAGATCGATTCCATCGCCCCCAAGCGCACGCAGGTGCCCGGCGAGGCGGAAAAGCGCCTTGTCGCCCAGCTGCTGACGCTGATGGACGGGCTGGAGAAGCGCGCGAACCTCGTGGTGATCGCAGCCACCAACCGCCCCGACGCGATTGACGAGGCGCTGCGCCGCCCTGGCCGCTTCGACCGCGAGATCGTGATCGGCGTGCCCGACCAGCGTGGCCGGCGCGAAATCCTCGCCATCCATACCCGCGGGATGCCGCTGGAGTCGGAAGTCGACCTTGATGAACTGGCCCGCGTCACCCACGGTTTCGTCGGCGCGGATATTGCGGCGTTGGCCCGCGAGGCCGCGATTGAAGCCGTGCGCCGGATCATGCCGCGCCTGGACCTCGATGAACGCACCATTCCGCCCGAAGTGCTCGAAGACCTGTGCGTCACCCGCGACGATTTCCTGAGCGCTTTGAAGCGCGTCCAGCCGAGCGCGATGCGCGAGGTCATGGTGCAGGTGCCCAATGTCAGCTGGAACGATATCGGCGGCGCGGGCGAGGCGATCGACAAGCTCAAGGAGGGGATCGAGCTTCCCCTCAAGAACCCCGATGCCTTCCGCCGTCTTGGTATCCGTCCGGCCAAGGGCTTCCTGCTCTATGGCCCGCCGGGCACGGGCAAGACCCTGCTCGCCAAGGCCGTCGCCAAGGAGGCTGAGGCGAATTTTATCTCGATGAAATCCAGTGACTTGCTCTCCAAGTGGTATGGCGAGAGCGAGCAGCAGATCGCCCGCCTCTTCGCCCGCGCCCGCGCGGTGGCGCCTTGCGTCGTCTTCATCGACGAGATCGATTCTCTGGTTCCCGCGCGCGGCTCCGGTCAGGGCGAACCGCAGGTCACGGGCCGGGTGGTCAACACGATTCTCGCCGAGATGGACGGGCTGGAAGAGCTGCAATCGGTCGTGGTGGTCGGCGCGACCAACCGGCCGACGCTGGTCGACCCCGCGCTGCTGCGCCCGGGCCGTTTCGACGAGCTGGTCTATGTCGGCACCCCAGACAAGGCGGGACGCCAGCACATCCTCGGCATTCACACCGCCAAGATGCCGCTGGCCGATGACGTCGATCTGGCAACCATCGCAGCGCAGACCGAGCGCTTTACCGGGGCTGATCTGGAAGACGTGGTGCGCCGGGCCGGCCTTGCCGCGCTGCGCCGCCTCGGGGGCGAGGTGACGACGGTCGCTGCGGCGGACTTCGAGTCCGCGCTCAAGGATTCGCGCGCGACCGTGACGGTCGAGATGGAGGACGAATACAAGAAGATGCGCGGCGAACTGAAAAAGCGCGCCGCCGCGGTGCAGCCCATCGGCTTCCTCTCGCCCGACATGCTGACACCCACGCGGGAGAAGAAGCACGATTGATGTGCGCGCAATGTTCCACGTGAAACACGGGATGGAGCGGGCCGAGGCAGGGTCTAGCGTGGGTCTAACCGGGGTCTAACCCGCTACAAACCCGCTCTGCGCTAATGCGCCGCGTCCCAGCTCAGCCCCGTGCCGATTTCGACCCCGAGCGGCACCGTCAGCTCCACTGCCGGCAGCGCGGCTTCGGCCATCACCTGCCGGATGATCGGCGTCGCCGCCTCGACGCGGGCTTCGGGCAGTTCGAACACCAGTTCATCGTGGACCTGAAGCAGCATCCGCACATCGGATAGGCCGGCCTCGGCCAGCGCGGGGAGCATCCGCACCATCGCGCGCTTGATGATGTCGGCGCTGGTGCCCTGAATGGGCGCGTTGATCGCCGCGCGCTCGCTGCCCTGCCGTTCGGCCTGGTTCTTCGAATTGATCCGCGGGAACCACGTCTTGCGGCCGAACAGCGTTTCCGAATAGCCCCGCGCCCGCACGCTCTCCAGCGTCTCGTGGATATAGCGCTGGATGCCGGGGAAGCGCTGGAAATAGGTGTCGATCATCGCCTGCGCCTCGTCCGGCTCGACCTCCAGCCGCGCGGCAAGGCCCCAGCGGGAAATGCCGTAGAGGATCGCGAAGTTGATCGTCTTGGCGCGGGCGCGGGTGTCGCGGGTCACCTCGCCGAACATCTCGCGCGCGGTGCGGGCGTGGATGTCCTCGCCATGGGCAAAGGCCTCCTTGAGGCTCGCGACATTGGCCATGTGCGCGGCGAGCCGCAGTTCGATCTGCGAATAGTCCGCCGCCAGCAGCACATTGCCGGCTTCCGGCACGAAAGCCTCGCGGATCTGGCGGCCGATGGCGGTGCGGATCGGGATGTTCTGGAGGTTCGGATCGGTCGAGGACAGCCGCCCGGTCTGCGCGCCGACAAGGCTGTAGCTGGTGTGGACGCGCCCGGTCTGCGGGTTGATCGCTTCCTGCAAGGCATCGGTGTAGGTCGATTTCAGCTTCGCCAGCTGGCGCCATTCCAGCACCAGCCGCGCAATCGGTGCGCCTTCCGCCGCGAGCTTTTCCAGCACCGAGACATCGGTCGAATATTGCCCGCTCTTCCCCTTCTTGCCGCCCTTGTAGCCCAGCTTGTCGAACAGGATGTCGCCCAGCTGCTTGGGACTGCCGACGGTGAATTCCTGACCGGCAACCGCGTGAATTTCGCCCTCAAGCCGGGCGATTTCGCGGGAGAATTCCTCGGAAAGCTTCGCCAGCCGCGCACGATCGACCTTGATGCCTTCGCGCTCCATCCGGGCGACGACGGGGATCAGCGGACGGTCGACGCGTTCATAGATCTTGCTGCCGCCCTCCACGGACAGGCGCGGCTTGAGGTGCGCGTGCAGCCGCCAGGTGATGTCGGCATCCTCGGCAGCGTAGGCGGTGGCGCGGTCGAGCGGCACTTCGGCAAAGCCGATCGCCTTCTTGCCGGTGCCGCATACGTCCTTGAAGGCAATCGCGGTGTGGCCGAGATGGCGCTGGCACAGCTCGTCCATCCCGTGGCCGCCCCCCATGCCTTCTTCGCCGCGGCCAGCATCGAGATCGAAGCTGATCACCATCGTATCGTCGATGGGGCTGACCATGATGCCCTGCCGCGCCAGCACGTTGAGATCATACTTGCCGTTCTGGAACACCTTGAGGACAGCCTCGTCCTCCAGCAGCGGCTTCAGCACCGCGATGGCCTGCGCCATCGGCACCTGATCCGGCTTCTGCGCGAACATGTCGGTGCCGCCGTGACTTAAGGGGATGTAGCAGGCATCGTTCGGGCCCAGCGCAAGGCTGACCCCGACCAGATCGGCGCGGATCGCATCGAGCGAGCTTGTCTCGGTATCCACCGCCACGACCTGCGCGGCGCGGGCGCGCGCGACCCAGGCTTCGAGCCGGTCGAGCGTCTGGACCGTTTCATAGGCGGCGTGATCGACGGGGGGCATGTCGGGGAGCGGCTGGCGGTTGCCCTCGCCCGCCCCGGCCCCGTTCGCCCCGGCCCCGTTAGCGCCGGCGGTGGTCGGCTTGGGCGGGTTGAGATCGGTGGTGCGCGATGGGCTGCCGGCCCCCGCATCCAGCCGCCGCAGCAGCGAGGTGAAGCCGTGCTGCGTAAGGAACGCGGCGAGCGGTTCGGGCGGAACCGGGCCGAGCACCATGTCTTCCAGCGCGTGCGGGAGATCGCAATCCTCCCTCAGCGTCACCAGCACCTTCGACAGTTCGGCATCGCCGCGCCCTTCGATCAGGCGGTCGCGCAGCTTGGAAGGCTTCATCGCGGGCGCGGCATCCAGTGCGGCGGTGAGCGAGCCGTGCTCCGCGATCAGCTTGCTGGCAGTCTTGGGGCCGATGCCGAAAATCCCCGGAACGTTGTCGACCGAATCGCCCATCAGCGCGAGCACATCGCCCACCAGCTCGGGGCCGACGCCGAACTTCTCCTCGACCTCCTCCAGCCAGATGCGCTGGTTCTTCATCGTGTCGAGCATGTCGATGCGCGCGCCATCGACCTCGGAGATCAGCTGCATCAGATCCTTGTCGGACGAGACGATGGTCACATCCCAGCCCCGCTCCTGCGCGCGGCGGGCATAGGTGGCGATCAGATCGTCCGCCTCCAGCCCGGGCACCTCGATGCACGGCAGGCTGAAGGCGCGGGTGGCATCGCGGATCAGCGGGAACTGCGGCTTCAGATCCTCGGGCGGTTCGGGGCGGTTGGCCTTGTAGTGTTCGTAGATCTCGTTGCGGAAGCTCTCCCCGCTGGCATCGAGGATCACGGCGAGGTGCGTCGGGCCATCGGCGGCGTCGAGATCCGCTGCCAGCTTCCACAGCATCGTGGTGTAGCCATAGACCGCGCCCACCGGCGTGCCCTCGGGGTTCGTCAGCGGGGGCAGGCGGTGATACGCCCGGAAGATGTAGGAGGACCCGTCAACGAGATAGAGGTGCTTCTTGTCGGCCATGCCAGCCTGCTAGCAGGCGCGTGCGCATGCGGGTAGGGGTTTGCGTGCTGCGACGAGGCGCGCGGTAATTGTGGCGAAATTGCGGCAAAACGGTGGCGGCGGCGCCTTATTCGCCTTGCCCCTTCGCCCGGCGCACACTAGATTCCCTGTCGAACCGGAGCAGAACACCGGTCCGCGCGCGCCGCCAAGGCCCGCGTGTCATTCGCAGGACAAAGGATAACCACCATGCGCAAGATCATTCTCGCCGCCGCCATCGCCACCTCGGCGCTGGGCCTCGCGGCTTGCGGCAACAACGCCGAAACCGAAACCGAAGAAACCGTCGACGCGATGACCACCGATGCCGACGCCGCTGACGAAGCGGGCGCGGAAATCGAAGGCGCCGTGACCGAAGGTGCCGCCGAAGTCGAAGCCGCGGCCGAAGGCGCTGCCGACACCGCCGTCAAGACCGCCGACGAAATCGGCAACGACGCGCTCGACGTCGTCGATCAGGCCGAGGAAGCCGGCGCGGAGTAATCCGGACCGCTGACCGCCACAGGTCAAACAGAAAGGGCGGCTGCCACAAGGCGCCGCCCTTTTTGCTGTCCGCAGCCGGTCGGGGAGCTTCAGCCCCCGGTGGCGTAGGGGGCGCTGGCCCAGTTGCGCGTGGGATTGGCCTGCGCGCGCACCGCGAAGCCATCATAGAGAGCGCGGGCGATGGCGGCGATGCGTTCCTCGCGGGCGAGCTTCCCGCCCTGCCCGGTGACATAGATCGCCACAGCGATGACCCGGCCATCAGGGCATTCGATCAGGCCGATGTCGCTCGAGGTGTTGTTGAGCGAACCCGTCTTGTGGCTGACCCGCGCTTCGAGCGGGATGTTCGCGGGGATGCGGCGCTTGCCGGTAACCGTGCGGCTCATCGCGCCGAGGATCACCTGGCGGCTCTGTTCCGACAGGTATTCGCCGCGATAGAGACCGGCCAGCAGACGCACCATCGCGCGCGGAGTCGCGGCGTCGCGGGTGTCGATATGGGTAGCGGGGTTATACTCGCCGTCGTCCCGAACCAGCGTAGCGATGTCGCGGTTGATCGAGAAGGGCGCGATGCCCTTGCGCTGCATGAAGGCGTTGACCGCTTCCGGTCCGCCGACTGCCGCCAGCAAGGCATCGGTCGCCGGGTTCGAGGAGCGGGTGATCATGATCTCGATCAGATCGATCGCCGGCATGTACTGGCCAGCACGGACGGGGGCCTTGGCCGACGAGAACTTGGCCGAGGCGACCGGCATCATCAGCGGGAATTCGGAGGTGAGCGAAAAACGCCCCTGCTCGACCATCTCCAGATAGGTCGCGGCGACCGCGATCTTGCTGGTCGAAGCCATCGGGAACAGCTGGTCGCCCAGCACCATCACCTGCTCGCCCGTGGCCAGATCCACGGCGGCCACGCCGATGCGGCCCAGCGCGGGGTTGGCGAGATCTGCGATGCGCTGTTCAAAGGTCGAGGCGTAGACCGCGTCGAAGCTCTGCGGATTGCGTGCCTGCGTGCCGAAGGTGCTGTCGAAGGTCGCTTCGAGCTCGTCCTGACTGGCCACCGCCGGGCTGGCAAGCGCCGCAAAGGAGGCCAACAGACCGGTCAGGGCGGCGAGTAAACGGGGGCGTGCCATGTCGGTCAGGCTACTCCATCAGGGTTTCGGCGGGATTAATACGATACTTATCCACACGCGATTCGCCCCGGCAAGCACTCTGTTGATCCCGTGCGGCGAACGGTGCGGGGGGAGCGATGGGGGCGGCTGACACCCAAGCCCTTGCTCGACCGCGATTGCGGTTTCGTCGATTGGTGTCTTGCAGGCCGCCCGATGGCCTTGACTGCGCAGCCGGTGCGGGCAGTCTGTCGGTCAAGCATTGATCCAAGGGGACTGTTTCATGACCGATACCGCCACCCGCCGCGCCGCGCGCGCCGGCCTTGCCGCCCTTTTGCTCTCCGCATCGGGCGTTGCTTATGCGCAAGCCGTGCCGATCGTGAAGCCGGGCGCGCCCGGGCAGGCATCGAAGACGCTCTCTGTCGATGAGGCGACCAAGCTGGCGCAGGCGAGCTACCTGCCGGCCGATGTCGCCTTCATGCAGCACATGATCGTCCACCACCAGCAGGCGGTCGACATGGCCAAGCTGGTCAAGGACCGCACCAATACCGAAGAACTGCTGACCATCGCGGGCCGCATCGAATCCTCGCAAGCCGACGAGATCGCCTTCATGCAGACCTGGCTGAAGGAGCGCGGCGAGCCGGTGGAGGACCCGATGATGAAGGGTCACGCCGAACACATGCACCACATGATGAAGGGCATGGCCTCGCCCGATGACCTCAAGGCGCTGGCCGCCGCCAAGGGCGCCGATTTCGACCGGCTGTTCCTGACCCTGATGATCGCGCATCACGATGGCGCGCTCACCATGGTCGAAGAACTGCTCGACGAGGAAGGCACGGCCGCCGATCCGGTGCTGTTCCAGTTCGTCGGCGATGTCGAAGGCGAACAGAAGGCCGAAATCGGCAAGATGGACAAGCTGCTCGCCAAGCTTTCGGCGGACCCGCGCTCGGGCCTCGCGGCGGGCTTCGACAATGCGGGCGAGGCGATCATGGGGCTGACCAAGGTCGCGAGCCTCAGGAAGCCGGCGGGCTTCTTCAACCCGGAAAACCCCGCCGAACTGCGCCTTCCCGTCCCGCCCAAGAAGGATGCGAAGAAGGACGAGAAGAAGGACGGGGAAGAGAAGAAGGCCGAAGAGAACAAGCCCGCCCAAACCGCCGCAGCACCTGCGCCCGCTGAAGGCGCAGCCCCGGCTGCGACCGCCGCCGCCACCCCGCCGCGCGAAGAGGAAGACACGCTCACCCAGTTCGCCGAACGCTCGCCCCTGCTCGATTTCGCCAACACCGACATGGCCTTCTTCGGCGATGTCATGGTCGCTGGCTCGTATCACGGGTTCAACATCTACAAGCTGGGTGCGGACGGCGTGCCGGACCTCAAGAGCAGCGTCGTGTGCCCCGGCGGTCAGGGCGACGTTTCGGTGGTCGGCAATATCCTCGTGATGAGCGTCGAACAGACCCGCGGGCGGCTCGATTGCGGGCTGGAGGGCGCGCCGGGCAAGATCAATGAAGACCGCTTCCGCGGCCTGCGCATCTTCGACATCTCGGATCTGGCCAATCCGCGTCAGGTCGGCGCGGTGCAGACCTGCCGGGGCAGCCACACCCACTCCATCGTCAGCGCCGACGACAAGCGCCTGATCGTCTACAACTCGGGCACCGCCGGCATCCGCGACGAGAAGGAACTGGCGGGCTGCATCGGCAGCACCCCGGGCGACACCCGCACCGCGCTGTTCTCGATTGACGTGATCGAGATTCCGCTGGCGGACCCTTCCAAGTCGCGCATCGTCAAAAGCCCGCGCGTCTTTGCCGATCCCACCACCGGGGAAATCGCCGGCCTGTGGAAGGGCGGCGACCATGGCGACGGCACCCAGAACACCTCGCGCACCGACCAGTGCCACGATATCACCGTGTTCCCGGCGCTGAAGCTGGCCGCGGGGGCGTGCTCGGGCAACGGCATCCTGTTCGACATCGCCGATCCGCTGAACCCCAAGCGCATCGACGTCGTGACGGACACCGGCTTTGCCTACTGGCACTCGGCGACCTTCAACAATGATGGCACCAAGGTGATCTTCACCGATGAATGGGGCGGCGGCGGGCGTCCGCGCTGCAAGGCGTCCGACCCCAAGACCTGGGGCGCCAACGCAATCTACGACATCAAGGACGGCAAGCTGGTCTTCCGCGCGCATTACAAGATGCCCGCGCCGCAGAGCGACAAGGAAAACTGCGTCGCGCACAACGGATCAATCATCCCGGTGCCGGGCCGCGATCTGTTCGCGCAGGCGTGGTATCAGGGCGGGCTTTCGGTGATGGACTTCACCGACAGCGCCACGCCTAAGGAAATCGCCTATTTCGACCGCGGCCCGATCGATGCCAAGCAGATGGTGCTGGGCGGTTACTGGTCGGTCTACTGGTACAACGGCCACCTCTACGGCACCGAAATCAGCCGCGGGATCGATGTCTTCGCGCTCAAGCCCAGCGATGACCTGACCGAGGCCGAAATCGCCGCCGCAAAGGCCGCGAAGTACGAAGACAACCGCTTCAACCCCCAGACCCAGACCCGCGTGACCTGGGACAAGGGTGTGATCGAAGCGGCAAAGGCAAGCCGCAAGGGGGGCTGAGGCAAGCCGTTGATTTCACTTTGTCTTGCCCGCACCGCCCGCTAATCCTGCGGTGATGAGCGGTTTCTGGAAGGTATTCGGGTTCGGGGCGATAGCCGTTCCCGCGCTGGGGTTTGAAATGCTCCAGCGCGGGAACCTGTGCGATCCGCTGCCGTGGCAGATCACCCTTCCCTCAGGCCTGATCGGCGCAGAGTTCGGCCTGCTGGCGAGCGTGCAGATTTCGGAGCTGATCCCGCGGCGCAAGCTGACATGGCTGGTGGTGACGGCAGTGGGCCTGCCGCTGTTGGGCATGGGTTCGGGGACTCTGCTCGCCCGGTCCATCGCTCTGCAAGCTGCCTTCGCCGGTATCACCCCGAAGCAGAAAGCGGTGCTGATGCCGATCAAGGACGCCGACAGCCACCGCCGCGGGCGGCGCTATTCGCGCAGCCGATCCTACAGCATCACGATCAGCCTGCCCGATGGCGCGCGCGAATTCAGCCTTCGCGCCACCAAGACGCTTTACGCGGAAGTCGGCCCTTCGCCGGAGCCGGGCAAGCATTGCATCCGCATGACGGTGGAGGAAGGCCGGTGGGGTCTGCGGCGAGCCATCGGTCCCAACCGGCTCGACGGGCCGCTGAGCCTCGACGCGCTTGTTCCGTGCAAGCGGGCGGGGTGGTTCTGAACGGGCGCGCCTAGCCTTTGGACGCGACTTTCTTCCTGAGGAACGGCCGCAACGGGAAAGTCCATTGCTCCCAGATCGAGAGGCGCTTGCGGTCATCCTGTCCGACAATCGCGCTCTCGCCCTCCTTGTAGGTGCCGAACACGCGGTCCCAGAAGAT
>JAIEOM010000196.1 GCA_019750455.1 Sphingomonadales bacterium | reverse complement strand
CCCTCACCAATATCGGCGGCGTCCCGCAACGCGGCGCAGGGTGTTCGCTGGGCGAGTTCGTGCCGGTGGAGTATGTGAGGGACTAGGCAGGACGCTGCCACAGCGGCAGGGGCGTTTCGTGGATCAGGATCTGCGGGTGGCGGGGATGTCCGCTTTTCAGGTGCGTAAGGCAGTGGAGCGGCTTGCCCGCCCTTTCGAGGATGTCAGCAACTTCGCGCCAGCGCCGGGCATGGCCGGCAGGAATCTTGCCCGGCGCGCCCCAGGCGACGACGATCATGTCCGCCTCCGCAGCGATGGCGGCGAGATGCGCGTCATTGTCCGGCCCCACCGGATCGGCAACGCGGGCGAGTTCGGTCACATCGGGCGTGCGCCAGGCGAACAGGTTGCCGATGATCGCCCGCCCGAAACCCAGCCGCCGACACAGGCTCTGCACCCGGTCGATGGTCGGATCGTCGAGATCGGCGGTCGCGCGTGAGGGGTTGATCATCACGATACCCATCGCGGGTCCGGGCGCGATAACGCGTTCGAGCCGGTAGCGGTAGGTCTCGCAAGGCGAGGTGACGGCAGGTCCGGGATGTCGGGTTGGCCAGCGCCGCTCCGCCATGGCCCGCTCCCTAGCGCCCACCCTCCTCGAAATTGCTCGGGTCCAGCTCAAGCCCCGCGCGGCCGTCGGCGGCGGTGTGGGCGGGGGCGTGGGGGTGCTCGACCACTTCGGGCTCTTCCACCTCCAGCATCCCTTCCCACTTGGTGATGACCGCGGTCGCCACCGCATTGCCGACCACGTTGGTGGCGGTGCGGCCCATGTCGAGGAACTGGTCGATGGCAAGGATGATCGCCACGCCCTCGACCGGCAGTCCGAACATCGCGAGCGTCCCGGTGATGACCACCAGCGAGGCGCGCGGCACGGCGGCGATTCCCTTGGACGAGATCATCAGCGTCAGCAGGATCATGATCTGCGTGCCGACGCTGAGGTCCATGCCATAGGCCTGCGCGATGAAGATCGTCGCGAAGCTCATGTACATCATCGAGCCATCGAGATTGAAGCTGTAGCCCAGCGGCAGCATGAAGCCCGAAATGCGGCGCGGCACGCCGAAGCGGTCGAGCTGTTCAAACAGCTTGGGCAGCGCGGCTTCCGACGACGCGGTCGAGAAGGCGATCATCAGCGGCTGGCGGATGTAGCGGATCAGGGTCCAGATACGCCCGCCCAGGAACACCGCACCTGCGCCCAGCAGGATCACCCACAGAAGCACCAGCGAGAAGTAGAACTCGGTCAGCAGCGTCAGATAGGTGCCGAGGATTGCGAGGCCACTCGCCGCCACGACATTCGCCAGAGCGCCGAACACCGCAACCGGAGCGTAACGCATCACGTAGCCGGTGACCTGAAGCATCATCTCGGCCAGCGCATCCGCACCCTTGACCAGCGCATGGCCCCGCTCGCCGATCGCCGACAGGGCAACGCCGGCGAAGATCGAGAAGACGAGGATTTGCAGGATGTTGTTGGTTGCCAGCGCCTCGACCGCGTTCTTGGGGAAGATCGAGAGGATGAAATCGGTCGCCTTCAGTTCCTTGACCTCGCCCACGGCGGCGGTGGCGGCGGCCACATCGGGGATCGGCGCGCCGATGCCGGGCTGGAAGAAATTGACCAGCACCAGACCCAACCCGATCGAGACGAGGCTGGCGGTGATGAACCACGTCAGCGCCCGCACACCGATGCGGCCCAGCGCGGCGCTGTCGCCCATGTGCGCGATGCCGACAACGATGGTGGACAGCACCAGCGGGGCGACCAGCATCTTGATAAGGTTGAGGAAGATATCGCTGAGCAGCTTGAACCACGGGGCGATCTGTTCCTTGATCACCTCCGCAGGCAGCGACTGGTTGAGCACCTGGCCAACGATCACGCCCAGCACCATGCCGATCAGGATGTAGAGGGTAAGCTTGCGGTCCATGTTTGCTCCCGTCCGCGCGGTGCGGTCAGTTCTCAGATTGAGCCGGCGCAAGCGCCAGCGCGGCAGCCGCGATGCGGGCATAGATGCGCGCGAGCACGGCGAGGTCGGGGATGGCCACGGCCTCGTCGCGCTTGTGCATCGTCGCATTGCACAGGCCGAATTCGATGACAGGGCACACTGCGCGCAGGAAGCGCGCGTCCGATGTGCCGCCGGTGGTGGAAAGTTCGGGCACGACGCCGGTTTCCGCCTCGACAGCGGCGCTGACCAGCTTCGAGAAGGCCCCCGGCTCGGTCAGGAACGGCTCGCCCGAGATGATCGGGCGCGCCGTGCCGCCGTGCTTTGCGGCGATGGCGCAGACGCGGTCGGACAGGCTCTTGCCGGTGTGCAGGTCGTTGAAGCGGATCGAGATGCGCGCGTCCCCGCGGGCGGGGATGACATTATGCGCGCGGTTGCCGACGTTGATGTCGGTGATTTCGAGGTTGGAGGGCTGGAACCACTTCGTGCCCGTATCCAGCGTGAGCGCGTCAAGCTCGCCAAGGATCGCGACCAGTTTCGGCAGCGGGTTATCGGCAAGATGCGGATAGGCGACGTGACCCTGCGTGCCATCGACATCGATGAAGATATTGACCGATCCTCGGCGGCCGATCTTCACCATGTCGCCGAGGCGGTTGACGCTGGTGGGCTCACCCACAAGGCACAGATCGGGCTGGTGGCCTGCGGCTTCCATGTAATCGATGAGCGCGCGGGTGCCGTGGAGTGCGGGGCCTTCCTCGTCGCCGGTGATGATGAAGCTGATCGTGCCGGCGTTCTGCGGCACTTCGGCAACCGCAGCCACCATCGCCGCGATCGCCCCCTTCATGTCCACTGCCCCGCGCCCGTGGAGCAATTCGCCGCGCACCTGCGGCTCGAACGGATCGGAGGCCCACCCCTCCCCCGGCGGCACGACATCGAGGTGCCCCGCGAAGGCGAAGTGGCGCGATCCCGGCGGGCCTGCGCGAAGAGCGAACAGGTTCTCGACCGGTGCCTCGTCCGATCCTTCTGCCCCCTCGCCCCGGGTGAAGCGATGGACCGCAAAGCCCAGCGGCGCCAGCATTGCCTCAAGCTCGGCAAACACCGCGCCCGTCGCGGGCGTCACGGAAGGCGCGGCGATCAGGCGCTTGGCAAGGTCGGTGACGTCGAGCATGCTGAAGGGCCTAGCAGGAGTTGCCGCCAATGCCCAAGCTTGATCTTGCCGCGATTCCCCAGACCAATGCCACCGGCTACCCCGCGCCCTTCGATGCAGCGGTTTCGGGGCGCTGGTATCGCCGGCTCGCGCCGGTGGCGGGTCTCACGCGGATGGGCGCAAGCCATGTGACCCTGCTGCCGGGGGCCTATTCCTCGCAGCGCCACTGGCACCGCGAGGAAGACGAGCTGCTGGTGATGCTGACGGGCGAGGCGGTGCTGATCGACGATTCCGGCGAGACTCCGGTGGGGCCGGGCGACGTGCTGGCCTTCCCGGCGGGCGAGGCCAACGGGCATCACCTCCACAATCGCTCCGATGCGCCCTGCACCTTCGTCGCCATCAGCGCGGGCGCGCGCGAGGGCGACAGCGGCGAATATTCCGATATCGACATGGTGTTCGACGCGGATGGCTACGCCCGCAAGGACGGCACCCGTTACGACGCGCGCCGCACGCCGTGATCGATCTCGCTGGATTTGCTCTGGCGGTGCTCATCATCGAGCTGACGCCCGGCCCAAACATGGCGTGGCTGGTGACTCTGACCCTGTCCGAAGGGCGGCGCGCAGGGCTGGCGGCGATCGGCGGCGTGGCGGCCGGGCTTGCGGCCAATGCTGCGGTGAGCGTGCTGGCAGCGAGCCTGATCCTTGCGCAGGGGGACGGGTTGACGCAGGTCATGTCGGTGCTGGCGGCAGCGATGATGGGCTGGCTGGCGTGGGAGGCGTGGAGAGACGCCGGCGAGAGCTCCCCCGCCGCCACCCCGCGGCCAAGCGAGGACCGTCACGCGATGGCAGGGTTCGTCATCAACCTGCTCAACCCCAAATCGGCGCTGTTCATGATCACGGTGATGCCGCAATTCGTAGCCAGCGGGCAGCCGACCTTTGCCCAGGGCCTCACCCTCGCCGCGATCAGCGTCGGCATCGCGACCGCGATCCATCTCGCGCTGGTGCTGAGCGCCGGTCACGTCCGCGCGGCGCTGATGGCAGAGGCACGGGCGCGGATCGTGCGGCGGGTGCTGGCGCTGGCGATGCTCGGCGTGGCCGTGTGGTTCCTCGCCAAGGCTTTCGGCTAGTTCCGGCGGCGGCGCGGCTCGTCAGGCACCAACGGACCGGGCTGGAAGGCCTCTTCGAGCAGCCTTGCGATCCTGAGGCCCGATTGCAGCACCCGCTGCCGCGCGATGGGCACGCCGCGCACGATATCCTCCTGCGACAGCGCGGTCTTTTCCGGCAGGGTGCCGTCGCACAGGTTCTCGGTATCGAAGGCGGTGGGGTAGACGAAGCTGCGGGCGATTTCCCAGCTCTCGCGGCCCCAGTCATCGGGGGATCCGCCAGCAAGTTCGGCGCGCTCGGCGGGGGTGTAGCGGCGCACCACCGGATCGGCGGGATCGCTGATCGCACGCTCGGCGAGCGGGCCGTCCCAGATCGAATGCAGGTTCAGCCCCGGCTTGATCCCGTAATCCGCCTTGCGGGCATTGCCGCCCTGATCCTCGTTGTCGCCCGAGTGGAGCGGCATGTGCACATCGCCCGCAAAGTGCACCATGAAGGCGAGCGCCTCCAGCCGCTCGTGGGTCGGCAGGCGTTCATCGGCGAGCACCCGCTGCGCGCGCTGGATCTGTGCGGTGACGCAATTGCCGCCTGCGCAGTTGGCGCGGGGGTCAAAGGCCTTGCACACCGGCGCCGTGCGGTAATGCCAGGCGAAGGTATAGCCCCAGCGCCAGCCCTCGCCGCGCAGGCAATCGGGCCACACGGCGGCATCCTGCAACGTCCCGAGCGGGCAATCAGGCGTGGCAAGATCCTTCTGGCGGGCGAGCAGCGCCCGGATCTTCGCGCGCACTTCCGGCGAGACGTTCGCCTCGGCGATGCTTGCGGTCTGGCGGTGGGCATATTCACCCCATGCCACAGCGGGGACCGGAGCAAGTGCCAGCAGCACCGCCAGCAGGGCAAGCAGCCGCTTCATCATCAGCGCACCATCTCGAACTGTTCGATCACCCATTCCTCTTCCTCGGCCGCGCCGATCCATTCGCGCATCCAGTCATGTTCGAGGATCGCCTGCATATAGGCCTGCGCGAAGCCGGGGACGCCGATCCCGTAGGTGACGAAGCGCGTCACCACCGGGGCATAGAAGATGTCGGCGGCGCCGAAGGTTCCGAACAGATAGGGCCCCGCGCTGCCGTGGCGGGCGCGGGCTTCGGCCCACAGCCCGAGGATGCGCACGATATCATGCTTGGTCTGCTCGGCGATGCCCGGCAGCTCCACGCGGCGGCGGATGTTCATCGGCAGCTCGCGGCGCAGGCTCTGGTATCCCGAATGCATCTCCGCGACCATCGCGCGGGCCATGCCGCGGGCGGTGTCGTCCTTCGGCCAGAACCGCTCGCGCCCCACACGGTCGGCGCAATATTCAAGGATGGCGAGACTGTCCCACACCACAGTTTCGCCGTCCCACAGGATCGGCACCTTGCCGCTGGAGGGCTGGACCTCGCCCATCTCCTCCTTCAGCCGGTCCCACTCCTCGCCCATGATCGGCACGGTGAGCTCATCGAAATGCAGGCCCGATTGCTTGACGGCCAGCCAGCCTCTCAGCGACCAGCTGGAATAGTTCTTGTTGCCGATGATGAGTTTCATGGGTCTGCGCTCCACCTGCGAGACGGGATGTCGCGCACCCCTAGGAATTCAGGCTTCCCCTGTCGAGGCTGAACGGGTTATTCGGCACGCAACAAGGAGCCCCCGCCATGACCCTGCCCCCCTTCCACCTCGCCTTCCCGGTCGATGATCTCGCCGAGGCCCGCCGCTTCTATGGCGATGTGATGGGCTGCGGCGAGGGGCGTTCGTCGGACGAGTGGATCGATTTCGATTTTCACGGCCACCAGATCGTCGCCCATCTTGCGCCGGGGCAGGCGGGCGACCGGGCGAGCAACCATGTCGATGGCCACGGCGTGCCGGTCCCGCATTTCGGGCTGGTGCTGACGATGGCCGACTGGGAGGCACTGGCTGCGCGCCTGCGGGACGGCGGCTGCGAATTCGTGATCGCACCCACGATCCGCTTCAAGGGTCAGCCGGGTGAGCAGGCAACGATGTTCCTGCGCGATCCCAGCGGCAACGCGCTGGAGTTCAAGGCTTTCGCCGATCCGGCCAACCTGTTTGCTACCTGAAAAAACATATAAATCATATTGTAAAATGTTGGTAACTCATTTTGATGACTAACGGATTGCTAACCATTTCTCCGTAGTTCTCCCGGGCATGACAACACATGCTCGCCTTTACGCATCGCTCGCCACAATCCTCGCCCCCGCCATGCTGGTCGGCCATGCCGCACCTGCGCTGGCCGCCGGGGTGACCGCTGGCACGCTGATCGAGAACACCGCCGTCGCCAGCTTCGACGAAGCGGGAACGCCGCGGTCCATCAACTCCAACACCGTCGTTGTGCGGGTGGACGAACTGCTCGATGTCACGGTGACCTCGCTCGATCCCGGTCCCGTCACCGCCCGCGCGGGGGATGCGGTGCTGACCTTTGAAGTGACCAACCAGGGCAACGGCCCCGAAGCCTTCCGCCTGACCGCCGAAACGGCGGTTGCCGGCAATGACTTCGATGTCACGCTTCGCGCCATTGCAATCGATAGCAACGGCAATGGCATCTATGACGAAGGGGTCGACCAGATCCTCGCCTCGCCGCAGACCACGCCGGTGCTTGCGCCCGATGCGCGCCTTACGGTTTTCGCGCTCGTCACCGTGCCGCAGTCCGTGGCCGACGGCGACACCAGCAACGTCGCGCTGACCGCTGCTGCGGTGACCGGCAGCGGCACCCCCGGCACCAGCTTCGCCGGCCAGGGCGTTGACGGCGGCGATGCGGTGGTCGGCGCGACCGGCGCGCTCGCCACGGCGCGTGGCAGCCTGATCGGCACAGTTGCGAGCGTCAGCCTCGTCAAGTCGGTCGCCGTGCGCGATCCCTTCGGCGGGACCAGCGCCGTGCCCGGAGCAATCGCGACCTTCACCATCGAAGCCCGCGTGAGCGGCACCGGTGCCGTGTCCGGCCTCGTCGTGTCCGACGCCATCCCGGCCGGCACGACCTATGTGCCGGGCACCCTGACGCTCGATACCGCCACGCTCACCGATGCGGCCGATGTCGATGCGGGCACCGCCTCGCAAGCCGGCGGGGTCGCCGTCACCCTCGGCAGCGTGCCGGCGGGCACGACCCGCGCGATCACCTTCGACGTCACCATCGACAGATAAGACAACAACCGAGTCACCAGGGGCCGCAATATGAAGACCATCTCCAAGCTCGTGCTCGCCTGCGCCGCCATGGCCAGCCTTGCCATGCCTGTTCTGCCAGCTGCCGCTCAGGGCAATGGCAGCCCGATCACGCTCAGCGGCGATGTGAAGGCGGTCAAGACCGTGACCGACGCCGACGGCAAGGAGCGCACCGAGCTGGTCGATCCGGCCACCATCATCCCGGGCGACCGGCTGGTGTTTGGCACCGACTACGCCAACAAGGGCGCCGAGGCGGTGAGCAACTTCGTTGTCACCAACCCGCTGCCCGCAGCGGTCCGGCTCGCACCCGATGCTGATCCGGCGCTCGATGTGTCGGTGGACGGCGGCAAGACCTGGGGCGCGCTGGCCACGCTGTCCATGACCAATCCCGACGGGACGACGCGTCCCGCCACCCATGCCGACGTGACCCACGTCCGCTGGGTGCTGGCGAGCATCGCGCCCGGCGCTTCGGGGAGACTCACCTATCCAGCCATCATCCGCTGACCGGCGGGCGATAACCGCCAAGCTCCGCGGGCGGAACCTTTGACGCGGTGCAAACACTCGGGACCATAACCATGAAGACCACCAAGCAATTGCTGGGTGCGGTGAGCGCGGTTGCGCTCGTCGCCATGTCCAGCACGCCTGCCCTGGCCGAAGGGACCAGCGCAGGCACGACCATCACCAACAACGTGTCCGTCAGCTACAATGTCGGCGGCGTCGCGCAGAATGCCCAGACGGCGACCGACAGCTTCACTGTCGACCAGCGCGTCAACGTTACCGTCACCGCGATCACCACGCCTGTTTCGGTCTCGCCGAACCAGACCAACCGCGTGCTCGCCTTCGATGTGACCAACCTGTCGAACAGCACGGTCGACTTCGCGTTGACCACCGCACTGGCTGGCGGCGACGCGGCGGACATCAGCAACATCCGCATCTACCGCGATCTCGACGGCGACCGCGTGCTCGACGATGCCGAACTGGCTGCCGGTCCGATCACCTTCCTCGATGAAGTCGCCGCAGACGCCTCCGTCGCGGTGCTGGTCGTCTCCGACATCAGCATCAACGCGGTGAACGGCGATACCTTCGACGTGAACCTGACGGCTGCTGCGCACGCATCCGGCACCGCCGGTACACTCGGCGGCGTGCTGTCGGGCACCGCTGGCGGCAACACCGCGGGCATCGACACAGTGCTGTTCGACGGTTCGGGCGTGGCCGACGGCGATAACGACGGACGCTTCTCGGCCCAGGGCCGCTACAGCGTGTCCGGCGCGCTTCTGACCGTCCTCAAGTCGAGCCGCGTCGTGAGCGATCCGGTCAACCTCACCAACAATCCGAAGGCCATTCCCGGCGCGACGGTCGAATACTGCATCACCGTGGCCAACGCTTCAGGTGCGGCAACCGCGACCGACGTCAACCTGGTCGACGATCTGCCTGACGATGTGACCTTCGCTTCGGCGTTCGGCATCTTCGTCAACGGCGATGCGACCTGCTCGGCGAACAGCGGCACCGCTGGCGGCAACTTCACCGCCGGCGCCGGAGTCGGCGGGCGTGACCGCGTCAGCGGCGCGCTGAGCGATGTAGCAGCGGGCCAGACGCGCTCGCTCTACTTCCAGGTCACGATCAACTAAGCCTGATCGGGACATAGGGTCTTGCGTGTTTCCCCCTCTCTGCGCCGCCTGACGGCAGCCTTCGCGGTAGCACTGCTGCCGTTCGGGCTGGCGCAGGGAGGGGTTCACGCCCAATCGACCGGCGATGCGACCGCCCGCAGCGTCACCAACGTCGCCGAGGCGAGTTGGGACGAGGGCGGCGCACGCCAGCGCATTTCCAGCAACATCGTGCGCTTCGAAGTCAGCGCACAGCCTGCCGTGCCCCCGTCGATCCGCGTCTATCGCCGGGCACCGGGCACAGGTGCGGGTTCCGAGCTGGTCTACCGCACGCCGCGGTGCACCGCCTCTGCGGCACCGGCCCAGAGGTTGAGCGCCCTGAACACGGGCGACCTCGCAGGCGGCGCTCCGGCCATTTCCAGCACCTCAACCGCCACCGTCCAGCAGACCGACCGGCTGCGCGGCGGCGAACCCCTGTTCTTCGAGATCAACGCCGCCGCCGCCAACCGCGATCCGGCTGCAATCGACAGCCTCACCGTCGTGCTCACCACCATCGAAGGTGATCGCGAGACGATGACCGTGTTCGAGACCGAGGCCAACAGCGGCATCTTTGCCGGCGTGATCGATACGCTGCGCATCCCGCCGGCGGTCGTGCAGGAAGACTGCCGCCTCAGCGTCGGCGCGGATTCGCGCATCACCGTGGCCGCTGTGCGCCCGGGCAGCGATGCGACCCTCGTGTCGGCCGATGTCACCGTGCTGGTCGACCCCTTCGGCATGGTCTTCGACAGCGAGACCGGCGAACCTGTCAGCGGCGCGCGCGTGACGCTGGTCAATGCCGATACCGGCGCCCCCGCCATCGTCTTCGCGCCCGACGGCGTGACGGCGTGGCCTTCCAGCGTGGTGAGCGGCCAGACCATCACCGATGGCGCAGGCAATGCCTTCCCGATGGCCGCGGGCGAATTCTGGTTCCCGCTCACCACTCAGGGGCGCTTCCGCCTCGCGGTCGAGCCGCCCGCCCCCTACACCGCCCCCCTCTGTCGTGCCGCGCGAGGTGCTCGCCCGGGTCACGCGCCCGAACGGCCAGCCCTATGTGATCCGCGAAGGATCCTTCGGTGACATCTTCGTGCTCGACACCCCCGTGCCCTTCGAGGTCGACCTGCCGGTGGATCGTCCGGCGGCCGATCTGGGTCTCGTGAAAACCGCATCGCGCACCCGCGTGCAGGCTGGTGACGTGGTGTTCTACACCCTCACCGTCAGCAACACCGATCCCGCGCGCGTGCGCCGCGGCGTGACGCTCACCGACACGCCCTCGCGCTGGCTGCGCCTGCGTCCGGATAGTGTCCGGGTGAACGGCACGCCCGCACCCCAGACAGTGACCATCGCGCCCGACGGCAGCACCCTGACCGTCGCCCTCGGCGATCTGGCGGCGGGCACTTCGGCGCGCGTGACCTATGCGATGAGCGTCCGCCCCGACGCCGCGCCGGGCCGCGCAGTCAACCTTGCCGTAGCCCGCGACGCGCTGGGCCGCGAAGTGCGCGCCGATGCCGCCGTCGACATCGCGCGTGACGGGATCGCCGACCGCATGACCATCATCGGACGCATTACCGAGGGCGCGTGCACGCTGCCCGAAGCCGAGCGTCGCGGCATTCCGGGCGTGCGCGTTATGCTGGAAGACGGCAGCTTCGCGATCACCGATGGCGACGGGCGCTACCACTTCGAAGGCGTCGTCCCCGGCACCCACGTGGTGCAGGTTGCGCCGATGACCCTGCCCGAAGGCGGCCGCTTCGTCGATTGCACCCGCTCCACCCGCAGCGCGGGCAGCGCGATCTCGCGCTTTGCCACCGGCCAGGGCGGCAGCCTTGCGGTCGCCGATTTCCATGCCGAGCTGCCCGAAGGCGCGCGCGCCGCTCCCGCCCCGGCGGAGGCCCCCGCCGCTGGCGAGCCGTCCAAGGACGCCGCCCCCGCCGCCACCGATTACGTCGCCCTGGGTGATGGCGAAGATGGCTTCCTCGCGCCCACCCCCGATGCCAACCCGCGCGCGCCCGCCATCAAGGTTGCCGTGCGCCACCGCCGCGGCCAGACCGTGCAGCTGTTCGTCGATGGCAAGCCGGTCGAACCACTCGCCTTCGAAGGCACCCAGACCCCGGAAAAGGGCAAGTGGGCCGTCAGCCAGTGGCGCGGTGTCGCCCTGCTGACCGACCGGACCATGCTCGAAGCGCGCATCCTCAATTCCTTCGGCGAGGTCTCCAAGACCTTCACCCGCGAGGTGTTCTTCACCCGCG
Organism: Sphingomonadales bacterium; assembly: GCA_019750455.1. Lineage (GTDB taxonomy): Bacteria > Pseudomonadota > Alphaproteobacteria > Sphingomonadales > Sphingomonadaceae > Erythrobacter. Next base: position 11,035 of record JAIEOM010000196.1, on the reverse strand, counting down.
CGCCCGCCAAGGTCGAATTCCTGCGCGACCAGTCCAACCTCGTCGCCGATGGGCGCACCCGCCCGGTGGTGGCGATCCGCGTGCTGGACCGCAACAACCGGCCGCTGCGCGAAGGCATTTCCGGCAGCTTCACCCTCAACGCCCCCTACCAGAGCGCCGAACAGATCGACCGCCAGCAGCTGAACCAGCTCACCGGCACGACCCCGATGGCGGCGCGCTGGGTGGTGCAGGGCAATGAAGGCATCGCGAAGATCGAGCTTGCCCCGACCATGGTCAGCGGCTCGCTGCGTCTCGACTTCACCTTCGACGATGGCGAGATCACCCGCCGCCAGGAACTGGAAGCCTGGGTCGAACCGGGTGCGGTCGAATGGACTGTGATCGGCCTTGCCGAAGGCACCGTGGGCGCGCGTTCGGTGGCCGACAACATGGAACGCGCCGGCCAGTTCGACAGCGATCTTGGCGATGATGCGCGCGTCGCGCTCTATGCCAAGGGCCGCGTGCTCGGGAAGTATCTGCTGACCCTCGCCTATGACAGCGCCAAGCAGCGCGAGGACCAGCGCGTGCTCGGCGCGATCGATCCGAACGCCTATTACACCGTGTTTGGCGATGCCTCGGCGCGCCAGTTCGATGCCGCCAGCCGCGAGAAGCTGTATGTCCGCATCGAAACCGCCAGCTTCTACGCGCTCTATGGCGATTTCCAGACCGCCTTCAACCAGACCCGGCTTGCCGCCTACAATCGTACCGCCACCGGGGTGATGGGCGAGGCGCGCGTGGGCGGTGTGAAGGCGCAGGGCTTCGCAGCCGAAATCGCCAGCCGCTTCCAGCGCCAGGAAATCCAGGGCCAGGGTATTTCTGGACCCTACAGCCTTTCCAGCCGCCGCATCCTCGCCAATTCCGAGCGCGTGACGCTGGAAGTGCGCGACCGCTTCCGCCCCGAACAGATCGTCTCCACCCGCACGCTGACCCGCTTCACCGATTACGAGCTCGACCTGCTGGCCGGCACGATCCGCTTCAAGGCCCCGGTGCTGAGCCGCGACGAGAACCTCAATCCGCAGTTCATCGTCATCGAGTTCGAAACCGATGGTGCGGGCGAGGCTGAATGGAACGCGGGCGCGCGCGCCGACTGGACGAGCGGGGACGGCAAGATCCGCATCGGCGCCAGCGCAATCAGCGATGCCGGACTCGAAGGCGCGCGCGGACAGACGCAGCGCACCGATATCGGCGCGGTCGACGTGCTCGCGCGGATCGGCGACAACACCGAAGTGCGCGCCGAAGTCGCTGTCAGCCAGCGGGAAGGGAAAAGCGCGCAAGGCTGGCTGGCCGAAGTGCAGCACCAGACCGGCAGCGTCGATCTGATCGCCTATGCCCGCCAGATCGATGCCGATTACGGGATCGGCCAGCAGAACGCTGTCGAACGGGGCCGCCGCAAGGTGGGTGTGGACGGACGCGTGCTGCTGACCGATGAACTCAACTTCACCGGCAGCGTGTGGCAGGACGAGAGCCTGATCGATGCGGCCCGCCGCCGCGCTGCACAGGGCCAGCTGGCGCTGACCCGTCAGCAGACCAACCTGCGCCTCGGCCTCGTGCACTTCGACGATCGCCTTGCCGATGGCGGCCATGCTGCCTCGACCGTGCTGGAAGCCGGGGCGACCCAGCGCATGCTCAACAACAAGCTGGAACTTTCCGCCGGCACCGCCATCGCGCTCGACAAGACCGAAAGCGTCGATCTGCCCGCGCGCCACCGCTTCAGCGCGCGCTATGCCATCACCCCGGACGTGCGGCTGGTGGGCACCTATGAAATCAGCAACGGCGAGCGCATCAAGGCCCGTCAGCTGCGCGGCGGGATCGAAGTCGCGCCGTGGCAGGGCGGTCAGGTGACCACCACCGTCGGGCAGGAAAGCATCGGCGAAAACGGCAACCGCAGCTTCGCCGCCTTCGGCGTGTCGCAGACATTGCAGGTTTCCCCGGAACTGACCGTGGATGCCACGATCGACGGCAACCGCACCATCGGCGGCCAGCCTGCCGCGGGCGATCTCGTCAACCCCGCCCAGCCGGCGGCGAGCGGCGGGCAGATCACCGGCAACCTGCTGTTCGAGGACTTCACCGCCGTCACCTTCGGCGCGGCCTGGCGCAAGGACCGCTGGAGCGTGACTGCCCGCGGCGAAGTGCGCGACGGCGAGACCGCCGACCGCAAGGGCGCGCTGCTCGGCGCGATCCGCCAGCTCGGCGAAGGCAGCCTGGTCGGTTCGGGCGTGACCTGGACGCATTCCAAAGCTGTCGGCGGTGCCACGGCCGAAATCCTCGATGCCAGCATCGCCTTCGCCCACCGCCCCTCGCACTCGCCCTTCGCGATGCTCGGCCGTATCGAATACCGCAGCGACCGCATCATCGGCGGTGTCGCGGGGGAGATCGGCGGAGCAGGCGGGGCTGGCCGCACGGCGCTTACGGTTGATGGCAATGCCACCTCGCGCCGTCTGGTCGGCAGCGTCTCGGCCAATCTCAGCCCGCGCGGGACTGACGATGCGGGTGCCGAAGTGCGCCGCGACGAATTCGCCCTGTTCGTGGGCGCACGCCACAGCCTCGACCAGTTCGAAGGCACCGAATTCACCGGCACCGCCGTGCTGGTCGGCGGCGATGCGCGCATCGGCATTGGCGAGCGGATCGAGATCGGCGCGAGCACCACGGTGCGCAGCAGCCTGGAGGATGAAGTGACCAGCTTCGCCTATGGTCCGACCCTTGGCCTTGTCCCGGTGGACGGCATGCTGCTCACCCTCGGCTACAACATCGAAGGCTTCCGCGACGGCGATTTCGGCCCGATGCGCAACACCGACAAGGGCGCGTTTGCGGCGATCAGGATGAAGTTCGATGCCGGCAGCCTCGGCATTCTGGGTCTGGGGCGCTGACTATGGGCGGGCGCAGCAGAGAGCGGTTCGCTAACCGTCTGTTTACCATGTTTTCCTATTCGCCACGTATGATTGCGAGCCTGCTCCACCTGCGCCGCTGGCTGGCGCTGCTGCTGATGGCATGTGCTGTCCTGTGGAGCCCTGCCGCGCAGGCGCAGGATTGCGCGCAGGCGACCAGCCAGGGCACGGCCCCGGCAAGCTGGCAGACCTATTGCTGGCTTAACATGACCGCCTACGATGATGCCATCGCGCGCAGCGCGACCGGGCAGAACCTCGCCTTCACCCTGCCTGATGGCTCGGTGCTGCGCTTCAATGCCCGCGTCACCGGCACCAACCCGGCCTATAATGACGTGCCCGCCCCGTCGTGGACAGGCGCGGCGGTGGGTAACGCTGCCTTCATCGGCATACCGGGCCGCCCGGTGCTCTATTCCGCGCAGGCCGGCACCAGCACCATCGCGATCACCAACATCGCCATCACCCCCCCGGCAGGTGGCGGCGTGACGGTCTACTCCTTCGTCGTCGCCGATGCCGAATCGAGCAACGATAACGAAGCGATCCGCCTGACCTCCAACGGCGGCGCATGGCAGCTGCTGGATTCGGTTCCGCCGATCGCGGGTTCGACCATGCCGCCGATCAGCGGCGTGGGCTCCGGCAATGTCACCATCACCGGCACACCGGGCACTGTCGGGGCCTATATCCTCGGCAGCAACAGCCCGACGAGTGTGACGGTGCAGACCCAATCCGGCGGCCTGCAAGGCGTGATGTTCGCGATCCGCTTCGCAACCATCCGGCTCCAGACCCAGATCCTCGGCACGCGCGTCAATGCGGCGGACCAGTTGAGCTTCCAGATTGCCTCGACCGCCACCGGCACCGCGATCAGCAGCGGCACGACCACCGGAACCGGCACCGGCCCGTTCTCCACCGCGCCGCTCAGCATGTCGGCGGGCATCCCGATCACCCTGCGCCTTGCCATGGCCGCAGGGAGCGCGAGCGCGATATCCTCCTACACGGCGAACCTCAGTTGCGTGAACACCGCAGGCACCACCCGCGCCGCCTTGCCCAACAACCTGTCGACCATCAACACCAGCATCGGCCAGCTCGAATTCGGCGAATTTCTGGTCTGCACCTTCCAGGTCGGCGCCCAGCCACGGCTGCGGGTGCGCAAGGTGCTGGGCAGTTCGCGGCGGTTCGCGACAGACCAGTTCGCTGTGCGTATCCGTGACGGATCGACCGTCACCGCATCTTCGACCACCACAGGCACCGGAAGCACGGTCACCTCCGGGACCGGGGACACCGGCCTCGTGCAGGTGGTGAACCAGCGCGCCTACACCCTCGACGAGATCGCCGCAGGCACGGCAAACCTCGGCAACTACACGGTCACGATGGCCTGTTCGAACGCGACTGCCGGTTCGACCACCGCGCTGCCAACCGCTGTAGGAGGAACGATCACCCCGCGGCCTGGCGATACCATCACCTGCACCATCACCAACACCGCCCGCTCCACCGCGACACTGGTGATCGAGAAGACCAGCCGGGTCATCTCCGATCCGCGCAACGGGACCGTCAATCCCAAGCTGATCCCGGGCGCGATCGTGGAATATGCGATCACGGTCCGCAATGTCGGCAATCTGGCGGTGGATTCGAGCTCGATCGTAATCATCGACGTGATGCCCGCGCAGATGGCCTTTGCCACCGGCACGCCGGTGACCTTCACCAACGGCACTCCCACGAGTGGCCTCAATGCTTTCAACGCGGGCACGATGGTGCGCTTCTCCTCGGCACCGGGGGGGACGACGGCCTTCACCTACACGCCCACCGGCGCCTTCGATCCCAACGTGCGCGGCATCCGCATCAACCCCACAGGCACGATGGCCGCAGCTACCAGCGGGACCAGCCAGCCCAGCTTCACAATCCGCTTCCGCGCGCGGGTGGAGTAGGCTCGGACGAGCCTCCTGCAGAGGTTACGGCTTGTTAACCGCCGCGCCGCTAGCCTTCGCAGGTGACCAAACGCTCGATCCTGCTGGCGCTCGCTGCGCTTATCGCCGTCCCGGCCGGGGCCAACATCCTGTCCGGTCCTGCCACCGTCGTCGATGGCGATACTATCGACATGACCGGCACCCGCATTCGCCTGATCGGGATCGACGCGCCGGAAAGCGCGCAAAACTGCACCCGCGCCGGACAGCCCTGGGCCTGCGGACAGGATGCCACCGCGACCTTGCAGGAGATCCTCGCCAGCAGATTCCTCGAATGCACGGCACAAGGGACAGACATGTACGGGCGAACCCTTGCCACCTGTCAAAACGCCGTGTTCGATCTCGGGCGTGAGATGGTGCGCCGGGGGATGGCCGTCCCTGCAGACGATGCGCCGCCCGAATACCTCGAAGCACAAAACATCGCACAACAGCTAAAGTCCGGACTCTGGTCCAGCGAGTTCGAGGTGCCCTCGGCATGGCGCGCGGCCAACCCGCGCCTTGCGACGCAACCGGTCAGTGCTGAACGGACAGCGCGTCACGCCCGTCCCGCGCCGCGACGCGCCGCCCCCGAACGCCGCTTCACCAGTACATTCGGGTGCGCGATCAAGGGCAATCACAGTCGCTACGGCGGCCACATCTACCACCTGCCCGGCCAAAAATACTACGACGCGACCCGTCCCGAGGCGCTGTTCTGCACCGAGAGTGAGGCCATGGCCGCGGGCTTCCGCCGCTCCAAGGAATAGACCTACCCCATCCACCCTTCACCCAGCGCGTCGGCGACGACGGCGGCACGCAAGGCAGCGATGCCCATGCCCTTCTCGGAGCTGGTCAGGTGGATTTCCGGGTGCGCGGCGACGTGCTTCTTGGCTTCGGCGGCGGTCTTTTCCGCCACCACCGCCAGCTCGCTCGCCTTGATCTTGTCGGTTTTGGTGAGGACGATCCGGTATCCGACCGCGGCCTGATCCAGCATGGTCATCATCGTCCGGTCGACCTCCTTCAGGCCATGACGGCTATCAACCAGCACCAGCGTGCGGGCCAGCACCTGCCGCCCGCGCAGGTAGCTGTTGACCAGGGCCTTCCACTTTTCGACCACCTTCACCGGCGCCTTGGCAAAGCCATAGCCGGGCATGTCGACCAGACGGAACAGCGGCAGGGCGCCTTCCTCTTCCGGGCGGCCGACATCGAAGAAGTTCAGCTCCTGCGTGCGCCCCGGTGTCACCGATGCCCGCGCGATGGACTTGCGGCCGGTCAGTGCGTTGAGCAGCGAGGATTTGCCCACGTTCGACCGCCCGCAAAAGGCGATTTCGGGCACCTGCGAATCGGGCAGGAATTGCAACTGCGGCGCGGACCGCAGGAAATCGACCGGCCCCGAAAAGAGCTTCGATGCGGCTTCCTCGCGCGCTTGCAGGTCTTCGGGATCGGTCACGCGGCTATCCCTTCGCCGCTTTCGCCTTCTCCGCCGCATTCGCCGCCTTCAACTGCGGATGCTTGGAGTACAGATAGCTCTGCTGCGCCACGGTCAGGATGTTCGAGGTCACCCAATAGAGCAGCAGACCTGCCGCAAAGGGTGCCATCACGAACATCAGGATCCACGGCATGATCGCGAACATCTGCTGCTGCACCGGATCCATCGCGCTCGGATTGAGCTTGAAGGTCAGCCACATGGTGATGCCCAGCAGCACCGCGAGCGGGCCGATGGCAAGGAAGCTGGCTTCGGGCACCGTAAAGGGCAGCAGGCCGAACAGGTTGAGGATATGCGCCGGATCGGGCGCCGAAAGGTCCCTGATCCACAGGATGAACGGCTCGTGCCGCATCTCGATGGCGAGCACCAGCACCTTGTAGAGCGCGAAGAACACCGGGATCTGGATCACCATCGGCAGACAGCCCGAGAGGGGGTTAACCTTCTCGTCCTTGTAGAGCTTCATGATCTCCTGCTGCTGGCGCTGCTTGTCGTCCTTGAAGCGCTCCTGGATCTCCTTCATCCGCGGCTGCACGGCCTTCATCGCCGCCATCGAGGCGAAGCCCTTCTGCGCGACGGGGAACATCAGTCCGCGGATCACCACCGTGAGCAGGATGATCGCCACCCCGAAATTGCCGACCAACCCGTTCAGGGTGCGCAGCAGCCACAGGATCGGCTTTTCGAAGAACCAGAACCAGCCCCAGCTGATCGCGAGGCCGAAATTGGTGATGCCGCCGTCTTCATAGACATCGAGGATCTGGCTGTCCTTCGCCCCGGCATAAAGGCGCGTTTCCTGCGTCATGGTGCCGCCGGCGGGCACGGTGGTCGCGCCGTAGAGCAGATCGGTGCGGAACAGCTTGTCGCCCAGCGAACGGAAGCCCGCATCGTCGACCTTGACGTTGCCCTTGCCGTCACCCGGGACCAGCGCGGCGAGCCAGTACTGGTCGGTGAAGCCCAGCCAATCGGGCGCGCCTTCCGGGCTTTCGCCGCCGAGTTCGGCCAGCTCGTCATAGGAATGCGGGTCCCACAGCGTGTCGCCGAACACGCCGACGGGGCCGGAGTGCGAAGCAAACTGGTCGATCGTCGCGTTGGTGCTGGTGCGCTTGATCAGCGCGAAGGGCTGCACCACGGCGGGGGCCGCACCGGCGGTGACGCTCTGGGTGGCGGTGATCATGTAGTTCGCATCGACGGCGAACTTGATGCGGTATGTCACGCCGTTCGCATCGGTGCGGCTGAGCGTCACGGGGGTCGTCGGGGTGAGCTTCGCGCCATCCGCCTGCCACACGAGGTTCGAAGGCTGGCGCGCGCCGCCGCTGACGAAACCGAACTCGGCGAAATACTGGCTGGGCGTGCCTTCGGGCGCGAAGAGGCGCACGGGACCCGAATTCTTCTTCACCGTCTCGCGGTAGTCCTTCAGCTCGACATCGTCGATCCGCGCGCCGACAAGGTTGATCGAGCCCGACAGGCGCGGGGTGTCGATCGCCACGCGGTTGCCGCCCGCCAGCGCCGCCTTGAGATCGACCTTGCGCGCCGCAGCGTCACCGCCGAGATTGCCTGCCCCGGCAGCCGGAGCAGCGGCATCACCCTTGGTCGCGCTCGGCGGAGCAGCCTGCGAGGAGACCGCAGCCTCCGGATAGAAATACCGCAGGCCCGCGTCCCACCCCAGTATGAGCAGGCCGGAAAGCACGACGGCGAGCAGAAGATTGCGATTGTCCAAGTTCAAGCCCCGAGCGAATGCGACGATTGGTGTATTATGGGGTTAAGGCGGTCCCGTTACCAGTCCCCCCGGATTTCGGCCCTCAGGGGACCGGATCGTGACCGTGTCCGCCCCAAGGGTGGCAGCGCATTAGCCGCTTGAACGCCATCCATCCACCCTTAAGCGCGCCGTACTTGCCGATCGCCTCGATCGCGTACTGGCTGCACGAAGGATAGTAGCGGCACGAGGGCGGCAGGATGCGCGACGGGCCGAGCTGCCAGCCGCGCGCGATGAGGATGAGGATCTGCTTCATTTGCGCCGGTTTCCCTTGCGCGGCCGCCGCCCGCCCGCCGGATCGCCGCGCCCTTCGCGGGCACGCTCCAGCGCCTTGGAGAGCTCTTCCGCCATCAGGTGAAAGTCCCGCTCCACCCCGCCCGCACGGCCAATCAGCACGTGATCGTGGTCCGGCAGGCCCTGCGCCGGCAGCGCGGCGCGCAGCAATTCGCGGAAACGCCGCTTCATGCGGTTGCGGACCACCGCATTGCCGATCTTCTTGGTGACGGTGATTCCAAAGCGGATACCCTGCCCCTCGTTCGGACGGGTCAGCAGCACGAATCCGGCGCGCGCATTGCGGGTGCCGGAATTGGCCGCGAGGAAATCGGCGCGCTTGGTCAGCGTCTTTATCGAAGGATTGGTGCTGGCCGCCTGAGTCATTTGTTTGCGCCCTCAAACGCCGGGCGGCGGACGCCAGAATGTTTGGGCGTCCGCCTTGGCTTCGGCCTACCGGCCGGTGCGCGCCAAAAACGTCTGGCGCGCTTGCGAACCGCTGCGCGGTCCGAATCGTTCTTCTCAGCGAAGCCGAGAAACGTCAACGGGCTCCCAAAGGGAGCCCGCAAGGCCGAACGGCCGCCCGCAGCGACGCGGGCTTCAGGTCGCGTGAGCGAGGAAATCGCACCCGCGGAGGCGGGTGCGCAAAGAATTACGCGCAGAGCTTCTTGCGACCGCGAGCGCGGCGGGCGCGGAGCACCTTCTGGCCGCCCGGGGTGGCCTTGCGGGCGAAGAAACCGTGACGACGGGCGCGCACGAGATTGCTGGGCTGGAAGGTACGCTTCATATCATCCTCGAAAAACAAAAGGGCTCAAGACTGACCGGCACATCAGCCGGGGCCGCATCGCTGCAAGCCGCAAAACAGACCGGGGCCGTTATGGGAAAGCCGCCCCTGAGTCAAGCAGACCGAGCGGCGCAGCGGCGTAAGCCAGCTGCGGGGCGGCGGTTTCGACCGGTCCGGCCTGCCACGGGCCATGCAGCACGGCGGCGAACCGTTCGGTGACCGTCTGCGCCGAGCGGGCCAGCGCAAGGCGCAGCGCGCTTTCGGCGTCCGCCCACTGCGCAGCAGGCATGCTGCGCGACGCCGGAGCAATCCAGCGCGCCATCTCCGCCCCTTCCAGCCACAGCGCACCCGAATGCGGCACGGAATTGGTCATGGCATAGAAGGCACGCGCCTCCTCATCGCTCATGCCCATTTCGGCGTAGTAATCGAGATAGAGGCGGTTTTCCGGCGCGTCCGGGGCGAAGTCGGCAGGCTCGCGCCCGGCCTCGTCCCGCCACGAATGGACCGCGAACAGCGCGCCCGGATCGACCGTGCGGCGGGTGCCCGCGAGGAACAGCTCCACCGCGCCCGAGCGTGCCGATCCGCCCGCCGGGACATGCGTCGCCAGTCCGGCAGCCCGAATCGCGCGGCCAAGGCGCAGATTAGCAAGATCATGGCTGGTGCCCGGCGCATCGACGAATTCGATCACTTCCAGTGCGGGAAAGCTGGCGAGCATCGCCGTAAACGCCTGCGGGCTGGCGGCGTCGGTCGGAGCGACCAGTGCGGCGCGGGTCTCGTCGATCACGCGGAACGGTCCGAAGGCGGCGATCCCGGCCGAGCGCGCTGGCAGTCGCGCCGCACCGCCGATGAAACGCACCGGCTGAGCCTCGATCACGGTCTCGGTGATGGTGACGCTGCCCACGTCTTGGGTGGTGGTCGTCGTCGCTTCGAACGCGGCCGGGGCAATTGTGGCGGGGCCTTCTTCCACGCGGACCCATGTGCCGGTCGCCGGGTCCCATTCCTCGACCCAGCTGACGGTCGCAACCACCCGCGCGCCCGACTGCGCCAGTGCCGCGGTGCCGGGAAGCACCAGCGCAAGGACGGCCAGAAAAAGGGCGAGAACGCGGTTCATGGGTCGCAGGTTTCGCCCGCCGCCCCTTCCGATTTCGCCAAGATTTATGCTTTAAAAAAGCCTTAGCGTTCGTGCGGAGCGCGCTCGCGCGGCGCGATTAACCCTAATCGCTCGACAAGCCTTTCGAATATCTTCACAATCCGGCGCTTGGGGCGGGCGATAAAGCATGGGGGGCTGCCGATGGTCGCGCTGGTGAGGACGGTTGCCTACCTCGGGCTGGAGGCCCGCGCGGTGGAGGTGCAGTGCCATGTCGGCCCGGGCCTGCCGCGCTTCAACCTCGTCGGCCTGCCCGACAAGGCGGTGAGCGAAAGCCGCGAGCGGGTGCAGGCGGCGCTGGCCGCGATGGGCCTCGCGCTGCCGCCCAAGCGGATCACCGTCAACCTTTCGCCTGCCGACCTGCCCAAGGACGGATCGCATTACGATCTCCCGATCGCATTGGCGCTGCTCGCCGCGATGGGCGTGACCGATGCCGAACAGCTGGGTGACTGGATCGCAGTGGGTGAGCTGGCGCTGGATGGCCGGGTGGTCGCCAGCCCCGGCGTGCTGATCGCCGCCCTGCACGCGAGCGAGGTGGGCAGCGGCCTCATCTGCCCGGAAACACAGGGCCCCGAGGCGCGCTGGGCGAGCGGCGTCCCGGTCCTCGCCCCGCGCGATCTCACCAGCCTGCTGGGGCACCTGAAGGGCACGCTGGTTCTGCCCGAGCCTGCGCGCGGCGCGGTGACAGAGGGCGCGAGCGGCAATGATCTCAGGCAGGTGAAGGGTCAGGAAACCGCCAAGCGCGC
>JAIEOM010000152.1 GCA_019750455.1 Sphingomonadales bacterium | reverse complement strand
CAAGCGGCGGAGTGGTGATCCACACCATCGACGCACCGCTGGTCGATCCGCTGCTGGCGGGAGACCTGCCGATGTTCGTCAAGATCGATGTCGAGGGGTTGGAGGCGGTGGTGATCGCCGAACTCGCCAAGACCGAGGCCATGGCCCGCGTCGCGCACATCTTCTACGAGGTCGACGACCGCTGGGCTAGCGCGGGCGCAATCGAGAGCCTGTTGCGCGGCGCTGGCTTCACCCGCTTCGCCAAATACGGACGCGGCCACCACTACGACGTGCTAGCGAGCCGCTCCTGAGCCACTGCTTCGGCCAGTGCCCGGCCCGATAACCACGCGCCCTCAACACGGGGGCTGTGGAGCCAGTCTCCGGCGATTCCGATCCGCAATCCGGCATCGAACAACGGCCCCACACCCTTGCGCGCCTCGGGCTGAGCGTAGAGCCAGCGGTGCGCATCGAGGTGCTGCGGCGCGGCAGGCGCGGTGCCGGTTGCGGCGAAGAAATCGGCCAGCAGCAGCCGCGCAACCTCGTCCTTGGGCAGGTCGATCAACGCGCGGCTGCGCGCCGGGCCGGCGTGGATCACCCAGCTCTCCGTGCCGCTGCGCCCCGGCTTGGCGGAATTGCGCGCGGCCCAGCTGACAGGCGCAGTGTCAGAGCGGTAGGTGTCGGCGACCGGCAGCAGCTCCGGAAAATCCGCCATCACCGCCCAGCACGGCGCGGAGGCGACGCTGGCGGCGCGGGCTGCAAAGTCCGGCGCAACGTCTGCCAGCAGAACTGCCGCCTGTTCTGCAGGGACAGCGACCAGCACGGTGCCGGCTGTGAAGACGGTCTCCCCTGCTTCCACCTGCCAAAGCCTGCCGTCACGCAGCAGCCGCTCGGCGCGGACGTTCCAGCGCACGTCGAGGCCCGCTGCCATGTGCCTGACACAGGCGTTCATGCCCGGCGTGCCGACCCAGGCATCCTCGCCCGCCGCTGGCCAGCGCGCGGCGACACCGGCCTGCTCCCATGCGGCAACCGTCTCGCGGAAGGCCGGATCGCGGGCCGTGAAGTATTGCGCGCCGTGATCGAAGCTGACCTGCTGGCCCGCGATCTCCACCCGCCGCGCGGCCATTCGCCCGCCGGGACCGCGCCCTTTGTCGAGCACGATGATGTGCGCGCCTGCGGGGGCAAGCGCCGTCGCAGCGGAGAGACCCGCCATGCCGCCGCCGATAACGAGAATGTCTGCCTGAAAATCCGAATGTCCGTCCATCCCGCGCCAACGCACGAGCGCGGCGCGGGTTTCAGGGTGCCGAACGCGGCGGGCAGGATTCGGCCAGCACCAGCGAGAACTGCCGCGCTTCATCGGTCCACCGCGCGCGCGGCTCCCATCCGGCGGCGGCCAGCAGCATCTGCGCCGAACGCTTGGTGAACTTGTGGCTGTTTTCGGTGTGGATGCTCTCGCCGCTCCGCATCGCGAACCGCTTGCCGCTGACCGTGAAGGTCACATCCTCGCGCGCCACCAGATGCATCTCGATCCGCGCGAAGGGATCGTTCCAGCGGGCTTCGTGAGCGAAGGATTGCAGCGGGATATCACCGCCCAGTTCGCGGTTGATCCGCTCCAGCAGGTTGCGGTTGAAGCGTGCTGTTACGCCTTGCGCGTCATCATAGGCGGCAATCAGCACCTCTTCGTCCTTCACCAGATCCATGCCGATCAGCAGCAGCGCGCCCTCGCCCAGCGTCTCGCGCATCGAGCGCAGCAGATCGGTCGCGGTGCGGGCGATCATGTTGCCGATGGTCGATCCGGGGAAGAAACCGAGTTTGGACAGGCCGGCCACCTCGGCGGGAAGCTCCACGCGGCGCATGAAATCGGCCTCGACCGGATAGACCGGCAGGCCGGGAAATTTCGCCGCCAGCGCCGCCGAGGAGGCGCGCAGGAAATCACCGGCGATATCCAGCGGCACATAGGCCGATGGCGCAATCGCCGACAGCAGCAGCGGCGTCTTGACCGAGGAGCCAGATCCGAACTCGACCACCGCCCGCCGCTCGCCGATCAGCGCGGCTATCTCTTCCGCGCGGCCGGTGAGGATTTCGGTCTCGGCGCGGGTGGGGTAATATTCGGGGAGCTGGGTGATATCCTCGAACAGCTGCGATCCCGCATCGTCATAGAACCAGCGTGCGGGGATCGCCTTCTGCGGCTCGGCAAGGCCGGCCAGCACATCCGTGCGGAACGCGAGAACGACCCCGCCGGCATCGCGCTCGACCAGTTTGAGGCCCCGTGGATTGGTCATGTCACGCGTCCTTTGCGAGCCTCAGGCCGGTGAACTGCCAGCGTTGGTGGGGATAGAAGAAATTGCGGTAGGAGGGCCGCGAGTGGCCCCTGACGGTGGCGCAAGAAGCCCCGCGCAGCACCACCTGCCCGCTCATGAACTTGCCGTTATATTCTCCCACCGCCCCCTCGGCGACGCGGAAGCCGGGGTATGGCAGATAGGCCGAGCGGGTGAACTGCCAGCCATCGCCGAACAGGCCTGCGCTCCCGCGCGGCAGAGGCGGGGCGGCCGCATCAAGCTGGTTGCCGGCCGCCGGATCGCGGCCGCCGGCGATCGCTTCCCATTCGAACTCGGTCGGCAGGCGTGCCCCGGCCCATGTGGCAAAGGCATCGGCCTCGTAGAACGAGATGTGGGTGACAGGCGCGTGCGGGTCGCGTGGCTGCCAGCCCTGATGGGTGAAGTGCGTGCCATCCTCGCGCCAGTACAGCGGCGCGGCAACCGGCTCGCGCTGCACCCAGCCCCAGCCATCGGCGAGCCACAGCCGCGCATCGGCATAGCCGCCGTCGGCGATGAATTCGTCCCACTCGGCATTGGTCACCAGCCGCTCGGCCAGCGCGAAGGGTTCCAGCAGCACGCGGTGCGCCGGGCCTTCGTTGTCGAAAGCAAAACCTTTCGACTGATGGCCAACGCGGGCGATCCCGCCGGGATGGTGGTGCCAGCCGGCAGAGCCAGATGGGGGCGAAGCGGAATGCGCCGTGCCTGCAGGCTCCCACATCGCCGGGCCAAGCGGGTTCTGGAACAGGGCGTGTTTGATGTCGGTAAGCAGAAGTTCGATATGCTGCTCCTCATGCGCCACGCCCAGCGCGATCAGGCCGCCGAGCGCCGGATCGCCAAGCAGCGGCTCCATCGCGGCGCTGACCTCGGCCCGCCACGCCAGCACCTCGGCGAGTGTCGGGCGGGACAGCATCCCGCGCGCCGCCCGCGATATGCGGGCGCCCTCTGCCTCGTAATAGGAATTGAACAGGAACGGCCAGCCTTCGCGCGGGCGGTATCCCGGCGGATGGTCGCGCAGCAGAAAGGTTTCCCAGAACCATGTGGTGTGCGCCAGATGCCATTTGGCGGGGCTCGCATCCTCCATCGACTGGATGCAGGCATCGGCATCGGAGAGCGGTGCGGCCAGCGCCTCTGTCAGCGCACGCGTGGCGCGGAAGCGGGCCGCCAGCGCATCGGCACCTGCCGGAGCATTCTGCAACTCGCTGCGATGCATGCGCGACTCCCGTCCAGCCCTGCGCCGGCGGCGAGCATTATGCCCGCCCGCCGTGACACTGGAAAGACGCTTGCTAGCCGCGTGCCTGCCGGAAAATCATCACACCGGTGAGGAATTGCGCCGTCATCACGCCGCGTGGGCGCTGACCTCCGTCTCGCGCCCGCCGCCGGCTGCCTCGTTGAGCATTTCGGCGACGAGGAAGGCGAGTTCGAGCGATTGCTCCGCATTGAGGCGCGGGTCGCAGTGCGTGTGGTAACGGTCGCCAAGGCGTTCCTCGGTGATCGCCACGGCCCCGCCGACGCATTCGGTCACATCCTGACCGGTCATCTCGATATGGATGCCGCCGGGGTGCGAGCCTTCGGCGCGGTGGACGGCGAAGAAGCCCTTCACCTCGCGCAGGATACGGTCGAATGGGCGGGTCTTGAAGCCGCTGTCAGACTTCACGACGTTGCCGTGCATCGGATCGCAGCTCCACACCACCGGATGCCCTTCGCGCATGACAGCGCGCACCAGCTTGGGCAGGCCTTCTTCGACCTTGTCGTGGCCATAGCGGCTGATCAGCGTGATGCGCCCGGCCTCACGGTTCGGGTTCAGATCATCGAGCAGGCGCAGCAGCGCGTCAGGCTCCAGCGAAGGCCCGCACTTCATGCCGAGCGGATTGCCGATCCCGCGGGCGAATTCGATGTGAGCGCTGCCGGGGAAGCGGGTACGATCGCCGATCCACAGCATGTGAGCGCTGGTCGCGTACCAATCGCCGGTGAGCGAATCCTTGCGGGTCATCGCCTGTTCGTAAGGCAACAGCAGCGCTTCGTGGCTGGTGTAGAAGCTGGTGCCTTTCAGCTGCGGCACGGTGCCCGGATCCACACCGCAGGCCTCCATGAAATCGAGCGCCTCGCCGATGCGGTCGGCCATCTCGCTGAACTTCTCGGTCCACGGCGTGCGCCCCATGAAATCGAGCGTCCACTGATGGACCTGCCGCAGGTTGGCATAGCCCCCGCCGGCGAAAGCGCGCAGCAGGTTGAGCGTGGCGGCGGCCTGCGAATAGGCGCGCACCATACGCTGCGGATCGTTGCGGCGGCTGACCGGATCGAACTCGATCCCGTTGATATTGTCGCCGAGGTAGCTCGGCAAAGTGACATCGCCGATCGTCTCCGTCGGCGAGGAACGCGGCTTGGCGAACTGGCCCGCCATGCGCCCCACCTTCACCACCGGTCGCTTGGAGGCGAAGGTCATCACCACCGCCATCTGCAGCAGCACGCGGAAGGTGTCGCGGATGTTGTTGGGGTGGAATTCGGCGAAGCTTTCCGCGCAGTCCCCGCCTTGCAGCAGGAAACCGTGCCCGTTGGCGACGTCGGCCAGATCGGCCTTCAGCGCACGCGCCTCGCCCGCAAAGACAAGCGGGGGATAGGACGAGAGGGTCTTTTCGGCATCAGCAAGCTCCGTCGCATCCTCGTAATGCGGCAGGTGGCGCGCTTCGTGGGCCTTCCAGCTCTCCGGGGTCCAGGTCTCGGGCACAGTCATAACTCTTTCCATTCAACGCGCATCACTCGGCGCGGGGGCGCCCGCTACCTGAGCGCGGCACGAATTGTAAAGCGACAATGCCATGTCGCACAACATTATTTCCCGCGCACAGTAAGCGGCGGGACCGATCAGCGCCCGGCCATGCCGCTTTGCGCAGCATTCACACCCGGCGGCGGCGCGGATGCCAGAGTCTGGCCTTCGGGGATGATCGCCAGCTTGAATGCCCCGCCCTTGACCAGATAGCGATCGGCCAGCAGCTGCATGACCTGCGGGGTCGTCTGCGAGTAATCCGCCAGAAGGGTGCGCAGCATCGCCACGCGCTGCGGCTCCTGCGTCGCGCCTTCGAGGTTGTAGAGCCAGAACTGGTTGCCGGTCGAAGCGCGCCGGATCAGCTGGCCGAGCGGTTCGGTGACTCGGGCGAGTTCATCGGCGGTCGGCGGGTTGGCGGCGAGGTCCTTGGCGATGCGCTCCGCCTCAGCGAAGAACACCGGCACGAAGGCGGGCTCGAGCTGGGCGGCGGCGGTGATCCGCCCGCCGCTGGCAAGGTCCGAAGGCCAGTTGGAGAAGACCTGCGGCGAATAGCTCGCCCCCGCGCGTTCGCGCAGTGCATCGAGCAGACGGTTGTTGAACAGCTGGGTGAGGATTTCGAGCTGGCGGCTTTCGCGCAGGGACGCGACCCCGCCTCCGCTCGCCCAGGACACCACGGCCGCGGCCTGATTGGCATCGCCGCGGTGGGTGACGACCGTGGGCGTGCTCGCCGCCCCGGCAAAGCCCGGCACGCGCCCGGCAATGTCGGCCGGAACCGTATCACGCGGTCCCAGTGCACCGAAGGTCAGGCGCAGCTGTTCAATCACCTTGGCCTTGTCGAACTCGCCGAACACCAGCACCTCGATTGGCCCCTGCTTCAGCAACGGCTCCCAGACCTTGCGGAATTCCTCAGGGCTCGCCGATTTGAGCGCCGCCGGATCGGGCGTGGCGAAACGCTTCTCGCCGCCGGTCACGAGATATTCGAGATCGCGGTTGAGAATGCCGCCCGGGCTGGTCGAGAAGGTGTTGTAGGCCAGCTCAGCAGCCGCCTTGGCGCGGATCACCGGATCCTTGTCCCAGCGCGGCATGCCGAGCTTGGCGGCGAACAGGTAAAGCTGGTCGTTCACGTCCTCGGAACGGGTCTGCGCGGTGAAGGTGAAGACCGCATCGTCGATCCCGAAGTCGAAGCCGAGCTTGCGGCCCGTGGCCAGCCGGTCGATCTCGTTCTGGCCAAGCTCGCCAAGGCCCGAGCCGACCAGCGCCGCCTCACCCAGCGAAGCATAGACCGCATTGTCAGCATCGAAAGCCCGCCAACCCGCGCCAAAGCGCACGCGCACAGTGACGCGGCCGGGCTCGGCATCATTGGCCCAGACGAGCGCCTTCACACCATTGGCGAAATCGACCTGTTCGATCTCCAGCACGCCAAGCGGGCGCTGCTGGGCGATGGTGCCGGGTTCGCCCACTGGGGGCAGATCGGCGAAGGAAATGGTCTGTGCGGCCAGCCGCGCGCTGCCATCCACCACAGCCTCGCTGGCGAGTGCGGTGCGCAGGGCAGGCACATCGGCCTCACCCGCTGTCGGGGTTACATAGACCCCGCGCGTCACCGTGCCTTCAAACAGGCCGCGAGTCCGCTCCAGCACCCATTCCGGGGTGAGGCGCGGCTTCATGTTGCGGAACACATCCAGCACCACCTTGGGCGCGGCAACGGTTTCGCGGATGTCCACCGCATTGACGAGGTTGTTGGCCAGATCGCTGCCGGACTGGACGCTTTCCTGCTCCACCCCGTTGGCAAAGACGACATCGAACTGCGCGACCTCGCGGTCGATTTCCTCCTGCGTCGGCGGATTGGCCAGCGCATCGGCGATCACGGCGCGCACATCGGCAAGCGCGGCCTGCCAGTCGGCGCTGAGCGGCGCGAAGGTCACGAAGGTCGCATCGGTCGAGCGCGAGACATCGTCCTGCTGGACCTGCGCGTAAAGAAAGCTGCCGCCTCCGCGCGCGCGGCTTTCCAGCCGGCGGTTGATGATCGCTTGCGCCACGGCATCGGCCAGCAGGCCTTCGTTGTATACGATCGTGTCATCGACCTTGCGCCACGGACGCATAATCGAGAAGGTCAGGCTGCGCGGCAGATCGGGCTCGACCCCCACGGCAAGCTCGCCGATCGGGGCAAGCCCGCCCGAAGGTGCCGCAGCGCCTGCCGGGGCGACCGGGTCGCCGAAATCGGGTGCGACGCCCGGCTTGCCGGTGCCCTTCCAGTCGCCGAACCACTGTTCCACCAGCCCGGCCAGCACCATCGGATCGGCATCGCCGGCGACGATGATCACCGTGTTTTCGGGCCGGTACCAGCGATCGTAAAACGCCTTGACCGCCTTGCCGTTCGCGCCGTTGAGCGTCGCGTCGGTGCCAATCGGATTGCGCACCGACAGCCGCTGACCCGCGAAAAAGGTCTGGCGGGTGAGATCCGCCATGCGCTGCCCGGCCCCGCCCCGCTCGCGCTTTTCGGCGAGCACGATCGGGCGTTCGGCAGAGACATTGTCATCATTCAGCACCGGCTCGCGGATCATGCCCGAAAGCAGGCGGAAGCTTTCCGACAGCTTGGCCTGATCGATGTTCGGAATGTCGAGCTTGTAGGCGGTGTGGGTGGGCGTGGTCTCGGCATTGGCGTCGCTGCCGAAGGTCGCGCCCAGCCGCTGCCACGCGCTGATCGCCTCGGCCTTGCCGAGATACTTGCTTTCCCGGAACAGCAGGTGTTCGAGCAGGTGGGCATAGCCCTGTTCGCTGTCGGTCTCGTGCATCGAACCCGCATCTACGCGCACCCGGATCGAGACCTGGCGCGGGGGCACCCCATTGCGGCGCACTGCATAGCGCAGGCCGTTCTTCATCTTGCCGAACAGCCACTTGTCATCGACCGGAACGTCCGAGCCTTCGTACAGCCACGGCACGGTATTGCCCGCCTGGAGGGCGCGCGGCGCGGGCACCTCGGCCGGCGGCAGGGCCTTGACCTCGACCGAGGGCGGCGGGGGCGCGGCCTGCTGGGCAAGCAGCGGCTGGACCAGCGCGAAAGGAGCCAGAACGAGGGCGAGCGCGCGGGTGGCGCGAGAAATCGACGTCATGGCAGGGCTTATAGGGCGGCTAAGTGTGAAGCGATAGTGAATGGTTCTCCGCCCGCCCCGCCCGCACACGGTCTTGCCCCTCGCGCTGCGGCTCCCTAGATGGAACCCATGTTCATCGAAACCGAAACGACGCCCAACCCTGCGGCGCTCAAGTTCCTGCCCGGCCAGACCGTGATGGCTGCCGGCAGTCGCGAATTCGCCACGCCCGAGGCCGCCGAGGCGAGCCCGCTGGCGCAGGCGATCTTTGACACGGGCGAGGTCGTCAATGTGTTCTTCGGCGCTGATTTCGTGTCGGTCACCGCCGCGCCCGGGGTCGATTGGAGCGCATTGAAGCCGCAGGTCATCGCGATCCTGCTCGACCATTTTGTCTCGGAAGCGCCGCTGTTTGCGGCAAGCGGCGGCAATGGCATCGCCGTCCCCCCGCCAGAAGACGAAATGGTGATCGAGGAACGCCCTGAAGATGCCGAAGTCATCGCGGCGATCAACGAACTGCTCGAAACCCGCGTGCGTCCGGCTGTGGCTGGTGACGGCGGCGATATCGCCTATCGGGGCTTCCGCGACGGGGTGGTCTATCTGACCCTGCAAGGTTCCTGCTCGGGCTGCCCGTCGAGCACTGCGACGCTGAAGCACGGCATCGAAGGCCTGCTGAAGCACTATGTCCCCGAAGTGACCGAGGTGCGCGCGGCATGACGGTGCAGTTCCACGATCACGCCCTTTCGCCCGAAGCGCTCGACCAGCTGTTCAACGAAGCGCGCAGCTACAATGGCTGGCTGGACAAGCAGGTCAGCGACGAACAGCTCCACGCGATCTGGGACCTGATGAAGATGGCCCCCACATCTGCCAACATGCAGCCCGCGCGGATCGTATGGGTCAAGTCGGCGGAAGCCAAGGCGAAGCTGGTCGCCTGCGTGATGGAGGGCAACAAAGCCAAGGTCGCCGCCGCCCCCGTGACCGCCGTGATCGGCTACGACATCGATTTTCACGAGCAACTGCCGTGGCTGTTCCCTCATACCGACGCGAAAAGCTGGTTCGAGGGCAACGAGAAGGGGCGCGAGGAAGGCGCCTTCCGCAACTCCTCGCTGCAAGGCGCCTATCTGATGCTTGCCGCGCGCGCGCTGGGGCTGGATTGCGGGCCGATGTCGGGCTTTGATGCCGATGCGGTCAACGCGGCCTTCTTCGCCGACGAGCCGCGCCACCGGGTCAATTTCATCTGTTCGGTCGGCTATGGCGATCCGGCGAGCATCTTCGACCGCTCGCCGCGCCCCGATTTCGGCACCTTCAA
Organism: Sphingomonadales bacterium; assembly: GCA_019750455.1. Lineage (GTDB taxonomy): Bacteria > Pseudomonadota > Alphaproteobacteria > Sphingomonadales > Sphingomonadaceae > Erythrobacter. The sequence goes on along the minus strand of JAIEOM010000152.1, from coordinate 12,714 downwards.
CCGCATCGCCTGACCTGCGCAACCCGCTTGCGCAGGCGCGCGCCCTGAGGCAGGGCGAAGCCGATGCGCACGCTCGCGATCGATACCGCCTCAGAGGCCTGCTCCATTGCCCTCATCGAGGGCGACGGAATATTGGCGCATGACCACCGCGTGATCGGTCGCGGCCATGCCGAGGCGCTGGTGCCAATGATCGCGGCGCTTCCGGACAAGGGGCGCGCAGACAGGATCCTCGTCAGCCTTGGCCCGGGAAGCTTTACCGGCGTGCGCATTGGCCTTGCGACAGCGCGGGCGCTGGGCTTTGCCTGGGGTGCGCAGGTGCTGGGATACCCGACCCTCGCACTGATTGCCGCGCAGGCCCGCCAAGGTCATCCGGACGAGCCTGTGACGGTCTGCGTCAATGGTGGCCACGGCGAATGGTTCGTGCAGGACTTCGGTGCTGACGGCCTGCCCCTTTCCGAAGCCACCTCCCTCACCCCGGCTGCCGCGCGCGCGCGTCCGCAACCCGGGCTTGCTGCCGGTAACCGGGCCGCACTGCTGGCAGAAGGCGCAGCCGACGTCACCGTGCTCGATCTGCTGCCTGATGCCGCCGCCGTGCCGCTTCTGCCGCCGGTGCTGCTGACGACGGCACTCGCGCCGATCTATGGCCGCGGTCCCGATGCCACCCCTATGAAGGCGCGCATCCCCGCATGACGCCCTGCCCGCACCTCCTCGACCGGATCATGGCGGTGATGGAGGCGGCCTTCGATCCGGCCTATGGCGAGGCGTGGAACCGCCGGCAGGTTGCCGATGCGCTGACCATGCCCAGCACCCATGCGCTGGTCGTCGATGCGGCGGGCGCGCTGATCCCCGATGGCCCCGGTCCTGCGGCCGATGCGGCTGGCTTCGTCCTGACCCGCCACGTGCTGGACGAGGAGGAGCTGCTGCTCATCGCCGTTATCCCGCCCGCACGGCGGCAGGGGGTGGCGGCGGCGCTGATCCGGCACCTGTTCTCGGCCGCCCGCGACCGCGGCACGACGCGCATCTTCCTGGAAATGCGTCGCGGCAATCCGGCGGTTCACCTGTATCGCAAGTTCGGCTTCGAACCCATCGGCGAGCGCCGTAACTATTACCGCATGGCCAATGGCGAAAGAATCGATGCGATTACTTTCGGTTGTTCGATCATATAATTCACCATTAGCCTTAAACAGGTTAACAAGCAAAGCACCCTAGTTGCCAGTTTGGCCAGATTGCGGCATGGCGCAATAATGGCGCGCATTAAGAGACGCCTGCGAGGAACTCATGCAAGATCTGGAAATCGATATGAAAGAAACGCTTATCACGCTGACCAGCGATATCGTCGCGGCCCATGTCAGCAACAATGATGTTGCCGTGGCTGATCTGCCGGGGCTTATCACCAACGTCTATGCGGCACTTGCCAATCTGGGTGAAACGCCGGTTGTGGAAGAAGCCAAGCCGCAGCCTGCTGTTGCCATCCGCAATTCGGTCAAGCCCGATTACATCGTGTGCCTTGAAGACGGCAAGAAGCTGAAGATGCTCAAGCGGTATCTTCGCACCAACTACAACATGAGCCCGGAAGAATACCGCGCTCGCTGGGGCCTGCCGGCCGACTATCCGATGGTCGCGCCCAACTATGCCGAAAAGCGCCGTGATCTGGCCAAGAAGATCGGTCTCGGCCGCAAGCCCGGCACGCCCGCACCCAAGGGCCGCCGCCCCAAGAAGACCGCATAAGCAGCCGCCTGCCTCGCCCCTGTTGAGAGGGCGGCGCACCGCGCTTGAGCAAGCAGCCTCGTCCCTTTATGGGATGAGGCTGCAATGCTTTTGGGCGGTCGCAGCCGGTTGGGGCGCCCCGCTTGGCGATGGAGCTTTCCTTGACCCAGAAAATCGATCTCGAACAACTCTGCGCCGAAAAGGGCCTGCGCATCACTGAACAGCGCCGGGTGATCGCCAAGGTGCTGTCGGAAAGCGACGACCACCCCGATGTGGAACTGCTCCACAGCCGCGCGGCCGCCGTCGATCCGCGCATCTCGATTGCCACGGTTTACCGCACGGTGCGCCTGTTCGAGGAAGCCGGCATTCTCGATCGTCACGATTTCGGTGACGGTCGCTCGCGCTACGAGCCCGTTCCGGAAGCCCACCACGATCACCTGATCGATGTCGAAACCGGCAAGGTCGTGGAATTCGTCGACCCGGAAGTCGAGGCGCTGCAACGCCAGATTGCCGAACGGCTGGGCTATCGTCTGGTCGACCACCGCATGGAGCTTTACGGCGTGCGGCTCTCCCGCAATGACTAATGCGGCGCGATGACTAACGCGGAATTGCGCGAGGCCGCAGCACGCGGCGAGACGACGCCGGTTTCGGTCGCCGGATGGGTGCGCCTGACGTTGCGGACACTGGCGCTGATCGGGCTGATCTGCGTCTTTGTCCCGCTCCATTACCTCTACCGCGCGTTCTCTTACGGATCGCCCTTCCCGATGCTGTTCTTGCGCTATGCCGCGCGGGTGTGCGGGGCGAAGGTGGTTGTGCATGGCACGCACCTGAAGCGGGACGTGTTCTTCGTTGCCAACCACGTATCGTGGATGGATATCCTCGCGCTGGCCGGTGCGAGCGGCACCGCCTTTGTCGCCAAGGCCGAACTGGCCGATGCGCCGGTGGTGGGCTGGCTCGCCAGTCTCAACCGCACCGTCTTCGTCAAGCGCGAGCACCGCATGGGCGTGGCCGAGCAGATCAATGCCCTGAAAGAAGCGCTGGTCGACAACTGGTCGGTCACCGTCTTCCCCGAAGGCACCACCACCGACGGGCAATCGCTGCTGCCGTTCAAGACATCGATGCTCTCGGTGCTCGAACCGCCGCCGCCCGGCGTGCTGGTCCAGCCGGTTATCGTCGATTACGGCCCGGTGGCCGAATGGATCGGGTGGATCGGGCAGGAAGGCGGGGTCAACAACGCCAAACGGGTGCTGTCACGCAAGGGCACCTTCAAGGTCGCGCTGCATTACCTTGAGCCATTCAGCCCCGAAGACTTCAAGGGCCGCAAGGCGATCAGCCAGGAATCCCGCCGCCGGATCGAAGACGCGCTGATCGAGATCCTCGGCAAGCCCCTCCGCCCCTTTGCGCACACGGTTGCGCCAGTGCGGTATGAGCCCAAGAGCCAGGCTGCGGAGTAAGCGCTAGAGCCCCGCGCGCACCAGCCAGTCGTGGAAGATGCGCACCGGGCGGCTTTCCAGCGCGACCGGCTTGCACACGAACCAGTAGGAATAGGGGCTCTCCACCGGCTTGCCCGGCAGATTGGTGAGGCGGTTGTCATTGGCGCGGCGCAGGTGATCATCATGCATGATCGCAATGCCGAGGCCTTGGGCAGCGGCCTCCAGCATCAGCGCGCCGGAATCGTAGTGGTCGATGGCGGCAGGATCCATCTGTTCAAGGCCATTGGCCTTCTTCCACGCCATGAAGCTTTCGGGCAGTTCGTTGTGGATCAGGAACGTCTGCTTGGCCATCGCTTCGGGGGTGATGTCCGGGCCGATGGTCCGGGCAGTGTCCTTCGAGCAGATCGCATGGACCAGATTGTGGTCAAGGCGCACCGCGTGCAGCCCGCTCGCCGGGCCGCGCGAGAGGATGATCGCGGCGTCAAGCGTATCGCCCACCCGGTCTTCGAGATGCGGAGCGGTGTCGATGTCGATGTGCAGCAGCGGGTGGCGCTTGCGTAACTCGCCCAGCCGCGGGAACAGGCGCTGGCTGCCGAACATCGGCAGCACGCCAAGACGCAGGCGCAGCAGGGCGATATTGTCCGACTGGCTCTCCACCGCGCGGGCCAGCGCTTCCATGTGCGGGTTCACCGCCTCGTAGAAGGCCTGGCCTTCATCAGTCAGCTGCATCGATTGCCGCGCGCGGGTGAACAGCTTCTTGCCGACGAACTCTTCAAGGTTGCTGATCCGTCGTGACAGCGCCGACGGGCTCAGACCGATCTCCTCGGCCGCAGCACGGGCAGAACCGAGGCGCACGGTGCGCATGAAAGCTTCCAGAGCGCGCAGAGGCGGCAGGCGACGTGCAGGCATTCTCATATCTCCTCAGTGACAGAAGATACGCCCGAGCGCGCGATTGGATGCAAAAAATCGAAGAAAATATGTGGAAGGGCGGAAAAAGTTGCGCCTACTGCACTTCTTCCTCGGTCACCGGGGGGTGCAGCCGCAGCCGGGTGACGTGGGTTTCGTCGCCTGCTGTGACTTCAATGCGCCAGCCGCTCGGATGTTCCAGCACCGTGCCGACCGGCGGCACAGCCTCGGCGAGCACGAAGGCGAGGCCGCCGATGGTGTCGACGCTTTCGGCCACCTCGGCAAGGCGCGGGTCGATCTTTTCGGCGATGTCATCGAGCTCGGCGCGCGCATCGAGATCCCACATGCCTTCGCCGATAGAGGTGATCAGTTCCTGCGGGGTCTCGTCATGTTCGTCCTCGATCTCGCCGACGATTTCCTCGACCAGATCCTCGATGGTGATGAGCCCGTCCGTGCCGGAAAACTCGTCGAGCACGATCGCAAGGTGCACGCGCTGGGTGCGCATGTCGGCGAGCACGTCCAGGGCCCCGCGCGCCTGCGGCACATAGAGCGGCTGGCGCATCAGCGTGGTCCAGTCGGCCGGCGGCGGGGTGGCGTTGGCGAGGAACGGGAACACATCCTTGATGTGAATCATCCCGATCACCTGATCGAGCGTCTCGCGATAGACCGGCATGCGCGAATGGCCGTGCTCGCTGAACGCGGCGACCATGTCCTCCCAGCTGATCGCGGCATCGACAGCGATGATCTCGCCGCGCGGTACGGCGACGTCATCGGCATCGTGCTCGGAAAAGTGCAGGAGGTTGCGCAGCATCTGGCGTTCCACCCGCGACAGGTCGCCGCTGGCACCGGAACGGTCCTCGCTGCCCGAGGCGTCGTTTTCGTCCTCGTGCTCGTCGATGGCTTCCTCGAGCTGTTCGCGAAGGGAACGCGCCCCTTCCAGCCTGAGGATCTTGCGAAGCGCAGGCCACAGCCCGCTGCTACTGTCCGCTTCTCCGGTTGGGGATGCGGACGAATGGGAATCGGCCATGGCCTTGCTTGTGGCTCCTACGCGGTTTCAATCGCCATATGGGTCAGCGATGCCCAGTTTGGCAAGTATGCGGGTCTCCAGGGCCTCCATCGCCTCGGCCTGTTCGTCGGAATCGACATGGTCGTGGCCGGCCAGATGGAGCAGGCCGTGGACGATCAGATGGGCCGCGTGGGCCTCCAGCGTCACGCCCTTTTCCGCCGCCTCGCGCGCGCAGGTTTCGAAAGCCAGCGCGATATCGCCGAGCATTTCGGGCGGGCCTTCCGCACCGAGGGCTTCCAGCGCCTCGCGCTCCAGCATCGGGAAGCTCAGCACGTTGGTGGGCTTGTCGCGCTCACGCCATTCGCGGTTGAGGGTGTGAACCTCCGCGTCCGAGGTGAACAGCACGCTGACCACAAGGCGCGAGTTGGCGAGCAGTGGTTCGCCTTCGCCGGCGGCCGTGGCGGCGCGCTCGGCCAGCGCGTCCCATGCGCCTGCGGGCCAATCCTCGATATCGATGTCCAGTTGCATCGCGGCGCCCATAGCGCGGTTTGCGGGCATAAGGAACGCCGCGTTCATGCAGGCGCGAGCATCCCGGCCGTGGCGAGGGTTTCGGGGACAGGCACGGCGAGCCCGGAGGAAGCGGCGAGCTTGGCGATCCAACCGGCAACTGCGGCAATCTCGCTGGCGATCACAGGCACCTCGCCGACAATGGCATCCTCGGCAGAACGCTGTGCGAAGGCCTCCCCCGTCTTGGCATCGGTGGCGAAGACCGGGCCGGCAAGGATCGCCGCGATCTCGTCTGGCGGCAGATCGAGCGCGAGATGCGCCGCCGCGCCCGCCAGCGCAGCCGGTCCCTCGTCCGTCAATCGCTCGGCGTGCAGCACCGCCAGGCGGCTGCCGAATTCAGGCACTTGCACCCGGTGGAACCAGTTCTGCATCAGCAGCCAGCCAAGCCCAGCCACCTGAAGATCGGTGAAGCCGTTCAGCTGCCCGCGCAAGGGAGCGATGTCGCCCGCATAATGCGCCGCCTCTAGCAATGCGCTGCGGCCCCACTGCCGCCCCTCTAGCCCCTTGCGGGCCACGGACAGCAAGTATTCCCCGATCCGGTTGGTGATGATCACCGCCCGCGCCTGCGGGTCGGCGCGCAGGATCAGCGGGATTAGGCGATTGGGAAAGTTGCTCGGCTTGACAATCACCCCGGCACGGTCGCGGTGGGGGCGGAACAACAGGGCAAGGATCGCGGCGAGCAGCGGCTGGGGCACATCGGGAGCGCGGGCGAGGCTGTTCAGAATTCCGGGCTCGCTCAACCCCATCGCCCTCCCCGATCCGCACAGCGCCTGCAACAGCAGCGTGGAGCGGCAGAAGCCCGAATGGAAAATGAAGCGCCCCGGCAGGGTCTGTGCCGGGCGCATCGCGATGACGGCATCATACCCGAACCACGCCTCCGCCTCGCCAGTCTGGTTGGCCAGAAAGGCGCGGCCTTCCAGAACGGCACGGCTGAAGCGGACGAACTGCACCTGCCGCTGCCGCGCATCGATATGGTGCGGAAGCCATTCCGGGTTGGCCGCGATCTGCTCTGGCGTGGGCATCTGGGAGCGACCTCGCCAAGCCGCCCACCTGTCACACTGACATAGATTAGAAGTCCGGCAGGCTGACGTGCAGTTGCGGCAGAGCGGGTCTATGCCGCGCAGGTATCGCGCGCGCCTAAGCCGCCCAGACCAGCCCGATCCCGGCGAGCACCGAAAAGGGCGCGATCAGGCGCACCGCGCCGGGCGGGATACGCCGCGCCCAGAACACCGCATAGCCATTATGCCAGCGCAGCGGGATGACCAGCAGCACCACCGAACTTGCCACGATGAACCAGCCGGCGATCTCGAAGAACAGCGGAAAGCGCGACACCTCGGCCCGCACGATCATCGCCGCGCCCGCGATCAGGCGGGGGACCTGCTCGGTCGCATTGATCCGGTAGGTCGTGGCGGTTCGGCTCAGCAGCGCGAGCGCATCATGCGGGCCGAAGGCCATGAGCCAGCCGGTCCACACCAGCCAGCCGGCTGCGCCGAGCAGAACAAGCCACGCGAGCGTCAGCATGCCTGCCCGCGACTAGCCTCCCGCGTCCTCGTCCTTGCCCTCGTAGGCCTCGACGATCCGGCCCACGATCGGGTGGCGGACCACGTCGGCGGCGCTGAAGCGGATGGTGCCGAAGCCCTCGACACCCTCCAGCCGCTCGACCGCGTCGTTAAGCCCGCTCATGCGCGGCCCCCCGGGGATGTCGACCTGCCGCGGGTCGCCGCAGATCACCATCCGGCTGTTCTGGCCGAAGCGGGTGAGGAACATCTTCATCTGCTCGCGCGTGGTGTTCTGCGCCTCGTCGAGGATGATGAAGCTGTCCGCCAGCGTGCGCCCGCGCATGAAGGCGATCGGCGCAATCTCGATCTCGCCATTGGCGAGGCGTCGCTCGACCTGTTCGGGGGGCATGCAGTCGTTGAGGGCATCATAAAGTGGGCGCAGGTAAGGATCGACCTTCTCCTTCATGTCGCCGGGCAGGAAGCCCAGCTTCTCCCCCGCCTCCACCGCCGGGCGCGAGAGGATCAGGCGCTGCACGCTCCCGGTGATAAGCTGGCTGACCGCCTGCGCCACCGAGATATAGGTCTTGCCGGTGCCCGCCGGGCCGAGCGCGAAGATGATGTCGTCGCGGGCAAGGCTGCGCATGTATTCGATCTGCGTCGCCGAGCGCGGCACGATAGTTTTCTTGCGCGTGCGGATCATGATCGGCGGCGCGCCGTCGTCGCCCGAGATGATACCCTCCAGCGTCGGCTCCGAGGACATCGCGATCAGGCTTTCGACCGCCCCGCTGTCGAGCGCTTCGCCTCGCGCAAGCCGGTCATACATCGTCTTCAGCGTCTCGCGCGCCCGGGCAACGTCGTCCTCCGGCCCCTCGATCACCACCTGATGGCCGCGCGCGTGGATATAGACCCCGAGGCGGTTTTCGACCTGCACCAGATTGGCATCGAACTGCCCGAACAGCGGGCCGAGCAGCGCCTGATTCTCGAAGGTCAGATCGATGCGCGCGCGTCGCTGTGCCGGAATGCCGCGCGGATCGGGCGATAGCGCCGGGTGCCCGGCACGGGAGGGTCGTCGGCCCATAAGGTCCTTTGCTTCCGGGAAAGGACGATCCCTTGCCCTTGAGTCGCGAAGGTAAGGTGCTGTGGCGTCATGGCAAGCCGGGTGCGGCGAGATGGTGGGGGAAAGTCATCGAACTGCCATGCGCAGGCTGAATCGAGACCGATCAGCTCGCCGCAGAAACCGGCCACGTTCACATGGCGTTCATGGAAAAAATGTTGATTTTCATAAACAAAGGAGTCGCCCATGCCGCAGAATCCTGTCCTTCCACTTGCTCTCGTCGCAGCCCTCGCTGCTGCCGCCCCCGCTGCGGCCGAAGCTCCCGCGACCGCCAGCGAGACCGCGGTTCTGGCTCGCACGGTGGCAGGCGAGCCGGATGACCGGCGTCCGCTTGCCCGTTTGCGCGGCCCGCTGTGTCTGGTGGTTGCAGCCACCGATCAGGACTTTGCCCGGACGGTGGCGAAGCGGATTGTCGCGAATGCACAGGCCGCCGGCATCCGCACCCGCTCTGCCGGCTGCACTGCCAACGCGCTCGTCAATTTCACCGACAACCCTCGCGGCCAGATGCAGGCCGTGCGCGATGATGGCCGCAAGCTGTTCCGCCGCATGAGCGAGAAGGAGATCGACACCGCCCTTGCCGCGCGCGATCCGGCCTATGTGTTCCAGGCCGTGGAACAATCGCCGGTCTTTGGCTTTCAGGATGGCTGGCCGGCAGGCGGTGATTGGACCACGGAGAACTCCTTTCTGCGCGCGCCCGAAAACCTGCTGAGCACGATGGTTGTGGTGGATAGCTCTGCGATTTCAGGGCTTTCGCCGGTGCAGATTGCCGATTACGTAACGCTGCGCCTGCTGGCACCGACCGGCGAGGTCGCTGCGGCCGATCCTGCCGCGCCGCAAACGATCCTCTCACTGTTCGCCATGCCCGAGACGGCTCCGAGCGAAATGACCCGCTTCGACCGGACCTATCTGCGCACCCTCTACAAGATGCCGCGCACGGCCTTTGCCGAAGAGGTTTTGGCGGAAACAGCGCGGGTCGCAGCGAAGTAATCAGCCGGTTTTAACCAGACCTTTGAGCGAGTTGGGTCCGGCTTCGGCCAGTTCCACTTCGACCAGATCGCCGATCGCGGCGGGGGCTTCGAACCATACGCTCTGGAGCCAGGGCGACTTGCCGAGCCACTGGCCGGGGTGGCGGCCCGTGCGCTCCACCAGCACGGTGCAGGTCTTGCCGATGCTCGCCTGATTGAAGGCGTATTGATGCGCGCCGATGCGCTGTTGGAGGCGTTGGAGACGATCGGCCATGATTTCGGGCGCGATCTGCCCTTCCATGGTGGCCGCGGGAGTGCCCGGACGGGGGGAGTATTTGAAGCTGAAGCACGCCGCGTAACGCACTTCGTCGACGATGTTCAGCGTGTCCTGAAACTCCGCTTCGGTTTCCCCCGGGAAGCCGACAATGAAGTCTCCGGACAGAGCGATATCGGGTCGCGCGGCGCGGAATTTCTCGATCAGTTTCAGATAGCTGTCCGCCGTGTGCTGGCGGTTCATCGCCTTGAGGATGCGGTCGTTGCCGGCCTGCACGGGCAAGTGCAGGTAGGGCATCAGCTTGGCCACTTCGCCATGGGCTGCGATCAGGTCCTCGTCCATGTCGTTGGGGTGGCTGGTGGTGTAGCGGATGCGCTCCAGCCCGTCGATCTGTGCGAGGGTGCGGATGAGGCCGCCCAGCCCTGCGCGGCGGCCCTTGTCGTCCTCGCCGCCCCACGCATTGACGTTCTGGCCGAGCAGCGTGATCTCCTTCGCCCCCGCCTCGACCAGCTTGTGCGCTTCATCGACCAGATGCTTGAACGGCCGCGAGATTTCCGCGCCGCGGGTGTAGGGCACGACGCAATAGGTGCAGAACTTGTCGCACCCTTCCTGCACCGTCAGAAAGGCGCTCGGGCCGCGCTTGCGCCGCGCCGGTAGGGCATCGAATTTGGCGATAGCGGGCATGTCCGTATCGGTCGCGCGCTCGCCTTTCTGTGCCTTATCAAGCATTTCCGGCAGACGGTGATAGGCCTGCGGGCCGACCACGATGCTGACCGCAGGGGCCCGCGCCATGATCTCCTCACCCTCGGCCTGGGCGACGCAGCCGGCGACCGCGATCAGCGGCTGCGTGCCCGCTTCCCTGCCCGCCGCGACCAGCCGGCCGATGTCCGAATAGACCTTTTCCGCAGCCTTTTCACGGATATGGCAGGTGTTGAGGATGACGAGATCGGCGTCCTCGCCCTCCGGCGCGGGGGCGATCCCGCGCGTCGCCAGCAGTTCGGCCATGCGCTCGCCGTCATAGACGTTCATCTGGCAGCCGAAGCTTTTGACCCTGTAGGTCCGGGGAGGTGCGGAAGGTTTCATGAGGGGGCCGCCTTTAGCGCCAAGCGCGCGCCCGTTCAATCGCGGCGGCAGCGCAATGTTCCACGTGAAACCCTGCAAAAAGCGAGGGGCAAGCGGGGGCTAGAGAGGGTCTGGAAGGGGTCTGGAGGGGGTCTAAGGGGGGTCAAGCGCGCTCGACACCCCCGCAGACATTCGCGAAAATCAGGCGACGGTGGCCTTGACGATCTTGCCGGGGCTGCGCGGCGGTTCGCCCTTGGGGATGGCGTGGACATGCTCCATGCCGCTCACCACCTGGCCCCACACGGTGTACTGCTTGTCGAGGAAGCGCGCGTCATCGAGGCAGATGAAGAACTGCGAATTGGCGCTGTTCGGGTTCTGTGCGCGGGCCATCGAGCACACGCCTTCGACGTGCGGTTCGGCGTTGAATTCGGCCGCGAGGTCGGGCTTGTCGCTGCCGCCCATGCCGGTGCCGGTCGGGTCGCCGCCCTGCGCCATGAAGCCGGCGATCACGCGGTGGAAGATCACCCCGTCATAGAAGCCTTCCTGCGCCAGTTCGGTGATGCGCGCGACGTGGCCCGGCGCCAGATCGGGGCGCAGCTTGATGACGACATCGCCGGTTTCGCCGGTGCCGTTGTCGAGGGTGAAAGTGAGGGTTTCGGCCATTTCGGGGTATCTCCTGCGTGAATTTGCCCGCGCTTTTAGCACCCAATCCGCCCCTGTCACCCTCTGCCCTTGCTTTTGCGTCCTCCCCGCCTAAACCGCCTGCATGGCTGACGAGAGCATCCTCGATGACAACCTGCTGCCGGGCGATCCCGCAGAGGTCCCCGTCGAGTCAGAAGTGCGCCCGGACGACCGTGTCGACGATGAACGCCATGACGAGGAAAACCGCCTCAAGCCCAGCTTCATCAACGCCGTCCACGATGCCCTGGCCGCAGGCGACAAGGGCGCGGTCTATGATCTGGTCGAGCCGCTCCACGCCGCCGACATCGCCGACCTGATCGAACTGCTGGAGCGGTCCGAACGCGCGCTGCTCGCCCGCACCATCACCGACCTGATGACCAGCGACGTGATCGCGGAATTGAACGATTACGTGCGCGAAGACCTGATGGAGGCCCTGCCCGCGCAGGCGGTCGCCACCATCGCCGAACAGCTCGACACCGACGATGCGGTGCAGCTGATCGAGGATCTGGACGAGGCCGATCAGGCCGCCGTTATCGCCGAGCTGGAGCCGGAAACGCGCGAGGCGGTGGCCAGCGCACTAGCCTATCCCGAAGAAACCGCCGGGCGGTTGATGAGCCGGCACTTCGTTGCCGTGCCCGAGCATCTCACGGTCGGCGATCTCATCGATTTCCTGCGCGAAGACGGCGATCTGGAGCATGACTTCTACGAAGTCTTCGTGATCGACGAGCGGCACCACCCGGTCGGCACCTGTGCGCTGTCGTGGATCCTCACCACGCCGCGCAGCGTGAAGCTGACCGATGTGATGAAGCGCGACCAGACCCTGATCCCGGTGACGATGGACCAGGAAGAGGCTGCACTGATGTTCCAGAAATACGCGCTGATTTCGGCGGCGGTGGTGGACGAAAGCGGGCGGCTGGTCGGGCAGATGACGGTGGACGATATCGTCCACATCATCTCCGAAGAGGCGGGCGAGGACGCGCTGCTGCTGAGCGGTGCGGGCGACGGCGACATCAACGAGCCGATCCGCGAAGCCTATGCCGCGCGGGTGCGCTGGCTGGTGGCGAACTTGGGGACGGCGGTGGTCGCCTCCTCGATCATCGCCTTCTTCGGCGCGGCGATCGAACAGCTGGTGGCGCTGGCTGTGCTCATGCCGATCGTCGCCAGCATCGGCGGCAATGCGGGAACGCAGACCATGGCCGTGGCGGTGCGCGCGATTGCGACCAACCAGCTGACCCGCTCCAACACGCGGCGCATCCTGTGGCGCGAATTCCGCGTGGCGCTGCTCAATGGCGGGACCATCGCGGTGCTGATCGGGCTGGCGGCGGGCTTCCTGTTCACGCCGATGATGGGCGTGGTGATCGCGCTCGCCATGATCATCAACATCGCGATTGCGGGCCTGGCGGGCGTGCTGGTGCCGGTGATTTTCGAGCGGCTGGATCAGGACCCGGCGGTCGCATCGAGCGTGTTCGTGACGATGATCACGGATTCGATGGGCTTCTT
>JAIEOM010000279.1 GCA_019750455.1 Sphingomonadales bacterium | reverse complement strand
CCGCCCCGACCCTTTACCTGTCTCGTTGCGAAACGCGGCTTATGCGTCTTCGAATTCTTCTTCCGACTGCACCGGGCCCGAATCCTGACCCTTGGCAGCTTCGTCACGATCGACGAACTCGATGATCGCCATCTGCACCGCATCGCCCGCACGCACGCCGGCGCGAAGCACGCGGGTGTAGCCGCCGTCGCGATCGCTGTAGCGCTCGGCCAGCACTTCGAAGAGCTTCTTCAGCTGGGTCTCGTCACCCAGACGGGCCATCGCCAGACGACGGTTCGAAAGACCGCCGCGCTTGGCCAGCGTGATCAGCTTTTCGACGTAGGGACGCAGTTCCTTCGCCTTGGGCAGGGTGGTGGTGATCTGCTCGTGCTTGATCAGCGCGGCGGCCATGTTGCGGAACAGGGCGTTGCGGTGACCCGTCTTGCGGCCCAGCTTGCGGCCCGAAATACCATGACGCATTTGTAGTTTCCTTCGCTCGAAAGGGGCCCGTGTAAGGTAGCCCGGTTCTGGCCGGAAAGGGTCCGGCCTGCCCATTTCTCCGGCGAAGCCGTCACGGGAGTAAGTCCCGTGACGTCAGACGAGCTTCGCTCGCTGGCCGGCAGGCCGCCGTCCGTCGGCAACCTGGGGTTGCCTCAGGCGGCTGCTTTTGGGCTTAGCCCAAAAGCTCCTGCTCGAGCTTCTTGGCCATCTCTTCAATGTTCTCAGGCGGCCAGCCGGGGATGTCCATGCCCAGACGCAGGCCCATGCTCGAGAGCACTTCCTTGATTTCATTGAGCGACTTGCGGCCGAAGTTCGGCGTGCGCAGCATCTCGGCTTCGGTCTTCTGGACCAGGTCGCCGATGTAGATGATGTTGTCGTTCTTGAGGCAGTTGGCCGAACGCACCGACAGTTCCAGCTCGTCCACCTTCTTGAGGAGGTAGCGGTTGAGCTGGTTGGCGTCGCTCTCTTCCGGCTGCACGGCGTGGCCAATCATCTGGCCGACCGGCTGCGGGATGCCGTCTTCGAAGTGGACGAACAGCGTCAGCTGGTCCTGAAGGATGCGCGCAGCATAGGCCACGGCATCTTCCGGGGTGACGGTGCCATCGGTCTCGACGGTCAGCGAAAGCTTGTCGTAGTCCAGTTCCTGACCAACGCGGGCGTTCTCGACCTTGTAGCTCACCTGACGGACAGGCGAATAGAGCGAGTCGACCGGGATCAAGCCGATCGGCGCATCAGCCGGACGGTTCTGGACGGCCGGGCTGTAGCCCTTGCCGGTGTCAGCGGTCAGCTCCATGTTGAGCGTCGCGCCTTCATCGAGGTGGCAGATCACGAGATCCTTGTTCATCACCTCGATATCGCCGGTCACAGCGATATCGCCGGCGCGGACTTCGCCCGGGCCGGTGGCCGAAAGCTGAAGCCGCTTGGGGCCTTCGCCCTCCATCTTGAGCGCGATCTGCTTCACGTTCAGCACGATGTCGGTCACGTCCTCACGCACGCCGGCGAGCGACGAGAATTCGTGAAGCACGTTCTCGATCTTGATCGAGGTGATCGCGGCACCCTGCAGGCTGGAGAGCAGCACCCGGCGCAGCGCGTTGCCGAGCGTCAGGCCGAAGCCCCGCTCGAGCGGTTCGGCCACGAAGGTCGCCTTGCGCTGACGATCGCCGCCATCCTTGATTTCCAGGGAGTTGGGTTTCTTGAGTTCCTGCCAGTTCTTGGTGTTGACGGACATGGATTTCCCCTAATTCGCCTTTCGGGCGGTTCAAACTTGGGCGGGCCCGATGCGGGGGCGCGGCGGCGCAGCATCAGACCCGATCGGGCGGCGGAGGCGACCAGCGCCCCCGCCATCCCGGCGGATCAGACGCGGCGACGCTTGGACGGACGGACCCCGTTGTGCGGGATCGGGGTGACGTCGCGGATCGAGGTAATGTTGAAGCCCACGGCTGCAAGACCCCGCAGCGCGCTTTCACGCCCCGAACCCGGGCCCTTCACTTCGACTTCGAGGGTGCGCACGCCGTGTTCGGCGGCCTTCTTGCCCGCGTCGTCCGCAGCCACCTGAGCGGCATAGGGGGTCGACTTGCGGCTGCCCTTGAAGCCCATCATGCCCGCGCTGGACCAGCTGATCGCATTGCCCTGCGCATCGGTGATGGTGATCATGGTGTTGTTGAAGCTGGCGTTGATATGCGCAACGCCGCTGGTGATGTTCTTCTTGTCACGACGCCGGATACGGCCTGGTTCGCGTGCCATCTTTTGAATTCCTCTAGCTCGTCAGAAGGAAAAAGCCTGAGCGGTTGCCCGCCAGCTTACTTCTTCTTGCCCGCGATGGGCTTGGCCTTGCCCTTGCGGGTGCGGGCGTTGGTGTGAGTGCGCTGACCACGGACGGGCAGACCCGAGCGGTGACGCAGGCCGCGATAGGCACGCAGGTCCATCAGACGCTTGATGTTCATCGCGGTGTTGCGACGCAGGTCGCCTTCCACGGTGAAATCGGCATCGATGGTTTCGCGGATACGCAGGATTTCCTCATCGGAGAGGTCCTGCACGCGCGCGGAGTGCGCAATGCCCAGCTTGTCGGCGATCTGGACGGCGGTGGTACGACCGATACCGTGGATATAGGTCAGCGCGATGATCACACGCTTGTTGGTGGGGATATTCACCCCGGCAATACGAGCCACTTATTTCTCCATGCTCCACAGGGGCTTGATGGCCTTCAAGGGGCCACCCCTATCTCAACGCTCATTCATCCCCATGTCCGCCTGCCGGAAGGATTGGCACTGGGCCGACCCACAAACGGCAAAAAGTCCGGTCGGCACGCGCAAGGGCGATGCCTGCCGAACTTGCTTCGAACATGTCGAATGAGCCGCGCGCATAGGCTGATTCGCCCGGCCCGTCAACCATACAGCCGGGAAAGCGGGAAGGCGGACAATCCGCCGCCCGCATCAGGCACATAGTCACGCACTGCGATAGGCATGCGCGCCGGACTATCCCTTGGGCTTGCCGCCCAGATCACCGAACGCATCCTCAACCGAGGGTGTCCTGGCTGCGGGTGCCGCCGCAGGCGCGCCAGCAGGCTTCGCCCCGGGCGCGGGCGGGACAACGGCGGGCCCAGGCGCTGGCTTGACGACCGGCGTAGCGGAAGCTTTGGGCGCAGGCGCGGGTGTTGGCGCAGGGCTGGTCGCGGGTTTGCCCCCGCCCTCCCCACCCGCAGGCGGTGCAGCTTCAGCCGGTTCCGGTGACGGGGACGGCGGGATTGCCACCACGCCCAGCGGCTTGGCGAGCGATGCGATCTGCGCCGCCATCACCCCATCAACCGCCTTCGAAATCACCGGCACCTCGTAGCGCATCGCGCCGCCGACATTGTACTCGAAGACGATGCGCGTTCCCTTCGACACTTTGCTGATGACGATCGTCAGCACGCCGGTCACCGGCTCGCTTTGAAGCGGGCCGAGGCTGCCGACCATGCGCAATGCCGCCTCGGGATAGGCTTGCACGACGCGCATATGCTCGACACTGCCCTGCAATGTGAAGCGCCCCGGTTCGTCCACCTCGGGGATGGTCTCGCAGAAGCACCCCCCCGCCTGCGGCATGAGGGAGAGGTTCTTCGCCTCCCCCGACCAGGTATGCTCCGATTGCCACCAGTCCGCCGGACTGATCAGCGCCAGCCAGACTTCCTTGGGGCTTGCGGTGACGACCACCTCGTTGCGCGAGACAAAGCTGTTGTCCGTCGAGCGCGTGACCTCGGCAGCAGCGGGAATTGCTGCGGCCACGCCAAAACCCAGCGCCGCAGCGCGTGCGATAGCGACAAGCGTCATGGCAAGACCTCTCCCTTGCGTAATCGTGAGAGGCAAGGCTGCGGCAAAAGCACGAGAGCCGCAAGCCTCCGCCGTGCGCTGTCAGCCGTTCAGGATCGCGTCGATCTCGCCGGCAACTGTGTCGATCGCTGCCATCCCGTCAATCCGGGTCACGATGCCGCGCGCCTCGTAACCGGGCAGGATCGGCGCTGTCTTGGCGCGATACTCGGCCATGCGGGTGCGCACGGTTTCCTCGTTATCGTCCGGACGACGCTTGAATTCGGTGCTACCGCAAGCATCGCACACGCCGGGCGTGGCGGGCGGATTGGCGGTGTCGTGATAAAGCGCACCGCAATTGCCGCAGGAGAAGCGGCCGGTGATGCGCTCGACCAGCGCGTCCTCGTCAACTTCCAGTTCGATGACATGATCGAGGACACGGCCGTTCTTGGCCAGGATCGCATCGAGTGAATCCGCCTGCGCGGCAGTGCGCGGATAGCCATCGAAGATCGCGCCGGTTTCAGGAGCCATCGCCGCCAGCTCGGCATCGATCAGGTCGGAGACGATCTCGTCCGACACCAGCTCGCCGCGCTCCATGACTTCCTTGGCACGCAGTCCCACGGGCGTGCCCGCCTTGACCGCCGCGCGCAGCATGTCGCCCGTCGAAAGCTGGCGCATGCCATGGCGTTCGACCAGCCCCGCGCTCTGCGTTCCCTTGCCGGCACCGGGAGGGCCCAGAAGAATGATGTTCACGAACCGTCCCCCAATATCGCCGCAGGTCTGTGCCCGGCGCGTTCTTTCAGATTTACGGGTTCAACCAAGTGGGCAGGCGCGTCAAGCCGACTATTGTCGGATATCAGCGCATCCGCCCCTTGAGCTTGGCCTTCTTGATCAGATCGCCATATTGCAGCGCCAGCAGGTGTGACTGGATCTGGCTGATGGTATCGACCGTCACGTTGACCACGATCAGCAGGCTGGTGCCGCCGAGCAGCAGCGGAATGCCGGTCTGCGCGATCATCGCTTCGGGCAACACGCAGACCACCGTCAGGTAGAGCGAGCCGATCACAGTGATACGGGTCAGCACATATTCCAGATAATCCGCGGTGCGCTTGCCCGGACGGATGCCGGGGATCGAGCCGCCGTTCTTCTTCAGATTGTCCGCCGTCTCTTCGGGGTTGAACACAACGGCAGTGTAGAAGAAGCAGAAGAAGATGATCCCGACCGCATAGAGCGCCATGTAGAGCGGCTGCCCGTGTGCGAGGTACTGGTTCAGCGCCTGAAGCACGCCGTAGAACTGGCTGTCGGTGTCAAGCGAACCGCCCACCAGCGAGGTGATGGTCAGCGGCAGCAGCAGCAGCGAGCTGGCGAAGATCGGCGGGATAACGCCCGCAGTGTTGATCTTGAGCGGCAGGTAGGACCGTTCGGCCTGCATCATGCCACGCTCGGTCGCGCGCTTGGGATACTGGATCGTCAACCGGCGCTGGGCGCGCTCCATGAAGGCGATGCCGAGGATCAGGCCGACCACCATCACGATGAAGCCGATGATCACGAAACCCGAGATCGAGCCTGTGCGGCTGCCTTCGAAAAGGTTGGTGACGAAGCCCGGGAACTGGGCAACGATCCCCGCCATGATGATCAGCGACACGCCGTTGCCGATGCCGCGGCTGGTCATCTGTTCACCCAGCCACAACAGGAACATGGTCCCGCCGGTCACGTTGATGATGGTCGAGGCATAGAACAGCCAGCTGCTGTCGACAGCGAACTGCTGCGAAACAGCATTCTGCGCCACGGCATAGCCCTGGATGATGCACAGCAGCACCGCGCCGTAACGGGTGTACTGGTTGAGCTTCTGGCGCCCGCTCGCGCCTTCCTTCTTCATCGCCGCGAGCGAGGGGTGCAGGGCCGATGCCATCTGCACCACGATCGAGGCGGTGATGTAGGGCATGATGCCGACCGCGATCAGGCTCATGCGCTCAAGCGCGCCGCCCGAAAAAGCGTTGAACAGATCGAGGATCGTGCCCGAGGCGCGGCTGTTGAACTCGGCGAGCTTGACCGGGTCGATCCCGGGCAGCGGCACGAAGCTCAGGAAGCGGAAGACAATCAGCGCACCGATCGTGAACCAGATGCGCTGCTTGAGCTCGGTCGCCTTGGCAAAATTGCCGAGGTTGAGGTTGCTCGCGATATTGTCGGCGCGTGATGCCATGGGGAGTGGTCGATCCTAGCTCTTGGTCCGGGCGCGCCCTGCCCTTCGCAAAGGGCCGCTCTGGCGCGCGAGAGCGTAAATAGGGAGCGCGGGGGCTCTTGTCGAACCCCCGCGCACCACCTTTTGTCGATTACTTGGCCTTGGCGGCCTTGTTTGCGTCGCGACGGGCGAGCTTCTTCTCGTGCTCGGGGGTCGGAGCGGGTGCCACTTCAACCTTACCGCCGGCCTTTTCGACCGCAGCGATCGCGCCCTTGGTCGCACCGGTCACGGCGAAGGTCGCCTTGGCGGTGATCTCACCCTTGCCGAGCAGACGCACGCCGTCCTTGCCGCCGCGAACCAGACCGGCAGCGCGCAGCGCTTCCTCGGTGATGGTCGCCTTGGCATCGAGCTTGCCGGCATCGATGAACTTCTGGATCATGCCGATGTTCACTTCAGCGTAGTCCTTGCCGAACGGGTTGTTGAACCCGCGCTTCGGCAGACGCATGTGCAGCGGCATCTGGCCGCCTTCGAAGCCCTTGATGGCCACACCCGAACGGGCCTTCTGGCCCTTCTGGCCGCGAGCCGAGGTCTTGCCCTTGCCCGAGCCGATACCACGGCCGACGCGGATGCGGCCCTTGCGGGCACCGGCATTATCGCGGATGTCATTCAGTTTCATAGTCGTGCACTCGCTTTCGCTTTTGTCGCGCTGATAGAAAGGAAGGCCCCACTTTCGCGGGGCCTGCCTGGATTTAGTCGATCACCTGCACCAGATGCGGGATCTTGGCGATCGCGCCGCGCACCTCGGGGGTGTCCTGACGCTCGACGATCTTGTGCATCTTGTTCAGCCCCAGACCGATAAGGATCTGGCGTTGGCTGGCGGGGCGACGGATCGGCGAACCGATCTGCTTGATCTTGATGGTAGCCATCTTCGATTACTCCGCAATCGCGGCAGCGTCGGCTTCCGCCTCGGCTGCACTGGCCCCGCCGCGACCCAGGAGGTCGGCAACCTTCTTGCCGCGACGCTGGGCGACCGACTTCGGCGAAGTCTGTTCCTGCAGCGCGTCAAAGGTGGCGCGGATCATGTTGTAGGGGTTCGAGGTGCCGACCGATTTGGTCACCACGTCGGCAACGCCGAGGCTCTCGAACACGGCACGCATCGGACCACCGGCGATGATGCCGGTACCCGGAGGCGCGGTGCGGACGGTCACCTTGCCCGCGCCGAAACGGCCGTTGCCGTCATGGTGAAGGGTGCGGCCTTCCTTGAGCGGAACGCGGATCATCTTCTTGCGAGCCGAGGCAGTCGCCTTGGTGATCGCTTCAGGCACTTCGCGAGCCTTGCCGTGGCCGAAGCCGACGCGGCCCTGACCGTCGCCGACCACGACCAGCGCTGCAAAGCCGAAGCGCTTGCCGCCCTTCACGGTCTTGGAGACGCGGTTGATGTGCACCAGCTTTTCAATGATGCCGTCATCTTCTTCCTGCTTGCCGCCGCGACGGTCGTCACGACCGCCCCGCCCGCGACCGCGGTCGCCGCCTTCGCGGTTGCCGCCACGGCCACGACCGCGACGGCCCAAGTTCTCGCCGGCGTCGCCAGCTTCGACCGCCACATCGGGGGTGTCGATGGTGTTTTCGTCAGCCATGATCAGAACTCCAGCCCGCCTTCACGGGCGGCATCGGCCAGCGCCTTGACGCGGCCATGGAACAGGAACCCGCCGCGATCGAACACGACAGTCGTCACGCCCGCCTTCTTGGCGGCTTCGGCGATCGCCTTGCCAACCTCGGCAGCAGCATCGACATTCGCGCCGCTGGTCTTGGCACCAAGCGTCGAGGCGGCAGCAACGGTCTTGCCGGCCGCATCGTCGATGATCTGGGCGTAGATGTGACGGCCGGTGCGATGCACCGACAGACGGGGCTTGCCACCGGCACGCGCACGGAGCGCAGTGCGAACCCGGCGACGGCGACGTTCGAAAAGGGAAAGCTTTGCCATCTTATCTCTTCTTCCCTTCCTTGCGGAAGATAAACTCGCCGCGATAGGCGATACCCTTGCCCTTGTAGGGCTCGGGCTTGCGCCAGCGGCGGATCTCGGCGGCAAATTGGCCAACGGCCTGCTTGTCGGTGCCGGAAATCTCGATCGTGGTCTGGTCCGGGGTCTTCACCTCAAGACCTTCGGGAACCGGCAGGTCGACATCGTGGCTGTAGCCGAGCTGCAGCTTCAGGGTCTTGCCCTGAGCATTGGCACGGTAACCGACGCCCTTGATGACCAGCACTTTGGTGAAGCCGGCGCTGACGCCTTCCACCAGGTTCGACACCAGCGTGCGCTGCATGCCCCAGAAGGCCCGCGCCTGCTTGCTGTCATTGGCCGGCTTGACCGAGATTTCACCCTCGCCGAGCGAGTAGGTGATGAGATCCGACAGACCCATGGTGAGAGTGCCCTTGGGGCCCTTCACGCTGAGAGTGCCGTTTTCGATGGTGGCCGTCACCCCGCCGGGGATCGCCACCGGCTTCTTGCCGATGCGGCTCATCAGAACACCTCCGCCAGCACTTCGCCGCCGACGTTGTGGCTACGCGCTTCGGCATCCGAAAGCACGCCCTTGGGAGTCGAGACGATGGTGATACCGAGGCCATTGCGGATCGTCGGAAGTTCCTTGGAACCCGAGTAGATCCGGCGGCCCGGCTTCGAAACGCGTGCCACGTGCTTGATCGCGGGCTCGCCTTCGAAATACTTCAGTTCGATCCGCAGCGCCTTGTGCTTGCCCGAATTGTCTTCGCTGAAGCCACGAATGTAGCCTTCACGCTGAAGCACTTCGAGAACGCTTGCGCGCAGGTTGCTCGCCGGGGTCAGGACAGAGTCCTTCTTGGCGCGCTGGCCGTTGCGGATGCGGGTGAGCATGTCACCCAGAGGATCGGTCATTGCCATTATTCTGTCCTCACCAGCTCGACTTGGTCAGACCGGGAATCATCCCGCTGTTGCCGAGTTCGCGCAGTTCGATACGGTTGATGCCGAACTTGCGGTAATAGCCGCGGGGGCGGCCGGTGGTGGCGCAACGGTTGCGGACCCGGGTCGGGTTCGCGTTGCGCGGAAGTTCCGCCATCTTGAGGCGGGCGACCAGGCGCTCCGTCTCGTCAAGCGATTGATCATTCGCGATCGCCTTCAGCTTCTCGTACTTCGCAGCGTACTGCTTGACGAGCTTCTTGCGACGCTCATTCTTGTTGATGGAACTCAGTTTCGCCATGGACTTAAGCTCTCTGCTTTCGTGTCTCTAACGGAGAAACGGCTTACGCCGCTTCCTTCTGTTCGGTCTTGCCGGCTTCGCCCTGGAAGGGGAAACCGAACAGGCGCAGCAGCTCGCGCGCCTCTTCGTCGGTCTTGGCGGTGGTGGTGACAATGATGTCCATCCCACGCACCTTCTCGATCTTGTCGTAGCTGATTTCGGGGAACACGATCTGTTCCTTCAGCCCCATCGCGTAGTTGCCGCGGCCGTCGAACGACTTGGCGTTCAGCCCGCGGAAGTCACGGATGCGCGGCATGGCCACGGTCACGAGACGATCGAGGAATTCGTACATACGCTCACGACGCAAGGTCACCTTGCAACCGATCGGCATGCCTTCACGCAGCTTGAACTGCGCGATCGACTTCTTGGCGAGGGTGATGACCGGCTTCTGGCCGGCAATCAGCGCCATTTCCTCGGCGGCGGTCTGAACCTTCTTCTTGTCCTGGCTCGCTTCGCCCACGCCCATGTTGAGCGTGATCTTTTCGAGCTTCGGCACTTCCATGCGGTTCTTGTAGCCGAACTTTTCGGTCATGGCCTTGACGATTTCGTTGTCGTACTTGGCCTTCATCCGGGCGGTATAATCAGCCATCGATGGTCTCCCCACTCTTCACGGCGACACGCACCTTCTTGCCGTCCTTCGTTTCGAAGCGGACGCGGGTGGCCTTGCCGGTCTTGGGATCAGCGAGCGCGACCTTCGAGATGTGCATCGGCGCGGCGAAGCGATCGATGCCACCCTGCGGGTTTTGCTGGCTGGGCTTGCGGTGACGGGCGACGATATTCACGCCCTCGACAACGACCTTGCTGTCCTTGGGCATGACCTGGGCAACCGTACCGGTGCGGCCCTTGTCCTTGCCGGACAGAACGACGACATTGTCACCCTTCTTGATCTTCGCGGCAGCCATTACAGCACCTCCGGAGCGAGCGAGATGATCTTCATGAAGCCCTTGCCGCGCAGTTCGCGGACCACGGGGCCGAAGATACGGGTGCCGATCGGCTCCTCGTTCTTGTTCACGAGCACGGCAGCATTGCTGTCGAAACGGATGACAGTGCCATCCGGACGACGCACGTCCTTGCGGGTGCGCACGATCACCGCACGGTGAACGTCGCCCTTCTTGACCTTGGTGCGCGGCTGCGCCTCCTTGATGGAGACGACGATCACATCGCCGACGCCCGCGGTACGACGCTTCGAGCCACCCAGCACCTTGATGCACTGGACGCGCTTGGCGCCGCTGTTGTCCGCGACGTCGAGATTGGATTGCATCTGGATCATGGATCCGTCTTCCTTCTCATTGGCTTACCGGGACGCCCGATCCGACCGGGGCCCGGCAGTTCCGTCTACGTTTCAGTTACCCGCAGCTGCGACGTCGAGGTCGGCTTCCACCGCCTGCACGCCACCCGCCACGACCCGGTCCTTGACGATCCAGGTCTTGGTCTTGGACATCGGACGGGTCTCTTCGATCCGCACCACGTCACCCACGGTGTATTCGTTGGTCTCGTCGTGAGCGTGATACTTCTTCGAACGACGGATGATCTTCCCGTAGAGCGGGTGCTTCACCTTGCGTTCGACCAGCACGGTCACGGTCTTGTCGGTCTTGTCGGAGGTCACAGTCCCGACGAGGATGCGCTTGGGCATTGTGCTTACTCCTTACGCCTTGGCGGCGGCGGCCTTGGCCGCACGCTCGCTCTGCAGCGTCTTGATCTGCGCGATGGTCCGGCGCACCTGACGGATGCGCGAGGGAGCCTCGAGCTGGTTGGTCGCAGCCTGGAACCGCAGATTGTACTGCTCGCGCTTGAGCTCGGTGAGCTCGGCGGTCAGCTGGTCATCGGTCTTGGTGCGAAGGTCCGCGATATCGGCCATTATTCGCCTCCCAGGTGGCTGGTGTCGCCGAGACGGGCGACAACCTTGGTCTTGATCGGCAGCTTCATGGCTGCACGCTCGAAGGCTTCAGCGGCCAGCGGGCCGGCCACGCCATCGAGTTCGAACAGGATGCGGCCCGGCTTCACCTTGGCTGCCCAGTATTCGACAGAACCCTTGCCCTTACCCTGACGGACTTCGGCAGGCTTCTTCGACACGGGCACATCGGGGAACACGCGGATCCAGAGACGACCCTGACGCTTGATGTGACGGGTGATCGCACGACGCGCCGCTTCGATCTGGCGCGCGGTGACACGCTCGGGTTCCAGAGCCTTGAGCCCGTAGGAACCGAAGTTCAGGGTGGTGCCGCCCTTGGCATCGCCCTTGATCCGGCCCTTGAACTGCTTGCGGAACTTGGTCTTTTTCGGTTGCAACATGGTTAGTTACCTCAACGAGCCGGGCGGACGCCGGAAGTCTGCGCTTCCATCATCAGGCGGTCCTGCGCGGTCGGATCGTGGGCGAGAATCTCGCCCTTGAAGATCCAAACCTTGATCCCGATGATCCCGTAGGCAGTCAGCGCCTCGGTTTCGGCGTAATCGATGTTCGCACGCAGGGTGTGAAGCGGCACGCGGCCTTCACGGTACCACTCGACACGGGCGATTTCCGCCCCGCCGAGACGGCCGCCGCACACGATCTTGATGCCTTCGGCGCCAAGACGGAGAGCCGACTGCACAGCGCGCTTCATCGCACGGCGGAATGCCACGCGGCGCACCAGCTGATCGGCAATGCCCTGGGCGACGAGCTTGGCGTCGATTTCCGGCTTGCGGATCTCGACGATGTTCAGCTTCACATCGCTCGCGGTCATGGTCGCCAGCTTCGAACGCAGCTTTTCGATGTCCGCGCCCTTCTTGCCGATGATCACACCGGGACGGGCCGCATAGATCGACACACGGCACAGCTTGGCCGGACGCTCGATCACCACCTTGGAAACCGCCGCCTGCGGCAGGTTCTTCATGATGTACTTGCGGATCGCTATGTCTTCCTTGAGCAGCTGCGCATAGTCACGCCCTTCGGCGTACCAGCGGCTGTCCCAGGTGCGGTTGATCTGCAGACGCAGACCGATCGGATTGCTCTTCTGACCCATATCAGGCCTCCTCTGCTTCGCGAACGACGATCCGCAGACGCGAGAACGGCTTGAGGATCCGGGTCGACTTGCCGCGGCCACGGGTGTGGAAGCGCTTCATCGTCACCGACTTGCCCACGCTCGCTTCGGCGACGACCAGCGCGTCAACGTCGAGGTTGTGGTTGTTTTCAGCGTTGGCGATTGCCGAGGCGAGCACCTTGCTCGCATCGCGTGCCATCGCCCGCTTCGAGAAGGCGAGGATGTTCATCGCCTCTTCGGCCTTCTTGCCACGGATCAGGGCCGCGACGAGGTTGAGCTTCTGCGCCGAACCACGGATCGTGGTGCCGACGGCCAGCGCCTCGTTATCGCCCACGCGGCGGGGTGCTTTTGCCTTGCCCATTAGCGCTTGCCCTTCTTGTCGGCAGCGTGGCCCGGGAAAGTGCGCGTGGGCGCAAATTCACCGAGCTTGTGGCCGACCATTTCTTCCGAAACCGAAACGGGAATGAACTTGTGCCCGTTATAGACATTGAAGGTGAGCCCGACGAACTGCGGCAGAATCGTCGAACGCCGCGACCAAGTCTTGATCGGCTTGGCGTTGCTCGCTTCCTGCGCGCTTTCAGCCTTCTTCAGCAGGCTCAGCTCGACAAACGGACCTTTCCAGACGGAACGTGCCATCGTCTCTTACCTCTTCTTCTTCGCGTGACGCGAACGGATGATCATCTTGTCCGTCTGCTTGTTGTGGCGCGTACGGGCACCCTTGGTCGGCTTGCCCCACGGGGTAACCGGATGACGGCCACCCGAGGTGCGGCCTTCACCACCACCGTGCGGGTGGTCGACCGGGTTCTTCGCGACGCCGCGGGTCAGAGGACGCTTGCCCATCCAGCGCGAGCGGCCGGCCTTGGCAAAGTTCTGGTTAGCGTTGTCGGGGTTCGACACCGCACCCACCGTGCCCATGCAATCGGCGCGCAGGTAACGCTGCTCGCCCGAGTTGAGGCGGACGATGACGAAGGCGCGGTCACGACCGACGACCTGCACATAAGTGCCGGCCGAACGGGCGATCTGGCCACCCTTGCCCGGCTTCATCTCGACATTGTGGCAGATCGTCCCGACCGGCATCTGGCCGAGCAGCATCGCGTTGCCCGGCTTGGTGTCGGTCTTTTCGCCAGCCACAACCACGTCACCCACAGCGAGACGCTGCGGAGCGATGATGTAGGCCTGCTCGCCGTCTTCGTACTTCACCAGCGCGATGAAGGCGGTGCGGTTCGGGTCATATTCCAGACGCTCGACGGTCGCCGGCATGTCCCACTTGCGACGCTTGAAGTCGATGAAGCGGTACTTCTGCTTGTGACCACCGGCGATGCCACGCGAGGTGACATGGCCCTTGTTGTTGCGGCCACCGGTCTTGCGCTTGCCTTCGGTCAGCGCCTTGACCGGCTTGCCCTTGTAGAGCGCCGACTTGTCGACCAGTATCAGGCCGCGACGGGCGGGACTGGTCGGCTTGTAGTTCTTGAGTGCCATTGTTCGTTTCCTGTCCCTTGGCCTCAGATACCGCTGGTGATGTCGATCATTTCACCCTCTGCGAGGGTGACAATGGCCTTCTTCACGTCGGAACGCTGGTAGATCTTGCCCTTCCAGCGCTTGGTCTTGCCCTTTTGGACCAGGGTGTTCACGGCGACGACCTTCTTGTCGTAGATCGCCTCGATCGCTTCCTTGATCTGCGGCTTGGTCGCGTCCTTGGCGACCTTGAAGACCACGGCGTTCTGCTCGGACGCGAGGGTCGACTTTTCGGTGATGTGCGGCGCGATAATCACATCATAGTGACGCGCATCGACGGTCTGCTTCTTAGCCATTGAAGCGCGCCTCCAGCTTTTCGACAGCGGCCTTGGTCAGCACCAGCGTGTCGTGGTTGAGGATGTCGTAGACATTGGCACCGATCGCCGGAAGCACGTTGATGCCCGGGAGGTTGCCAGCGGCCTTCTTGAAGCCTGCATCGACCTGCTCGCCATCGATCACCAGCACCTTGCCGGTCAGACCGGCCTTGGTGAGGTGGCCCTTGAGAGCCTTGGTCTTCGCATCCTTCAGCTCGAGGCTGTCGACGATCACGAGACCGGCCTTCGCCTTGGTCGAAAGCGCCATCTTGAGGCCGAGAGCGCGGACCTTCTTGTTGAGCGACTGCTCGAAGTCACGCTTGCGCGCACCGTGAGCCTTACCACCGCCGATGAAGATCGGGGCCGCACGGTCACCGTGACGGGCGGTGCCGCCACCCTTCTGCTTGCCGAACTTCTTGCCGGTGCGGGCCACGTCCGAACGCTCGCGCGTCGGGCGGGCAGTGCCGCGGCGATTTTCGAGCTGCCAGGTCACCACGCGGTGCAGGATGTCGGCGCGCGGCTCGATGCCGAACACGTCATCCGACAGTTCGATATCGCCCGAGGCCTTGCCCTCGATGTTCTGAACCTTGATCTTCATGGCTCAGCCTTCCTTGTTTTCTTCAGTGGCCGGGGCGTCGGTTTCGACGGCTTCGGTCACGATGGCTTCTTCGGCCGCAGCTTCGACCACCGAGGGGGTCTCGTCAGCCACAGGGGCCTTCTTCTCGAGGATCGCACCCGGGAACGGCAGGCCATCGGGGGCCTTCAGCTTCACCGCGTCGCGAACGAGCAGCCAGCCGTTCTTCGCGCCCGGGACCGAGCCCTTGACGAAGAGAAGGCCACGCTCGGCGTCGGTGCGGACGATTTCGAGGTTCTGCTGGGTGCGCTGACGGTCGCCCATGTGGCCGGCCATCTTCTTGCCCTTGAACACGCGACCCGGATCCTGACGGTTACCCGTCGAACCGTGGGCACGGTGCGAGATCGAGACGCCGTGGGTGGCGCGCATACCGCCGAAGCCCCAACGCTTCATGGCACCGGCAAAGCCCTTACCCTGCGTGTGACCGGTGATGTCGACCATCTGACCGGCAATGAAGTGCTCGGCGCTGATGGTGGCACCGACCGGGACGAGCGCATCGGCGCTGTCGACACGGAACTCGGCGACCTGCTTCTTCAGACCGACATCGGCCTTGGCGAATTGTTCACGCTGCGGCTTGGCAACGTTCTTGTGCTTGGCTTCGCCCGCGCCGAGCTGGACCGCGAAATAACCATCACGATCGGCAGTACGGTGCGAGACTACCTGGCATTCTTCCAGCGACAGAACGGTCACGGGCACGTGCCGTCCATCCTCCTGGAAGAGGCGGGTCATCCCGACTTTCTTTGCGATAACGCCGGTGCGCATCGTCAGTTCACTCCTCAACAGAGGCACCTGACAGACCATCCGCCAGGTGCGTGTGAGACCGCAGACACAAATGCGCCTGCGGCCCCGTTCAGCCCATATTTTGATGCATCGCCCCGTCCGGGCTGAGTGCCCCTGCTGGCCGGGCGGCCGCGGGAGCGAGACGGGGGACGCAGCCCGGAGAGTTTCCCCGGCGGTATCCACCCTATCGTCAGGCGGAGCCGTCTGGGCTCCAACGATAGAGGCCCCTCACCTGAGCGAGGGGCATTTCGGCTAGCCTCAGGCCAGCTTGATCTCGACGTTCACGCCGGCAGCCAGATCGAGCTTCATCAGAGCATCGACGGTCTGGGCGTTGGGCTGCACGATGTCGAGCAGCCGCTTGTAGGTGCGAACTTCGAACTGCTCGCGCGACTTCTTGTCGACGTGCGGACCGCGGTTCACGGTGAACTTCTCGATACGCGTCGGCAGCGGAATGGGGCCACGAATAAGAGCGCCGGTGCGGCGGGCCGTATCAGCGATCTCACCAGTGGCCTGGTCGAGAACGCGGTGGTCGAACGCCTTAAGGCGAATACGGATATTCTGAGCTTCCATGTCCTACTACCGATGCGAAAGAGCCAAGGAGCAACCGGTCACCCGGCATTTCCCAAAAACAAAGACCGCCCCGCGTCCTTCCGGTTTCCCGAGAGCGGGCGGCCTTCCTCAAAACTCGTTCCCCGCGCGAGACGAATCTCCTCTGGGGATGCGCGCCTATACGGGGAGCGCCCCGTCAAAGCAAGGGGCCTCGGACCGAAAATTACATGACCGTGAAACGACTGTAATTCCGAGCCGCCAGGGCGCCCTTCCCTTACACAAAAAGGCCCGGCAGCTCCGTGGAGCGCCGGGCCTCTTTATCGTTCAGTCAGCTGCTTAAATCGCAGCGGCGACCTTACTTCGTGATCTTGGCGACGACGCCCGAACCCACGGTGCGGCCACCTTCGCGGATCGCGAAGCGCAGGCCTTCGTCCATGGCGATCGGAGCGATCAGCTTGACGCCGATGGTCACGTTGTCGCCCGGCATCACCATTTCGGTGCCTTCGGGAAGGATCACTTCGCCGGTCACGTCGGTGGTGCGGAAGTAGAACTGCGGGCGGTAGTTGGCGAAGAACGGCGTGTGACGGCCACCTTCGTCCTTCGACAGCACGTAGACTTCGGCGCTGAACTCGGTGTGCGGGCTGACCGAACCGGGCTTGCAGAGAACCTGGCCACGCTCGACTTCTTCACGGGCGACGCCGCGGATCAGGGCGCCGACGTTGTCGCCAGCTTCACCGCGATCGAGCAGCTTGCGGAACATTTCCACGCCGGTGACGGTGGTCTTGCGGGTGTCCTTGATGCCGACGATTTCGACTTCGTCACCAACGTTGACGATGCCGGTTTCGATACGGCCGGTCACCACGGTGCCGCGGCCCGAGATCGAGAACACGTCTTCGATCGGCATCAGGAACGGCTTGTCGACCGGACGGTCGGGCTGCGGGATGTAGCTGTCGACGGCTTCGATCAGGGCAATGACCGAGTCCTTGCCGATGTTGTCGTCGCGGCCTTCGAGAGCGGCCAGAGCCGAACCCTTGACGATCGGAATGTTGTCGCCGTCGAAGTCGTACGACGAGAGCAGCTCGCGCACTTCCAGTTCGACGAGCTCGAGGATTTCCTCGTCGTCAACCTGGTCGACCTTGTTCATGTACACGACCAGCGCCGGCACGCCGACCTGACGGGCGAGCAGGATGTGCTCACGGGTCTGGGGCATCGGGCCGTCAGCGGCGTTCACGACGAGGATCGCGCCGTCCATCTGGGCGGCACCGGTGATCATGTTCTTCACGTAGTCAGCGTGACCCGGGCAGTCGACGTGCGCGTAGTGGCGAGCAGCCGATTCGTACTCAACGTGCGCGGTCGAGATGGTGATGCCGCGCTCACGCTCTTCCGGGGCCTTGTCGATGTTGGCGAAGTCCACGGCGCTGCCGCCGTAGGTTTCAGCCATCACCTTGGTGATCGCCGCGGTCAGGGTGGTCTTGCCATGGTCGACGTGACCGATGGTGCCGATGTTGCAGTGCGGCTTATTCCGCTGGAACTTTTCCTTGGCCATTTCTCTGGTGTACCTTCTTGGATGAAAATGTGTGTTCGCGGGAGAGTGGCGGCACCCGCAGAATCAGGCGCCGCCCCTAGACTGCCGAAGCAGCTTAGGCAAGTTTCTCCTTGACCTCGGCTGCGACGTTGGCCGGAACCTCGTCATAGTGCGAGAACTGCATGGTGTACTGCGCACGCCCTTGCGTGAACGAACGCAGTTCATTGACGTAGCCGAACATGTTGGCGAGCGGCACGAAGGCCTCGACCGCCTGGGCATTGCCGCGCGTGTCGGTGCCCTGGATCTGACCGCGGCGGCTGTTGAGGTCGCCGATGACGTCACCGAGGTAGTCATCGGGGGTGACGACTTCAACCTTCATGATCGGTTCGAGCAGCTTGATGCCCGACTTCTGGGCGACTTCGCGCATGGCACCGCGGGCGGCGATTTCGAACGCGATCGCGCTCGAGTCGACGTCGTGGTAGGCACCATCGGTCAGCTTGATCGAGAAGTCGATGATCGGGAAGCCCACGAGATGGCCGCTTTCGGCCTGCTCGCGGAAGCCCTTTTCGATCGCCGGGATGTATTCGCGCGGAATGTTCCCGCCCTTGATCTGGTCTTCGAAGATCACGCCCTGGCCGCGTTCACCCGGAGTGACCGTGACCTTCACGCGGCCGAACTGGCCCGAGCCGCCCGACTGCTTCTTGTGGGTGTAATCGACTTCGACTTCGCGGGCGAGGTATTCGCGGTAAGCCACCTGCGGTGCGCCGACGTTGGCTTCGACCTTGAATTCGCGGCGCATGCGGTCGACGATGATGTCGAGGTGCAGTTCGCCCATGCCCTTGATGATCGTCTGGCCACTTTCGTGGTCGGTCGACACGCGGAACGAGGGGTCTTCCTGCGCCAGACGATTGAGCGCGATGCCCATCTTTTCCTGGTCGGCCTTGGTCTTGGGTTCCACCGAAAGCTCGATCACGGGCTCGGGGAATTCCATGCGCTCGAGGATGATCGGCTTGGACGCATCGCACAGGGTATCGCCCGTGGTGGTGTCCTTCATGCCGGCCAGCGCGACGATGTCGCCCGCAAACGCCTCATCGATGTCCTCGCGGTTGTTCGAGTGCATCAGCAGCATGCGGCCGATCTTTTCCTTCTTGTCCTTCACCGAGTTCAGGACCTGGCCCTTGGTGAGCTTGCCCGAATAGATGCGGGTGAAGGTCAGCGAGCCGACGAAAGGATCGTTCATGATCTTGAACGCGAGCGCCGCGAAGGGCGCATCGTCGCTCGAGGGACGCTCGTCTTCCTGATCGCTGTCGGGCAGCACGCCCTTGATCGGCGGAATGTCGAGCGGCGACGGCATGTAGTCGACCACGGCGTCGAGCAGGGGCTGCACGCCCTTGTTCTTGAACGCCGAGCCGCAGGTCACCGGCACGAAGGCGCGCGCGATGGTGCCCTGACGGATCAGCTTCTTGATCGTCGGGACATCGGGCTCGTTGCCTTCGAGGTACGCTTCCATGATCTCCTCGTCCTGTTCGACGGCGAGTTCGATCAGGCGCTCGCGATATTCGGCGGCCTTGTCGGCGAGTTCAGCGGGGATTTCGATGAACTCGTACTTCGCGCCGAGGCTGTCATCGCGCCACACGATGCCGCGATTGTTGACGAGGTCGACCACGCCTTCAAGCTGGCTCTCGGCCCCGATCGGGAGATAGAGCACCAGCGGCTTGGCGCCGAGGCGGTCGATGATCGACTGCACGCAGTAGTAGAAATCGGCGCCGGTGCGGTCGAGCTTGTTGATGAAGCACATCCGCGGCACGCCGTACTTGTCGGCCTGACGCCACACGGTTTCCGACTGCGGCTCAACGCCGGCAACGCCGTCGAACACGGCAACCGCACCATCCAGCACGCGCAGCGAGCGTTCGACTTCGATGGTGAAGTCAACGTGGCCGGGGGTGTCGATGATGTTGATGCGGTGCTTGGGCTGACCTTCGCGCAGCGCGTCCGGATCGCTCATCGGGTCCATCGAGCTGTCCTCGGCGGTCCAGAAAGTCGTGGTCGCGGCCGAGGTGATCGTGATCCCGCGCTCCTGCTCCTGCTCCATCCAGTCCATCGTCGCGGCACCATCGTGCACTTCGCCGATCTTGTAGGACTTGCCGGTGTAGTAGAGAATACGCTCGGTCGTGGTGGTCTTACCGGCATCGATGTGCGCCATGATGCCGATATTGCGATAGCGCTCCAGCGGATACTCGCGGGCCATATCAGGTTCCTTGATTGTGAGAGGGCCGCCGGGTCGCGGTCAGGCCCCATATAGGGAAGATTGTGACAGCCGGAAGACCCGAAGAGGCTTTGGGCCACCGGCTGCCCACAATCCGCGAGTTACCAGCGGTAGTGCGAGAAGGCGCGGTTCGCGTCCGCCATGCGGTGCGTGTCCTCGCGCTTCTTCACCGCGTTGCCGCGGTTGTTCGCCGCATCGAGCAGCTCACCCGACAGACGCGCCGCCATGGTGGTTTCCGGACGACCGCGCGCGGCGGTGATCAGCCAGCGGATCGCGAGCGCCTGGGCACGCTCGGGGCGAACCTCGACCGGCACCTGGTAGGTCGCACCACCGACGCGGCGGCTGCGGACTTCCACCTGCGGCTTCACGTTGTTCAGCGCATCATGGAACAACTGGATGGGATCGGCCTTGGCCTTCGATTCGACCGTGGCGAGCGCGCCATAGACGATCTTTTCGGCAACAGCCTTCTTACCGTCGAGCATGAGGTTGTTCATGAACTTCGACAGGATCTGATCCCCGTACTGGGGATCGGGCAGGATGACCCGCTTTTCGGGACGACGACGACGTGACATCTTTTGAATTCCTTCGGAATGGGCCCGGGCCTCCGCCCGGGCTTGCGGCTCCGGCCCGCTCCCCCTCCCGACCACCCAGATGCTACCCCGTAGGGCGCTCGGGAGGGGGAGCGGTCCGGAGCCGGACCTAAACCCTTACTTCGGACGCTTGGCGCCGTACTTCGAGCGGCTCTGCTTGCGGTCCTTCACGCCCTGCGTGTCGAGCACGCCGCGAAGGACGTGGTAACGCACGCCCGGAAGGTCGCGCACACGCCCGCCGCGGATCAGCACGACGCTGTGTTCCTGCAGGTTGTGGCCTTCGCCCGGGATGTAGCTGATGACTTCGCGCTGGTTGGTCAGGCGGACCTTGGCCACCTTGCGCAGCGCCGAGTTCGGCTTCTTCGGGGTCGTCGTGTAGACGCGGGTGCAAACACCGCGCTTCTGCGGGTTCTGCTCCATCGCAGGGACCTTGGACTTGGCCTTCTGCGGAACGCGGCCCTTGCGGACCAGCTGGTTGATCGTCGGCATTAAGTTCTCACTTCACCAAATGGGAGTGACACGGGTGCCGGACGATGGGAGGAAGAGAGAGTTGGCCTCAGCCGTCATCCCGGGCTTGACCCGGGGCCGCTCACCGCCAGCGTAACGCCCGCGGGAAAGAACCAGCGCAAAGCTGGCAGACGTCCAAGCCGAAACGCTCCACCCACATGGTCAGGCCCTTCGGCCACCGGGTTACTTTGACGGTTGCCCCCATGTAGAGGACGCACCGGCAATGTTCAGCTCGCTCCGAGGAAGTCCCCCGGAAGGATGCGCGCCCTTAGTCGGGTTTGGGCGGGGGGTCAAGGGTGGGCTTGCCCGAGGGGAAGTCCTACGCCGCGCCCACCCCAGCCCCTCCCGCAAGCGGGAGGGGAGCGAGACTTGCCGGCTTACTGGCCAGTCGCAGCAGGGTGGGTACGAAGCCACCAACCTCGCGCGCAGCGCCGCAAGCGCGAACACGCGCCCGAGCTTATGCGAGGAAAATCAAGGGGGACAGACGTCCGCCGCCCGGCGCTTGGGGGCCACAACAAAAACTCATTCACTCAAAAATCCCACAAGACTCCGCACCTTCTTGCTGCGCCATTGCGGCGGCGGGGCGAGCAGCCAGTAAGCGCGGGTGCCGGCCTCGGGCTCGGCCAGCGCGGTAAGGCGGCCTTGCGTGATCGCGGTCTCGGCCAGCGCGAGGGGCAGGATGGTGCGTCCCATCCCCGCCAGCGCCGAGGCGAGCGCCTGTCCCGGGCTGCCGGCCTTGATGCAGGGGTTCACGCCATCGGGCAGCGGCATGCCCGGCCAGTCGATCCACGC
>JAIEOM010000106.1 GCA_019750455.1 Sphingomonadales bacterium | reverse complement strand
AAAGGCGGCGCGCGCGACACCAACCCTGCCCAACGAAGGGCGATCAAAGCGTCACCTGATTGCGCTTCCGCATTGTCCTGCGGAGGCTCCATGCCGGGGGGGCCTTACGCCAATAGGAGTTGAAGCGAAATTCAGCGCAATTCTTGAAGAATATCTTGCCTGCGGTCGCGTCACGGACAGGTTCCGGTCCACCTTGAAATTGCGCCACAATTGTTTGCCGTCTGTGGTGACAATTCAACGCTCCGCAAGGCGCCTCCAGATGTGTCTGGTCATATTCGCGAGACAGATCGCAATAAGGGGTTGGGGCTCCGCAATCTGTAACGATTTCGGGACCGTTTGGTCGCCGCAGTTTGCCAGATCATGCATGGCTATATTGATCACGCAGGCATGCACATCCTGGATTAGGAAATCGGCAGAAAACGGACGGCTCCAAGCGGGCAATCCAGTCCCCCGCAAGGCTCGCTGCGTGTTCCTGAAGTGCCGCTCGACGGCGGTGCGGAGCGGGTCGCCAGTCCTTGCACCAAGGTCTAAAAATCTGGTGAGGTCACCCTGAAGCCAGCACGATGTTCTTCACGAAACGATAGGTCACCCCGATCCGCTTTTTCGCACTCTTCCTGCGCGCTTTGATGGCTGCCAGATGCCGGAGTGACTGGCGGCGCTCCCGGAACGCCTCGACCCGCCCCTGCCCCGCCGTTCCAATGCGACCCCAGTGTCGCTCGATGACGTACCAACCGAACAGATCGCGCGACAGACTAAGCGTGTATTCGCGCGCGATATTGCGGTCGGAATCGATGGCCTGCCAGTGCCAGTTTTGGTCGAAGTTTTGCCGTGACATGTGCTGAGATTCGCGCATGCGCAGCATGCGGTCCAACGCGTTTCTTGAATCAGTGCAACGCCTGTGATTCACACTATCGATCAAAGGTTTTGTGCGACGAAAAATCGTGCACGACCGGAATTGTCGCAGCACGGGAGATAATGACTGAATGAGCAAGTTCATCAGACGATTCGAAGCCCGCGATTGGGACGCTTTCCCGGTTGTCCGCACCCTCCTCGATTGCTGGAAGCTGCCCGGCGAAGCATCGGATTCGGATGGCCTCCGCCTCGCCTTGCGCAACGGCTACGCCAACTTCTACCGCAAGGGCCAGTCGGTCGCCAAACTGCATTCGACGGCCACTCAGGTGAAGCTCGAAATCCACAAGGCCTATGTCGCTCGCCGCCGCAAGCCGGAGAGCCGGGGAGAGGCGCTGGTTGGCTATGATCGCTTCGACGAAGCCTGGCTTTCGGACCCCGCGAATTGCGCTCACGTGGCCGACTGGATCGATACCGCCGGTTCCTATGCCGGATCGGAAAAATCAATCGTCGACGAGCTGATCGCCGCCAACCCCGGCACGATCGACATCGAGATGGGTCTGCCCGCCTATGACGGCGAGAAGTCCGCCCCGCGCATGGACCTGGTGTTGGTGGAAGGCGGCAACCGGATTGCCTTCTGGGAAGCCAAATGCACCGACAACGCCGAAATCCGCGCTCGCGCCGAGCCGCACGTGGTGCAGCAGGTTCCGACCTACGAAGAGTGGATGGCGAAGCCGGGCCGTGCTGCGGATGTCGTGGCAGCCTATCGCGATGCCGCGGCGATCATGGTCGAGCTGGCGACCGCAGCAGGCAAGCCAGACAGCTCGGCGCTGGCCAGCTGGCGCGCTTTACGTGATGCCGGGGAAGCGATGGCAATCGGTCGCCCGGGCGTGGTGATCGGAGGATATTGCCCGGACGGCTTCACGGGGCGCGGGGCCGAACTGATCGCCGCTAGGGCACAATCGTTCGAAGCGCGGGGCCATCGGTCGCGGCTCGTTGAAAAGTTCGGCCTGACCCTGGCCTGCTATGCCAGCGCAGACGAGGTCAAGGCACGGCCCCTTCCCCCACTCGCCGGAGCCGCGCGCTGACCCTCCACCTCACGGTCCATCGCGGAACCGAGCAGATCGGCGGTAGCTGCATCGAACTCGAAGCTGCAGATGGCGCGCGCTTGATCCTCGATGCCGGACGGCCGCTCGATGCGCCACGCGAGGCAGGCGGGCTGCTGCCAGCCACGCTCGACATTTCGCGGCCCGCGCACGTCGTGTTCAGCCATCCCCACATGGATCACTGGGGTCTGGTCAGCGAGCTGCCTGCCAGTTGGCCGCTGTCGACCGGTGAGAAATCTGCCGCGCTGATGCGGCTGACGCTGGGGGTGTTCGGCGAGTCCATCGAGCGGCCCATCAGCACCTGGCACAGTCGGCAGGGCGCGCTCGACATCGGCGGGTTCCGGGTCACCCCCTTCCTCACCGATCACTCGGCGCTCGATGCCTACATGCTGCTGATCGAGCGCGACGAGGTGCGGGTGCTCTACACCGGCGACTTCCGCACCCACGGACGCAAGGCCGCGCTGGTCGAAGGCATGATCGCCCGCCCGCCGCGGGACATCGACGTACTGCTGATGGAAGGCACCAACCTGTGCAGCGACAAGCCGGTAGTGACCGAGAGCGACCTCGAGGCGCGCTTCCTTGAACTGGCACAGGCGGTGCCGGGTCACCTGTTTGTCGACTGGTCGGCGCAGAACTTCGATCGCACGGTCACGCTGTTCCGCACCGCGCGACGTTCCGGGCGCGACCTAGTGCTCGATCTCTACGCCGCCGACGCGCTGTTGCAAATTGCCGAGGGGACGGGCCTGCCCTGCCCCGGCGATCCCCGGTTCCCCGAGCTGAAGGTGATCATCACCCCGAAGATGAAGTGGCTCTACCAGCGGATGGGCCGCGCCGGGTTCGTGGAGGAGGTAATCCGCCGCGGCTGCGCGACTTCGCGCCAGCGGGTGGCAGCAAGGCCGGCAATCGTCATGGCGCGCAAATCGCTGGTCATGGACTACGAGGATCGCGCCAGCCTGCCGATGACAGGCGCGGATTGCTTCGTGCATTCCAGCTGGAGGGGATATCTCGATGCGAGCGACGCTGCCTCTGGCTGGGCCGTGGCGGCTCGCGCAGGTGCCCGGCGCGAACTGGTCCACACCAGCGGCCACGCCAGCGCCGCCGATCTCTCGCGCTTCGCCCGCGCAATCGATCCGCGCGTACTGGTGCCGGTCCACGGCGTCGAATGGGACGCGCCGGGCATTGCCCTTCCCCCGGTGCAACGCCTGCGCGATGGCGAGCGCTGGACGATTGGGCGACACGGCGGGTAGGCACAGTCGTCGAGGCGCTAACCCCCGAAGAAATGTTTTCGGCGTGCCTCAAGAGCGTCGGCGATCGGGGTGTTGCTATGCTCGACCCCGGCGGCTTCAGCCCACCCGCGCCAGTCGACTATCGCCGCGCTGACCTCCTCCACGATTTCGGCGATCCGCGCACGCTTGATGCCGTGCCGCGCGCCCAGTTCCTTGACGTGGTCGAACGTCACGTCCCTCCCCTCGCCCATGACGGCCATGTAATGCTCGCCGCCGGGGCCGTGGGAAAAGGTGAGGTCGAAGGCGGGCGCAAGGTGCCATTCGCCGCGTTCGTCCATCAGGAAGGCGTGCTGGCGGACGTGGTCGTCGCGGTTGTGGGCCAGCACGTTGAAGGCCATGCGGCGGAAGGCCTGTTCCAGCTGGCGCACATCGCGAGTGATCGTCAGCACCGCGCGCAGGAAGCCGTCGTAATCGAGGCTGGGCATGTGCGGCGAGGCCTCCAGCGCGCCGCCGAGGCTGACCATGTGCACGCGCCTGCCCGGCCCCGGCCGGTCGAACCGGCGGGTGGCAAAGTGGCCCCTGCCCTCGGCTGATGCGATGAGGCGCGTCTCGGCCATGGCGATCCCCGCCGCGCGGGCCATGCGGGCGTAGGCCTCCTCTACCGGACCGATGTCGGCGGGGTCGGTGAGCGCAGGGAACTTGACGATCCACTGCTCTGGCCATTCTTCGGGCCATTCTGCGGCAGCTGGAGCACCCCCCTCCCCCGCGCCCTCGTCACCGGCCCTCAGGGTGCCGTCGGCAGCGATGGCGACATGGACCTTGGGCCGCGCCCCGCCCGATCCGCCGCCCAGCCTTGCCAGCAACGCGTCGAGCTCGGCCTCCTCGCCCAGCAGCACGCGCTGCGCCTCATTGGCCAGCGCATCGAGGTCGATCCCGGCAGCGCCCTCGCCCGCCTGCAGCGTGGCCGGGCGGAAGGCCAGTGCCCCCCTGCCCCGGTTGCCGACCAGCGCGAGCCGGTCGACCGCGTTCAGTTCCTCCCAGCGATGGCCGAGCCGTTGCAGCCGTCGCCGCAGCAGCAGCGTGCCCCAGGCATCGGGCAGGCTGTCAGCCAGGAACCCGTGCAGGCCGCCGAATTCGCGTGATCGGGCCGCGTGCAGCCCGCTTTCGAGCGGATAATGCAGCGGCGACAGCGCGTGACCCGTTGCCAGCACCTCCTCCGACCATTCGAGCTGTGCCACCCCGCCCGCCATGGCCAGCCTGCCGACCTTATCCGGCTCTGCGCGTTCGTCGGTCAGCAGCAACAGATCGAGCGGGGTGCCCGGTGCCAGCCTCACAACCGCGCCCTCCGCCCGCGCTGGCGCTTCGTCGCAGCGGCTTGGCGCTGGCGTTCGAGCAGTTCGTCCATGCTGGCAGCGGCTGGCTCGGGAAACAGCTGCGCCAGATCGTTCTCGCAACGCAGGGCCACCGCAGCGCGGACCAAATCCTCGATCGAGGCCTTGCCCTCCCCTTCCATCCGCCGCCAGGTGCGATAGGCGACACCGGATCGCTCGGCGGCAGCCTGCTGGGTGAGGTCCAGAGCGAGGCGCCGCGCTCTGATGCGCTGTCCAAGGGTGGACAATTGATCGGGTATTGGGGACGACATTGGCCTTATATGGCCTATAGGTGACGCTTATGCAAGTGAACTGACCAAATGTGGACAGAAAGCCTGACAACTCAGGTGTTCAGAGCGCGGATGACAATCGCAACGGCCACTCGTATTCGGCAACCATGACCGCAACAGGGGAAATCCGGCGGGCCAAAGTCGAGGATGCTCGCCAGATTCGTGCGCTCACCCTGAAGTCCTATGCCAAGTGGGTTGGCGTTACGCCGCGCAAGCCCCGCCCCATGACGGCTGACTATGACACCGCCATACGAGAGAACAGGTTTGATTGTCTCCATATCGATGGGGTCATGGTGGGACTCATCGAAACCGTTCCGCAAGGCGATCAACTCATGATCGTGAACGTCGCCGTCGATCCAGATCGGCAGCACTGCGGCTACGGTGTACGATTGATGCGGCATGCCGAAAAACTTGCCCGCGATGCAGGACTGGACGCCACCCGCCTCTATACGAACAAGCTGATGGTGGAGAATATCGAGCTCTACGAACGGCTAGGGTATTGTTTCGAGAAGGAAACGTTCCACGATCACGGAACGGTCGCAGTGCATATGGTTCGTTCGCTCCGAGGCTCCACCTAGTGCTAAGTCCCGATCCTGCAGCCCAGTTCGGACCGCCTACCGCAGTGCCGCCAGGAAACTCGTCGGCGTCAGGTCGATATGCGCCTCCAAGAGCGGACGCTGTCCGAAGGCGCGTGGGTTGCGGGCATCGGGTAGCAATTGAGCTGTGAGCGGAATTCACCGCGCTTGCAAGACGTCCGTCAATGGGCCATATTCAGTCTGAATAAGGACCAGTTCCATGACCATGCAGAACCGCATTAAGCCGATATCCTACCTTAAGGCCAACAGCGCGGACATCATCCGCGAGCTGGGCGAAGGCGCCGCGCCGCTTGTCGTCACACAAAATGGCGAAGCCAAGGCCGTGTTGCAGGACATCGGCAGCTATGAGGCGACGCAGGAAGCACTCGCCCTGCTCAAGCTGCTCGCGCTCGGGCGCGCAGATGTGGCCGCAGGGCGCACTGCCCCCGCGAAAGGTCTGACTGATCGTATTCGCGCCCGGAACTGACGGGGCATGCCATCGGCCAGGTTCGAAGTCCGCATCGCTGCAGGCGCAGAGCGCGATCTCGAAGGCATTTACCGACGCCGGAAAGCACAAAGGGGCGAAGATGGCCCTGATGGTGCCGACACATTGCTAAATGAACTGGTGGGGGCGGTCGAAAGTCTTGCCGGCCACCCTGCCAAAGGGCCAGTCGTCCCCGAACTCGCGGAACTGGGCATAGCCGACTACCGGCAGCTATCGCGCGCGCCATTCCGGATCATCTACATGCTCGATGCCGACTGCGTGACGGTTCTGATCGTGGCCGACGCGCGGCGGGATTTTCGAACCCTGCTGGCGGAGCGCGTGCTGGGTTAGGCAGCTGGTAAAGCCCCCTACCGCAGCGCCGCCAGGAAACTCGTCGGCGTCAGGTCGATATGCGCCTCCAGCGGCGGACGCAGTTCGAAGGCGCGCGGGGTGCGGGTGAAGTTCCAGACGCGCACCAGGTGCCAGTGGTCGCGGCGTTCGCCTGCCACCGCGATCTCGTTGCGGCTGAGGTGGAAAGGCGTGCGCTCCCAGCCATTGGTGGTTTTCACTTCCAGCAGGCGATCGGCCCCGTCCGGCTCGAAGCTGGCGATGTCGTAACCATAGCCGTCGCCATCTTCGACCGAGGTCCAGCGGATCTTGCGCGCGAGGTCCGCCCTCCCCGCCTGCGTCAGCCGCGCGCGTTCGTGCGCCATGACGCGCTCCTCGCCCGCCTTGCCCAGCGCACGGTTGCGGGCATCGCGTTCGGCGACATCATACTTCAGGCCGATTTTCGCCATGAATTCAGGATCAACCGGCGGCGGCTCGTTGCGCTGCGAAGGCACCGGCCCCAGTTCGAGCAAGGCCGAAACTTCTGGCCCGCTCCAGCCCCCTCCCCTCGCCTCGCGGACCGCGCTCACGCCCGTCCTGGGAGCCAGCCAATCGTCGCGCGCATCAAGCCAGCGGAGCACCCCGTCAACCAGCGCGTTCTGGAAATTCGCGGCAGGCTTGTAGCCGGGGATCCACGGCTGCCCCAGACCGAGCATGACGGCGGAGATATTCTGGTGCTTGAATTCGATCGATCCCCGGCTGCGCCCGGTCCTTTCCTGCAGAGCGCGGTTGTGCGCCGCCTTGTTGTAGGAGAGGCCTGCGAGGTCGTCGGTGAGCATGGCGAAATAGTCCGCCACGGCCGCGTTGATCTCGATGTCGGACCAGTCCTCGCCAGCCACGCCCCTTACCCTTCCACCACCGGATACATCGGCATGGCCCACTCGGCGTCAGGATGATCCATCATCAGGTCGATGAACACCGGCAGCAGGCACCCCAGTAGCGCCGCCCCGTCGCGCACCTGGTTGCGGTTGGCGCTGCTGTCCCATGTTGCGCCACCGTGGATCACCTGGTTCCTGAGGACATACAGCCGGTCAAACAGGATCGAGAGCACGACGGCGGTGTTCTTTTCCGCCAGCGCGCGGTTGGCAGCCTTCTTCGCGCTATCGAAGCTGATCTCCCAACCCGCCCCGCCGAACTCGCCCGCCTGGTGCCGCCAGAACGGCGCGAAGACGAACTTGTTGTCGAGCAGCAGACGGATTTCGTGGGCGAACCGCTGCCAGATCGCGTCGTAGATACGGTTGGAGCTGTCCATGCCGACCAATGCGGCAAAGAACTGGTCGAACCGCTCGCGCTCGTTGCCCGCGTGCCCTCCCCCGCCGTCCAGCGCTCGGTCGAGGTCGCCGGCATAGGCCGCGTTGAAGCCGATCCACAGCAGGATGAAACGTACGTCGAGATCCTCATGCTCGTCTTCCGCGCGGCGGAGCCAGCTGAGCGAACGATGGACACGCAGGGTGAGCGGCAGCGGGAAGCCGTCCCGCAGGCGGCGTTGTTTGGCCTTCAGCTGCTCGGGATGGAGCGGGTCGTCGGGGGCGTAGCGATGCGGCATGTTGGGGCAGACTAGCGCGATTAGCGAGGCTGGCCAGCGGTTTCACTACTTGCAGGACCCATTGTCCGAGCACCTTCCCCATTTCATCCAAAACCAAAAACTTCTTGTGGGTTAGAGGGGTTATGAGTCTGTTAGATTGGTTAAGCGCGGCGAAGGTTGCCGTTTCTGGCGGAATCGCACGAGTCGCGGACAAGAGCTGTTCCGGAAGTGTCGGCGAAGCGTTCCTGATGGGTCGTCTGCGTTGTTCCCGATGTGTCGGCGCAGCGTTCCCGGAGGAGCGTTGGGCGTTCCCGAAGGGTCGAGACTTTCGGGCGGGGACTAGTCTCGCACTGCAATTTGAATCAAATCCTGTCAGCTGCTCGCGAAACTCGTTCAATTCATCGAAAGGCTCGGCTGATCGATCTCCGGTAGGTCCACCAACGCGACACTTCGGGAACGGGCGAAGGCATTTACTACCCGTCAACGGCCTGCTTCCTACACTGCTCGAATGCCTCAATGTGGCGAAACTTGTGCGCACCCCTATCCTGCCCCGGCCTTTGTCCGGGCGCTGAAAGTGCCCTGCGCGCGGTATGGTGAGTGGCTTGAGAAGCAGGCGCAAAGCTGCCGCCTGCGCGACAAGCGTGAGGGCAAGCCGGGGATCGAGGAATACCGCAAGCGCATTCACCAGGCAGTGCTCGCCAGTGAAGGCCGCGACTTCTACACCGGCGAACCGCTCGAATGGAACCGGCTCAACCACGTGCTGCCGCTGAGCGGCGGGCGCAAGCGTCATTTGCAGCGCGGGCACTATCCCAGCGTCGATCATTACACCGGCACCAGTTGCCTCGACTTTCGTCTGTGCAGCGCGCTGGTGAACCATGCCAAGGGTCCGCTGTCGCACCAGCAGTTCCTCGAGCTGTGCCAGAAGGTCGTCAGCCAGCGACAACGGCGTGAGGCGGCAAAGCGCGCGGCCTAGCCCCGCAGTTCGTGGCGGTGCTTGTCGTGGTGCCGCTTCACCCATCCGATGAAGGCCTTTTGCCAGTTGGCGGGGGTGCGTTCGGGGGATGCGGCGACCCAGCGTTCGAACTCGGCGTGGAGCGCGTAGAGATCCCAGCCCGGGCACTTTTCACGCAGGTGTTCGATGGTCTCGTCGGTCATGAAGCCGCGGGTGGCCTTGTCGCTCAGCCCAGCGACAGCCGAGCGGACCAGGCTGCGCGCGTCGAAGGTCTCGGCATCCGGAGTAGTGCCAGCCTCGGCGCGACGGCCTGCGCGCGCTGCCGGCTGTCCTTCTTCGCGGGACTGCGCTTCGCTCCGTTTCCCCGAGGAAACGCGCTCTACGGCCTCTGAGGCGGCCTGGGCGCCCTCCCCTGCTGCCTTGTCGCCTACGCCACCCTTTGCCGCAATCGCCGCCTTTGGCAGTCCCTCTTCCGCGCCATCCTTGCCGTCCACCCGCGTCATGCGGAGCATGGGCTCGCCATCACGCTGGGCGGTCTCCACCGCCAGAGCATAGCCCGGCAGCGCGTTCTTCTCGGCCAATTTGAGCATCTCGAACTTGAAGCGGCGGTACTGCCCCTCTGCGCCCGATTTTTCGAACAGCACGGGCATGGAAATGGCAAAGCCGGCTTCCCCGGCCCCGCCAG
The DNA here is from genome assembly GCA_019750455.1 of Sphingomonadales bacterium. GTDB lineage: Bacteria > Pseudomonadota > Alphaproteobacteria > Sphingomonadales > Sphingomonadaceae > Erythrobacter. The sequence goes on along the minus strand of JAIEOM010000106.1, from coordinate 12,125 downwards.
CATGTTTGCGCGCCACGCGGTAAAGCCAGCGTTCGCGCCCGCCGGTAATGTCGAAATAGGCGCGATCGATGCTGAGCACCCCGCCCTGCATCATCACGCCTTCCCAGAACCAGTTGGAGAGTTCGAGCGTCATCCCGCGGCTGCGTTCAGTCTTCTCATCGACCAGCTGGGTCCAGCCATCGAGCCAGCTGAAGGTCGCCTCGCGCCGGTTCTCTGCGCGGATATTGGTCTTGATGGTGGTCGAGACGAGCCGGTCCAGCGCCTGCCCCAGCAGCTCGTAGGCGCGCCCGGTTGTCGGACGCCCTATGGCGCGCAGCAGGTCGTAGGGCATGATGTGCAGCTTGCGCGGCACATCGTTGACCCCGCGCCGCGCCATGTCGGCGAGCTGGCTGGCGCAATAAATCAGGATGTCCGCATCCCAGATCGTCGCCATGCCGTAATCGGGGTTGGCGCTGACGTGGACCCACAGCTTGCCATCGGGGCTGGTATAGTCGATCGGCTTGACCCGCTTGGATTTGGCCAGGCTGAAGAAGGGCCGTTCCATCATCTCGCGCTGATCGCGCAGGGGCAGGTCCGCCAGATAGGGCAGGAACAGGTCGAACTGTTCGGACACGGACTGGCGGCGAGCGCGGCTCACGACCGCTTCGCTTCGCGGTACTGCGCTGCGCTCCGTTTCCCTGGGGAAACATCTTCTGTGGGCCGCGACGTTTCCCCAGGGAAACAATTCAGGGCAGGGGAGGGCACCTGGGCAGTCACCGCTGCAACCCGCGCCCCTGTTCGTCGAGCGTCATCAGCGCATCCTGCACCCGCACGATCAGTTCCTGCTCGGAGAGGCCGTGCCCGGCGTGGAGCCGCAGCGTCACGCCCTGACGGTTGCATGTCTGCACCGTGACAGCAGGGCGACCATGCGCACCGGAGATCACCAGCGGCTCGGGCTTGCCACGCTCATGCCCGGCGGCGAGCAGCCGCGCGATGACTTCGGCGGAGGGGAGGGGACTCTCACCGCTCGCGCGCAGCTCTGCCTGCTCCTTCGCCAGGCCGCCCGCAGCCCGGCGGATAGCGGCGGCGCGATCCTTGTCGTCCAGCGCCTGCGCCAGCGGGTAGGCGGGCTTCAGCTGCACGTCTGCGGGGGAGGCGAAGGCGGCCACCACGGCATCGGGCAGGCTTGCCACCTTGAGCATCTTCGACAGCCAGCCCTTCGACAGCTTCAGTCGTTCGGCCATGCGCGTCAGGTGGTTGCCGTAATGCGCCTTCAGCGCGGCGGCGTAATTGCGCGCGCGCTCAAGATCGGACACGTCCTTGCGCGCTCGGTTTTCCAGATCGGCGAGGCGGAAGGCGGCCTCGTCGTCGAGGTCCGCCACCTGCGCCACGAATTTCATATCAGGGTAGGAGTTGGCGCGCAGCCAGCGGATCGACCAGTGCCGCCGGGTGCCCGCGATCACCTCGTAATCGTGGGCCGGATCGCCTTCCACCCGGCGCACCACGGCAGGCACTTTCTGCCCGCCCTCGGCAATGATGGAATCGATCAGCTCGCGGCAGCTGTCCTCGGTCAGGTGTTCGTAGGAACGGGCGTTGCCCGGCCACACGCGCACCCGCGCCGGATCGAGCAGCAATTGCGTGACCTGCCGCACCTCGCCGGTGGCGACACGGGCGAGCGCGCTCTCGCGGCCCAGCAGCGTGGTGCCGCGCGCGCGGTCTGCCGGGGCAGGGGAGGGGGGTGACGCCTCGGCTGCGGGCGAGGTAAGCGCCTCCGCCTCGTCGTCGGCCAGCAGGTCCGCGAGATAATCCTTCTGCTTCCTAGCCATGCGGCCATGCCTCCATGTGTGTTCCCGAAAGGTCGAAGACCCTGTGCAGGCAGGCGGGCTGCAGGAAAGGGCAATTGTCAGCCATTGACCACCAGCTCCTCGTCCACCCGGTCAACCCGGCCCCAGCCATGGCGCACCAGCTGCTCGATCTGGCCGAGCGCCTCGTCGAGATTGGCCTTACAGCGCTTGTGCGTGCGCGGGGTGCCGATGGGCTTTTCCAGCTCGTAGACGGTCATCATCCGTAGCGCCGCATGGCTGATCTCCGCACTTTCGAGGATCGGCACCGGCAGCAGGGCAGGGCCAAAGCTCTGCTCCATGATCGCACGCACCATCTCGTGGCTGGGATCGTTGCTGTCGAACTTGGAACACAGCAGCCGCACGAACTGGTAATCGACGGCGATCCCCGCCTCGATCAGCTGTTCGAGCACCTGATCCATCATCGAGAGGAACTGCACCGTCGAGCAGAAATCCGGCGTCGTCGCGGCGAGCGGCACCAGCAGCGCATTGGCCGCCTGCATGACCGCCAGGCTGATCGTGCCCAGCGCCGGGGGCGGATCGAGAATGACCACGTCGTAGTCGCGGGCAAGGTCGGTAAGGCCTTGTTTCAGCTTGCGAAACCGGGCGGCAAGCACGCTCTGCCCGTCAGCTCCGGCGGCGGCGAGTTCGTACTCCACATCGAACAGTTCGAGGTTCGACGGGATCAGATCGACATTGGGCCAGGGCGTATTCTTCACCGCGTAAAGCAGGTCGGCCTGCGTCGGGTCGATCGAGAGATAGGGGTAGAGCGTTTCCTCGCGCGTGATATTGAAATGCGGGTTGAAGCCGAACAGCGTGGTGGTGGTGGCCTGGCTGTCGCAATCGACCACCAGCACCCGGTAGCCCTGCACCGCGAAATAGTGCGCGAGGTGGGTGGTGACGGTCGACTTGCCGACGCCGCCCTTGAAGTTCTGCACCGCGATCATCGCCGGCACATCCAGCGGCGCACGCCGCGGCGAGGCGCCCAGCACCTCGCGCATGTTGAGCAGCTCCTCGACCGTATAGCCAAGCCGCCGCCCGTTATCGCCAGCGGGGGGAGGGGGGAGCCGCCCGTCGTCCTCCGCCATGCGGATGCGGTTGGTCGAACAGCCGAGCAATTGCGCCGCCTCGGCAATCCCGAACCGCAGGTTGAGCCCCTTGCGGCTTTCGGGCAGGAAGGCCTTGCGCCGCAGTCGCTCGATCATTCGCTCACCCGATTGAGCAAGATCGCCTATTTGCGACACGATTGAATGCGGATCGGGCATGAATCGCCACCTTGAAGCTGTTTGGGTGTGGGATTAGGAGAAGAGGTTCAAAAGGGCAAGAGGGGCAAGATCGGGTGATCATCAAAGTTGATGAAGTCTTTACTTGCACGGCCCGACCCGACCTGATCTTGCAGGGCGAAACGCTCGAGTATTGTTGGAGATGTGGCAATGAGCCTTTTGCAGTTTCTGAATTCACCGGAAAACAGCGTCGCTCGAGAGCGCATGGTACATATGAAAGCGGCACTGCAAATGAAATTGGCTGCGGCGAGCGGCGGATATCAGCTTCAAATGACAGAACCGGAAATCGATAACGCTGGTTTCGATTTCACTGCCGCTCACCGCTACGACCTTTTGCACCTTCAAAACAAGTCGACGCTTGATAGCGTGGGGGTAAATTCGTGGGACTTTCATCCGCTGTTGTTCCAAGTTCCCTTCTTGGAGAGGGATATTTCTCCCAAAATAGATGGGGTTCCTATCGGAGGGCTTGATGGAGCAATGGGAGGCGCGCTACTCCATGTGATTTCGTCGGAAGCCGCAAGAGAGGATCGCTTAGAGGTTACATATTTCTACTCGGACATTTTCTTTCTGTCCGCCGTTGAGCAAGGCATCTATGATCAGAAAGACTTTTCCGTTGAAGAAGCGAGAGACCTTCTAAGGAAAATTCGATACGGAGAGTGGGGAAAGCGCATCAAGCTGCCCAAACGAGCATTCCTCCAGATCAAATCACCAGCAGCGATCGTGGCTTTTCGTTTCCACATTCCCAGTCCGTCGAACTGGGTCAGTCTCGGGCATTCTTGTCCAGAGGGGCTTGCCACGCTGTGGTCAGGTGAAGTCAACAAATGGTTGCCCTAGGAGCGCAATAGCACAGGGCGCACTTGCTTCATGCGTAGCATTGCCAGAGGCGCAGCTATGTATGATCTATTGGTTCTAGGAAATTCCCTAGAACGCTGCAAAATCCCTACAAACGACCGTTTCTGTCGTGGCACTTGCGCATAACTGGTCCATCAGGAGATTCGCCTTATGCGCCAGTATGATAGCCACATCCTCTATGCGCCATCGGACCTCGTCCGTTACCTCGGCTGTGCCCACGCCACCGCGCTCGATCTGGCGAAGCTTCGTGATCCAGAGGCCGCGCCCGAGCAGGCCGAAGACGATGCCATGGGCGAGCTGGTCCAGCAGGCGGGCCTCGCCCATGAGGAGGATTACCGCGCGCAGCTGGCGGGGGAGGGCGGTCTGGTCGAGATCCCGACCCACGGCTCGCTCGAAACCCGCGCCCGGCTGACGCGCGAAGCGATGGTGGGCGGGGCGCAGGCGATCTTCCAGGCTGCCTTCCTGCAACCGCCGTGGAGCGGGTTTGCCGATTTCCTGATCCGGGTGGAGGAGCCGTCCGATCTCGGCGTATGGTCCTATGAGCCGGTCGATACCAAGCTGGCGCGCTCGGCCAAGGCCAGCCATGTCGTGCAGCTGGGGCTGTATGCACGGATGATTGCCGCGATCCAGGGGCGGAGCCCGCGCCGGGTGCATGTGCAGCTGGGCAATGGTCAGCGCGAGAGCCTGCGTCTGGTCGAGTTCGCCAAGGTGCTGGACTCGGCCACCACGCGCTTCCTCGCCTTCGTCGAGGGCGTGGCGCCGGGCACCGCGCCCGAACCCTGCGGCGCCTGTCCGCTGTGCCCGTGGCGCGACCATTGCTCCGAAGTGTGGGAAACCGAGGACCACCTCTCGCGCGTCTGCGGCCTCGGCAAGCCGCAGGCGGAAAAGCTCCGCGCCGCCGGCATCGCCACGGTCGCCGATCTCGCCGCGCTGCCCGAAGACGCACGGGTGCCGCGCATAGCCCCGGCAACGCTGGCCAAATTGCGCGCGCAGGCGCAGTTGCAGCAGGCACGCTGGCAGGGCGGCGCGCCGGTGGTCGAACAGTTGCCCCCCGAAGAGGGCAGGGGCTTCGCAAATCTCCCGGAGCCCGATCCGGCTGACCTGTTCTTCGATCTGGAGGGCGATCCGCTGGAGGAAGGCGGGCTCGATTACCTGTGGGGCGTGCATTACCGCGACGGTTCGCGGCCTGAGTTCCGCTTCCACTGGGGCCACAACCATGCCGACGAACGCGCTGCCTTCGAAAGCACACTGGACTGGATGGCTGCGCATCTGGAAGCCAATCCCGGGGCGCATGTCTATCACTATGCGCCTTACGAGATCACCGCGCTGCGCCGCCTCTCAACGCTCCATGCGAGCCGGGAAGAGATGCTCGACAACCTGCTGCGCCAGCGGCGTTTCGTCGATCTCTACGCCGTGTTGCGGCAGGCGATCCGCACCAGCGAGGACAACCTTTCGCTCAAGACGATGGAGGTGTTTTTCGCCAAAGCGCGGCAGGGCGAGGTGACCAAGGCTGACCAGTCGGTGGTCGAGTACAAGAGCTGGCAGGCGAGCGGCGACCAGACGATCCTCGACGGCATCCTCGATTACAACAAGGTCGATTGCGAAAACACCGAGGCGCTGCGTGACTGGCTGGTGGAGCTGCGGATGGACGATCTGCCGTGGCGCCCGGTTGGCCCAGTTACTGCCGTACCCGACGAGAAGGCCGAGGCCCGTGCCGAAGCGGAGGAACGCTCCGCGCGGCTGCTGGCGGCCATCGCCGAAGGTCCGCTGCCGGAGAGTGAGGAGGGCAGGGCGCTCGTCGGCCATCTCACCCAGTTCCACCGCCGCGCCGACAAGCCCGCCTTCTGGGCCATGTTCGACCGCTGCGAGCGCGAGCCGGATGAGCTGGCCGAGGATCACGAATGCATCGGAGGCATCGTGCCCGATCCCGACGGCGACGGCGTGTGGCAGCGGCCCGAAAAGCGCAGCACCATCAGCAGCTATCGCTTCCCGCCGCAGGAAACCAAGCTGCGCGAGGGATCGACGGTGCTCCATGCGCCCAGCCTCGCCAAGGTCGGCACCATTGTTGCGCTCGATTGCGAGGCGGGCACGGTGGAGATCAAGCGCGGCAATGCGGCCAAGGGCATGTGGCCGGCGGAAGGTTCGCTGATCCCCGAGCCGACCGTGCCCAACCAGATACTGGTGGCAGCGGTGCGCCGCGTGGCGCTGACCTGGGCGGGGATGAACGAGGACCAGTGGCTTTACGGGGAAACCGATCCCGATGGCCTCGAAACCTGGTCTTGTGGCCTGACCGACGAGGAGCCCTACCGCGCACTGCTCGATCTAATCGAACGCCGCCCGCCGCGCCTGCGCGACTGGTCCGGCGGCGCGCTGGTGCGCGAGGGCGAAAGTCTGGTCGAGGCTGCCACGCTGCGCTGTCTGGCGATGGACGGCACAACGCTTTTCATCCAGGGGCCGCCGGGGACCGGCAAGACCCACACCAGCGCGCACGTGATCTGCTCTCTGATCGCGGCGGGCAAGCGCGTCGGCGTCTCCAGCAACAGCCACAAGGCGATCAACAACCTGCTCGCCAAGGTGGAGGAGGTAGCGGAGGAAACCGGGCTCGTTTTCTCCGGCGTAAAGAAATGCAGCCGCGGCAATGACGAGCAACGCCTCAACGGCCGGATCATCACCGATGTCGAGAATGCCTCCGACGTCCACGAACACGCACCCGACCTTGTCGGCGGCACCGCCTGGCTGTTCGCCGACGAGAATTTCGATCAGGAGTTCGACTACCTCTTCGTCGATGAAGCTGGGCAGGTCTCGCTCGGGCACCTGCTGGCGATGGGATCGGCGGCGCGGAACATCGTGCTGGTGGGCGACCAGATGCAGCTCGCCCAGCCCATTCAGGGCGCGCATCCGGGCGAGAGCGGGCTATCCGCGCTCGACTACCTGCTGCAGGGCGAGGCGACCGTCGCGCCAGATCGCGGCATCCTACTTGACACCAGCTGGCGGATGCATCCGTCGATCTGCGAGTTCATTTCGGACGCGGTCTATGACGGGCGGCTGCAGGCCCACCCCGATTGCGCCAACCAGCGGCTGCACCTCAAGCCGGGCCATGATCCGGCACTCGCGGAAAACGGCATCCGCTTTGTGGCGATGGACCACACTGGCTGCGGCCAGCGCTGCGATGCCGAGGTGGCGCGCGCGAAGGCGCTGGCCGAGGGGTTGATCGGGACCGCATTTACCGACCGCCAGGGCAGGCCGGGCAAGATCGGGTGGCAGAACATCCTGATCGTCGCGCCCTACAACATGCAGGTGAACGCGCTCGCCGCTGCGCTGCCGTCAGCTGCTCGGGTGGGCACGGTGGACAAGTTCCAGGGGCAGGAGGCCGAGGTGGTGATCGTGTCGCTGGCGACCTCCACCCCCGACGACCTGCCGCGCCACGTGGAATTCTTCTATTCGAAGAACCGCATCAACGTCGCCATCAGCCGCGCCCGCACGCTGGCGCTGGTGCTGGCCAACCCGAAGCTGCTGGAACTGGACGCAAAAAGCGTCGATCACCTGCGGCTCGTGAACACACTCGCCTGGGTGGCAGAGGAGGGGAAGTGAGGGATACCGAATACCGGGCCTGGCTCGAAACGCAGGAATTGGCCAAGCGCAGCATCGGGACCAAGATGTCCGACGCCCGGCGGGTCGATCAGGAGCACGGTGATCTCGACGCCCATTTCGAGGAGGACCGGATGGTGTCTCTGCTCGACACATTCGCCTACTCCAAGGCTGACGAAGCTGCGGGGCGCGCCAACCCTACCAAGCTGAACATCGATGGGAATCTCTACAACAATCTGGCGTCATATCGTGCCGCCCTGACCACCTACCGCAGCTTTTGCGAGGCGAGGGTTCATCCAGAAGGCCGCCTCTCAGGCCTCGACCGCCAAGCGATTCTGGACGCCATTGCCGCATGCGAAGCTGCCGGATCGGTGCAGGCCTTTATCGGCCAGATGGACGACCGCGGCGCTCCGCACAAATTCTGGCTGCTGCACGAGGGGAAGCGTTACCCGAGCAAGGCCATTGTCCATTGGGCGATGCGCGAACGCGGTATTGACGCGACCGCCGGTGGCAGCCTGTGCAAATCGACACTTGACGACCTTGGCTTCGCAGTCGTCGACTGGCCCGAGCTGCAACGGGCGCAGGAGGAGTTCTTGCGCCAGATGCCCGACTTCAGCGATTTTCGCGCTAACCGAGGCACCTATTGGGATGTCGAGCGGCGTTACAAGAATGCCCTGATCGAACAGGCCCGCACCATTGCCGCTGGCGACGGCGATGATCGCGCGGCGGGCGAGGGCATCTACCGCATCCTTATTGGCGGGCAGCAGGGCGTCCCCCTGAACTGGCGGACCTTGCCCGAGGTGCAGGCTACCGAACCGGTGCTGCGCGATCGCTTCTACGCCGCGCTCGGCGCGCTGGCACGCAGCGATGCCCCACTGGAGGAAGCCATACCCGCCGCTGCACGCGAGCTGGAGGCACTGCGCGATGCCGGCATAACGGGCCTGCGGCGCGGCGAAATCCTGTCGATCCCGATCACCGTCTGGGCCACGCTTCACCCCGAGGAGGCGAGCTGGTTCAAGATCGCCAGGATCGAGGAAATGGGCAAGCGCTACTTCGGTCGCAACCTCTTCCCCGCCAGCGATTTCCGCTTCCGAGAGCAGGACCTCGGCGAATGGCTGCAACTGATGCGCGCCCTGTTCGGCCTGCTGGAAACAGAAGTCGGATGGCACCCGCAGGACCTGTTCGACGTGCAGGGCTTCGTCTGGGTCGCGCTCGGCGGAAACGACAGCGCCGAAGACGATGGGAACATTGATGAGGCAGCAGAGATGACAATCTCTCTGGATGACGGCCCGTACTGGTTTCTTGGCGCGGCATTCGGGCGAACAGAAGATCAGCTGGAGCGCTTCCTCGCCGAGGGTATCTGGGAGATAAGCGAACCGAGTGACCGGCATCGCGCGCAGGTGTTGAGTATGCAGCCCGGTCAGCACATCGCGATCAAATCGACCTATACAAGAAAGCAAGGCCTCCCCTTTGATAACATGGGGCGTGTTGTCTCAGTCATGGGGATCAAGGCGACAGGTACGATCACGCAAAACCCTGGCACGGGCGAAACTGTTTCGGTTGCGTGGGACCCGCCCTTCGAGGCACGCGAATGGTATCACTACACCTACCAGCCAACCGTTTGGGAAGTTTACCCTACCAAGGAGATGGCACGGCGTCTGATCGCTTTCGCTTTTCATGGCGCAGCGCAGGACTACGACTGGTTTCACGCCAATCTGAAGAACTGGAGCCAGTTACCGGATGAGCCGGAAGAGGAAGTGGACGACGAACTTGCGGCAGACGCGCGCCAAAGCGATCCGCAGAATATCATCCTCTATGGCCCACCTGGCACTGGCAAAACCTACCGTACAATGGCGGATGCAGTCAGGCATTGTCTGGAACTGGACAAGAAAGATCCGTTGCTTTGCGATGCTGCCCGTCGCGAGGAGTTGCGGGGGGAATATGAAGCCTTGCGGACCAACGGTCAGATCGCATTCGTCACCTTCCACCAGAATTTTGGCTATGAGGACTTTGTCGAGGGCTTGCGCCCCAAGACCATCGAAGGCTCTGCCGGCTTCGTGTTGAAAGAAGAGCCGGGGATTTTCCGCAATATGGCTGAGAAGGCTGAAGGCAGTCCGGAACAGCATGTGCTAGTCATTGATGAGATTAATCGGGCGAATGTCTCGAAGGTATTCGGCGAACTCATTACCCTGATCGAGCCGGACAAGCGCCTCGGCAAGGAAGAAGCCTTGCGCCTTCGCCTACCATATTCGCGCAAAATGTTCGGAGTCCCCGCAAACCTCCACATCATCGGCACCATGAACACGGCCGACCGCTCTATCGCCTTGCTCGATACCGCCCTGCGCCGACGGTTCCGGTTCGAGGAGATGGCGCCCGATACCTCGGTGCCAGCCTTCCAGCAGGCAGAAACCGACACCGGCCTGCCGCTCGCCAAGGTGCTCGACAGCATGAACCGGCGGATCGAGTATCTCGTCGATCGCGACCACCGGATCGGCCACGCCTTCTTCATCGGCTGCGACAACAAGCGCCAGGTCGACGCCGTCATGCGCGACAAGGTCATCCCGCTGTTGCAGGAATACTTCTTCGATGACTGGAGCCGCCTCGCCGCGGTGCTGGGGGAAAAGGACAAGGGCGGTAACTTCCTTTCCTGCGAGACCATCGAGGATCCGCTGGGCGAGGGCGATCCGATGAAATCGTGGCGGGTTCGCAAGGAGTTTGACGAGGGCGCTTACCACCGCCTCGTGTCGGGCAAGGCCGCTCCCACGCCGGATGCCGCCGATCCGGAGGCTGACCCGGCGTGAGCCATTTCACCGTCCGCGAATGGGGCCATGTGAAGCTGGGGGAGGGCGGGTTTGCGCGCGCGCAGGCCGATGCCCTGCACGCCGCCGCCTGCGGCCACCCGCTTGCCCATCGCGACGGGACCAACGTGCTCGTCTATCGCCGTGACCGGATCGTGGCGCGGCAGATGGTCGGCATGGTGGCGGCCAAGGGGTGCAGCCTCGAAATCCTGCCCAAGGTCGATCCCGACGCAGCCGAAGACGAGCAAGCCGACTCAGTCCGCCGCCGCCTGGTGCGGATGCTCGATGTCGCGCTCGGGCTCGATCTGGACCTCGGCGGCGAGGCGGCGATCCACCGGCAAAGCAATACCCTGCTCGAAGTGCTGATCCGCGCCTTTGCCGACAAGCTGCTGGCCGAGGTGCGGCGCGGCCTGCCGCGGCTCTACCGCCAGCACGAGGACGATCTGCCCGCGCTGCGCGGGCGGCTCGACGTGACCCGCCAGTTCACCCGCAACGCTGTGCGGCCTGACCGGCTCGCCTGCCGTTTCGACCAGCTCGACGCCGATACGCCGCTGATGCGGGTGATGGCGGCGGCGGTGGTCTACCTCGGGAAGCACGCGCGCTCGCCCGCGACCCGCCGCATGCTCGACGAACTGCGCCACGTGCTGGCCGACATCCCGCTCGTGCCTGTCAATCGCCTGCCGTGGAAGGAGGTGCGGATCGACCGTACCAATCGCCGCTGGGAAAGCCTGTTCCGCCTCGCGCAACTGCTGCTGCGGCGTGACTGGCAAGCCACCCACCATGCGGCGCGCTCGCCCGAGGGCGTGACCCTGCTGTTCCCGATGAACGACCTGTTTGAAAAATATGTCGCGGCACTGCTGCGCAAAGCGCTGGCGGGCAGCGAGGTGGAGGTCGTGGACCAGGGCGGCCACCGTGCCTGCCTGGGCATGTTTACCGGAGAGCACCTCGAAACCGGCGACACCTTCCGCACTAGACCCGACATCATGCTGCGCCGGGGCGGCGACATTCTCGCCATCATCGATACCAAGTGGAAGAAGCTCGCCCGCGATCTGCTCGACCGCAAGCACGGGGTCAGCCAGGCCGATGTCTACCAGCTGATGGCCTATGCCCGGCTTTATCCGACGCGCGAGTTGATGCTGCTCTACCCCGGCGTTCCGGGCGAACCCTGCGGCGAGCGGGCGCCGTTCGGCATGGCCGGAGGCAGCGAGCGCCTCGCCGTGGCCACCATCGACACTGCGCAGGCAGAAGGCGAAGTCGTGCGGCGTCTGGCAAGACTTTGCGAACGATTCCACACCGTATCGGATGTTCCTGTGACTTAAGGCTTTTCTTGCACCCGACAAACGTGCACCGTGCGTCAGTTCCGGTCGCAATGGGTGCACGGTTTGGGGGAGGGCGCAGTGGCCAGGATGGCAAAGCTGGACCGGCTGCTGACGCTGGTTAACGCCCTCCACGATACCTCCGACGGATTGACGCTCGACGAGATGGCCGAGGCGATCGGGGCCGACCGTCGCACCGCGGAACGGCTGCGCGACGTGATCCGCCTGCACTTCGACCTCGAGGAACTGCCCGACGACCGCCGCAAGCGCTTCCGCATCGTTGGCAGCCTGCGCCGCGTGTTCACCCGCCCCAACGCCGCCGAGATTGCCGCCGTGCAGGAAGCCGCCGCTGCCGCGCGCCGTTCGGGCGCTGCACAGGCTCCGCTGCTGGAAGAGGGCATAGCGTGGATGGTACGCTAAACAACGCTAAGGGCGAACAATCAGCGAACGCTTATGCGACGCGGCTAT
>JAIEOM010000226.1 GCA_019750455.1 Sphingomonadales bacterium | reverse complement strand
GAGGAAGTGGCGTGGGTCGATAGCTATCACGCGCAGGTGCGCGAGATTCTTGCGCCCCGCCTGTCCGGCGAGGATCTGGCGTGGGTCGAGCGGGAAACCGCGCCGCTGTGAGTTCCCCGCCCCGGACTTGATCCGGGGGGTATAGGGAAAACCAGCCAAACGCAAAGAGTGACCACACGCATCCCCTAGTTTGGTCAGCAGCAGCCGTGGCATCGCCCTCCTTATCCCTCTGGACGAAATGGCATAAATGCAGCTACCTAACGGAAACGCCACGTCGCCGTCAGGAACCTTGTTAGGATGCCGAAGAAGTCCAAGGATAATAAGAATGCCAGCAACCGCGCACTGTCTAACGCAAAACAAGCTAAGCAGGATGAGTTCTATACTCAACTAGTGGACATCAGCGCTGAGGTAAGACATTATCGATCACAATTCAAAGAAAAAATCGTACTTTGTAATTGTGATGACCCTTATGAAAGTAATTTCTTTAGATACTTCGCTCTCAATTTTCGAGAGTTGAAGTTGAAGAAGCTAATTGCGACAAGCTACACCAAATCTCCAATTGCTGGCGGGCATCTCCCTTTAGTGGATATTGAAGGCCTGAAGCCGGAGAGCAAAGAGCCATATGCGATCGAAATCAATGACGTCCCCGACCACAATGGCGATGGCGCGATCGATCTCGCAGATGTTGAGTATCTACTCAAGCATGAAGCAAATGCCGCACACACGTTGAAAGGTGAGGCAGGTTTCAACGCGGGTGATTTCCGAACTCAAGAATGTATCGAGTACCTCAAGTCCGCTGATATAGTTGTGACGAATCCGCCATTCTCTCTGTTCCGTGAATTCATTGCGCAGTTGATCGAGTACGATAAGAAGTTTCTGGTCATTGGAAATTTAAACGCAGTTCATTACAGCGAGATATTCCGCTTATTCAAAGAAAATAAGCTATGGTTGGGGGAGAGTATTCATAGCGGCGACCGAGAGTTCCGTGTTCCCGATCATTACCCTCTGGAAGCTGCTGGAACTCGTGTTGATGAAGCCGGAAATAAGTACATACGAGTAAAGGGCGTGCGCTGGTTTACAAACATGGACAATCCGAACCGGCATGAACTTCTCCCACTGTATAAGAGCTATACGCCGGAAGAGTATCCTACATATATAAATCTCGATGCGATTGAAGTCTCCGCCACGAGCGACATACCGGCTGATTATGATGGCCTAATGGGTGTGCCTGACTCGTTCATGGATAAGTTCAATCCAGATCAATTCGAGCTTATCGGAATTCCATTTGGAAACCTTGGTAAGGAGATTGGTGTAACGAGGAACCATCGGGGCCGAACTGACATTGCATTCTCGCAAAACGGAAAAATCAAATCGCCCTATTCGAGGCTAATTATCAAGCGAAGGCATTGATATGAAAATCGCGCTGCGGAACATAAAGATTTCCGAACTTGTGGCCGGATATGTTGATGACGGCGAGAAGGGCGTACGAGGTTATGGAGGAAAATTGAATATCCGCCCTGCATATCAGCGCGAGTTCATCTATGATGAAGAGCAGCGTAACGCTGTCATCGAGACTGTAAGGCGCGGCTTTCCTTTGAATACGATGTATTGGGCCGTCTCCGATTCTGAATTCGAGCTGATGGACGGTCAGCAAAGAACCGTGAGTATATGTCGGTATGTAGATGGCCAATTTTCAATTGTGATCGACGGTTCGCCGAAATTTTTTACCAATCTCACCGCAGAAGCAAAACAGAAAATACTAGACTATGAGCTTACGATTTATTTTTGTGAAGGTTCGCATGAAGAGAAGCTGGATTGGTTCGAGACAATAAACATTGCTGGCGAGAGACTTTATACTCAGGAACTTCGCAATGCTATTTACACTGGACCATGGTTGGCGGATGCAAAACGTTGGTTTTCTAGGACCGGTTGTCCCGCAGCGGCGATTGGGCACAAGTTATTAAATGGCACCGCCATCAGGCAGGATTATCTCGAAACAGCCCTCGAATGGATATCGGCGGGCGCGATCAAAGATTATATGGCAAAACACCAGAATGATCCAAATGCGAATGAACTTTGGATTTATTTTCAGAACGTGATTAATTGGGTGAATTTGACGTTCCCGAAATATCGTAAGCAGATGAAAGGTGTAGCTTGGGGCCCCTTATATAATCAGTTTGGCTCAAGGATGCAGAATACAGAACAACTTGAGGCGGAAGTTTCGCGACTGATAATGGATGACGATGTCACAAGAAAATCTGGAATTTACGATTACGTCCTAAGTGGCAATGAAAAAGCGCTCTCAATTCGGGCATTTACGGAAAATATGCGATTAGAGGCATTTGAACGTCAAGGTGGCGTTTGCCCGGTATGTAAAGAGACGTTCGATATCGAGGAGATGGAGGCCGATCATATCGATCCTTGGCACCTTGGAGGTCGTACGATCGCGACTAATTGCCAGATGCTTTGTAAGAAGGATAATCGCAGAAAGAGCGGCAAATAGCTAACGGTTCGCGGATAGCTTTCGGATTTTTCTCCGTAAGTTTGACGCATCTACGCTGAGCCGTCGGGCCGTAGCACGCAGTCCATGCGTTCGCACCGCAAGAAAAAGTTGCTCTGCCTCGAGTTGGTGAGCATGAGCAGCTCTGCGAGCCTGTGCCAACTCGACAGGCAGGACAGTAGCAAGTACGCCCGCTGCCGCGCCTGCTAGCGAAGCTCTGTCTGACAGGATCAAACCAATCTGTCCCGACGGCATGTGCAACGCCTTGGCTGCACCGGCCTTGCCAACCAGCGAGACCAGCTCGGCAAGCGCTTCTCTGATCTGAGCCACACTACCGTCGCTCAACCCATATTTGGGATCAAGTTCGCTTTCCGCCCCTAGCACCTGCTGCCGGTCAATTTTGTTCGCTTCCTTGCCAATGTAGCGGATGGCGCTGGCACGAATATGCCGCCGGTTGGTGGTGCCACGGTCCACATAATCGCCGTTCAAGAATTTGCTTTCAGGGTGCAGGTGATATGGCGCGACGGCTTCGCGATAGGTCTGCAATTCGCTGGCGGGGATCATCTTTCCGGTAATTCGGTCGAATGCGGTGACGGCGATGGTGGCAGCATCCTTGGAGAACGGCGCGATGGGTTTCACCGACGATACCTTACGCGGCCTTCCCTTGCGAGCCTCCGGCGCGATGATTTCCCGCCTTGCCCAGTTTCGTTTGGCGCTGAGCGACAGAAGAAATCCAAAGGGCTTGACCTGATCAGGATATGGGCGATTGACATTGTGATGTTTGAACCAGCCTAGCAATTCAGGCGCGGTCGCAGCGTAGCGACTGACTGCCGGGGCATTCGTCGCGGGGTGGAAATCGAGCCGGGGCATATCGGGATTTGATCCGAGCCCCGCCGAGATAATCTCGAACCAGAGATCGCAATGCCAGCGCTGCACACCGTCACGCATTACGCTGTCGTCAGGCGCGGGAATGCCAGCGGGCGGATTGCCAGCCTCATAGGGTGGCAACAAATGGCCCAACCCATGCGCAGAGACCTTGCGCAAGACTGGCCTGCCATCGCTGCCAAGATTGAACAGCGCATAGCGCTTCGATGAAACCGCCCAGCAAAAGAGCGGTTCGGGTGCGCCGGTCTCTAGCCCGTCATTCTCGCCTTCGATTTTCAGGATCGAACCGGAAAAGGCAAAAGGATTGAGCGCGGCAAACCAATCTGCGATTCCCTGCACACGGCTGCGGAATTCATCGCCTACGAATTCGGCAGGCTTGGCAATTGCCATGCTGTCCGTATCGCAGAACGCCCATTCCAAGCCCTGCCGTTCGATCAGGCTCTCGGTGACGGCGAGCATCAGCCGCGCCGCGCCTGTGATCAGCGAGCCTAGCAGCGGGTGGAAATACTCACCGGGCTTTTCGGCCATGTTGGTTTCCCGCTCGAAGGCTTTCCCGTCATGGCCAATGACTGTGGTCATGAAGCGCTCAGAGCGTTTCGCCACATTCATTTGCAGCCAGATTCCGTAGCTGGTCGAATTCCCGCAGATTTTGAGATTGTGTTGCGCACCATTGAGCACCGCCTTTTCAGCGCCGCTTGACGCGTTCATTCGCCCCTGCGTTTCCTTCCGCAGTTCGATCACCCGTTTGAAAAAGTCCGTTTCGACAGGGTCAACCCGATACTCAGACTCGCCGCTGATATTCACCGGGCGAAGGTCTGACTGCATCGGGCCGGGATCAAAGGCGACGGCTTCGAGCACTTTGGCAGCTTTGCCGGTCAAGAGCTTCGAGGCGATGCAATCAGCCAGGGTGAACCAAAGCGGCGTATCGCAGGTAAGATAGTTGGCGGCGATAGTGGCGAGCTGTTCGCCCTGATAGGCAGCGCGCACCGGGAATATGTCAGCATCGGGCAACACCTTCACCAGCACTGGCAGCCTTCGCCAGAATTCCGGCGTCTGCAAATCCTCCAACGTGACACTGGCAAGAAGGCTTTGCGTCTCAGCCGTGGCATCGCGCCAAGTCATCCCGCTGGCCGTGACGAACCGCCAAAGCCCCATGAGGGTGCAAACCGTGGGATACATCGACAGGAAATCGCACAGGATCACTTGGCGTGCTTCGCGCCGAATTCGAACCTCTGAGCGCCCGCCGTAGTAGCTCGACATAAGCGCGCCCATCAGATGATCCGGAAAATCAGGCTGCACCTCGCGCCAAGGGGCAATGCCCATTGCGCGCAGATACCCTTTGCCAAGGCTGGCTTCGCTGTAGATTTGCTCAGGCTGCAAATCGGGCAGCTCCAAAGCTTCGAGCTTGACCATCAAAGCGGCGTAACATTCCCAAGTGGTCTGCACGTCACGCACCGCATAGCGCAGTATTGCATCGGAAACCGGCCCGTCGAATTCATCGAATTCGAGCTTGGGGTTCGGCACTTCGAGAAACCGGCTAAGCTCTCCCAGCGTGAAGCCACGCGACAACAGCGCATGGGCTAGCGTGCTCACGTCCAAAAAATAGCCACGCCGGACCGGCGTTTTGTCGCCACGCTTGCGCTGTCCCCGGCTATCCGGTTGGCGGCGAGGCGCAGCGAAGTCGATGATCTGCGAACGGCGCGAGAGATGTTTGACCCGTAGGTGCGGCCAAAACTTCTGGCGAGACATTGCAAAAGTGAAGCCGCCATACATCGCGCCGCGCGCAATGCCGTGATCGATCGCAAGTCGGGAAATGTCGAACGGCAAGTTGAAACCGACGATCCGGGCGCGAAGCTGATATGCTCTGAGGAATAGCCAATCATCGGCGAATTCGTCGCGGGTCAACACCACCAGCTTGTGCCGCTTGGCGTAAGCTCTCAGGGTTTCCAGCTCTGCCGCTGACAATTCTTGCGGCTCATAAAACAGCCCCGCAAATTTGACGGTTTCGCCTTTGCGCAGTTGGAAAGCTCCAAAGCGTAAGGCTTGGCCCGCATCGGTGCGGGTCTCGCAATCGAAGGTGAGCGTCCAATCAGATGCACCGATACCGTCCCTTGGTTTCCTAGCCTTGGGTGCAACTGCATAGGCGCGGAGGGCAATGGGCAGATGCTCAGGAGCCGGGATCATGCCACGGTCTCCCCGGCGTGCTCGCCACCGGCAAGCTTGGCCCGTTCGATAAGCGCAAGCCCAAACGCGCTGAGCTTGTCGATCACCAGTTCAAGCAAGTCCACAAGGCCCAGCAAGAACATTCCAATCGCGCTGAGCATGGCATCGGCATTGGCATCGATGGCCGGATGATCCTTTTGATCATCGCTCACCTTGCGATGGCAGTTCCGGCACGCGATCACCGTATCGGGATCATACTTGCGGCCTGCGACATGGTGCTTTTCGAGCGTGCGATAATCCGCTTCACCACACGTGCCGCAGATCGGCGAGTTCGTGCCGAGCTTTTCCAATCTGCGCTGTTTGCGTATTTCGCGGGCAAGTTCCTTGTCTGTCATGGTTTGGTCCTTTCAGGTGATGAGCCGGTAGATCTGGTGGAATTCCTCGCCCCCAGCATTGTCGATGCGGTAAAGAGCGTTGGGATCGGTCTCGAGCGGATGCGCTTTGCCAGCGGCATCGATCACTGATCGGCCTTCGAAGGGCGCGAGCAGGTCTGCGTCATTAGTGCGCAGAAACATGCCCACAGCAGCCTGATGCTTGCCGTTCAGCGATGATTGCTCGAAGTCTCGCAAGGTTAGTGCAATGGCATCGCCATCGGTGATCACGGTCATGCGCCGGGATCGATTGTCAGTTATGAGCCATTGCCTGCCCTGCCTCTCGGCAAGGGCATTACTGCGCAAGAACCGGCGAAAGCGTTCAGCCGAAACGCCAGCTTCTTTGGCAGCGCGGGATTGATTGCCGGTCTGGCGCAGGAGCTTCAAAGCATCCTCTAGCCGGTCATCGCTTTGCACCGGTTTTGCCCGAACGGAATTCTCTCCAGCTCGCGCATGGCCGCGAGCCTGCGAACGGCTCAGTCCACGCTTGGCAGCGTTGGCAATCCGGCGCTGATATTCAGCTTTGTAGTCGCGTTTTCTCGGCACGGGTGAAGCCTTCGACACCATCGCAGCGGGGTTGCTGCGACTCGGTCCAAGGATCACCGGAGCAGGGCAAAGGATCGAATCCTCTTATGCTCACGGACCGGCTACATTTTCTGGCTAATTCTGTTTTCTGCTAATTCGCTTTGGTCCGCATTTCGCGACAATTGCCTTGCTCAAATTTTGAAAGCTCAGGCCATTTCCGGCGTTTTCCTCTTCGCCCAGAAATTTCCGAATTTCCTCGCAGGCGATTTTACGTTTCAATTTGCAAAAGCCGGGATTGACGCATTTTAGGTGATGAATCGCTGCATCAATCGCTTCGCGTGAGCCTTTGTCCTTGACTGGCGTTGGCTGGCAGTTGGAAGGATCAGTTACCCTGATCCGAGAATATGTAATGCCCTCAGCCTCAAAGGTCTCATCCCGCCAATCGGGTTCGGCGTAGTCGAACCGTTCGGGATCGATCAGCACTGGCGCTTGGCTTCGTGACGGCGCGAGCCGGTATCCGGTGGCAAGGAGTTGTCTATTGAACAGTTCGGTCAGCAAATGCTCTTTGAGGTCGACCTCAAGCTGCATCCTGCGATGATAGTTCCTCGCTATGTCTGTCATAGCTGTGCCAATGCCCCGCTCGCTTGCAGCCCTTGGAATTTCATCCAATGATTGGAGCAATGCCGGCGAGCAATCGAATTCCGAACGCAATTCCGCCGGCGCGAATTCAAGCCATGCGCGGCTGAGCGGAATTCCCGAACTCCATAACTCTCTGGCGCGACTTGACGGCATTTCGGATGGCTTTAACCCTCAATTTTCGAGACATTTAAGCAAAATTCCGGTAGAAATCGTGAATGCTCGAACACACGGAAATTACCCCTGATCACAGCGCCGATGAATGGGCAATTCGCTCCGAATTTTGGCTTTCTGAATATGGGCAATCGCCCCCCATTCGAAAGGCCAGGCAGCGCAATCCAGCGCCGCTGATATTGAATGGCCACGGTGTTTCGATGCGGATCGAAAACGGGGCATTGGTCATTCGGGATGGCTTTACCCATTACCCGCAAAAGCAGATCCGATATCGGTTTTTCCCGCGCGATTTTGAATTGCCGGCGCGGATTATGTTGCTCGATGGTAGCGGCACCCTCTCTTTCGAGGTGCTGTCATGGCTGGCTGATCAGGGCGTGGCGCTTGCCCGTATCAGATCCAATGGTGACGTTGCGATTGTCGCTAGCGGCTCAGGCTATGCTGGCGACCGGAAAAAGATCGAATGGCAATTGGCGATGCGAGCGGACATGGCCAAGCGCCTCGCCTTCGCCGCAGACCTTATCCAGCGTAAAATCGCTTCAAGCATTGCAACGCTAGAAGCTCATATCCCGGCAACAAAATTGCGCGATATGGCGATTGCTAAAGCCCATGCCGGAATTGCACGGCTAGAGCGTGAAACCTTCACCGACATGAATGCCATATTCGCAATCGAAGGCGAGTGCGCATCGGCCTATTTTCGGTCATGGCAAGGTTTGCCCGTTCGATGGAGGGGGATCACGCGCCGCCCAATCCCGCAAGATTGGCACGCCTACGGTCTGCGCAGCTCACTTGCGACCGGTGTGAAGGCCGAAAATCGCAACGCTTCGCACCCCGTCAATGCCATGCTCAATTATGCCTATGCGGTGAAGCTGGCAAAAGTTCAGATCGAAGCCGTTGCCGATGGATATGATCTTACCATTGGGATCATGCACAACAGCAAGCGGGGCAGTCACGCATGGGCGCTCGACATGATCGAGTTGGAACGCTCAGAGGTGGACGCGAAAATCCTTCAATTTGTCCGCGACCATATCTTTGCCCCGTCTGATTTCATCTTGCGCAAGGATGGCTGTTGCAGGCTGTCGCCGCAGCTAGCGCGGGCAGTGGCTAGTCTATTTTTGTCGGAATGAATTTGGCTGTTAAAGCGGAGTGAGCGCGCCCGTATACCCTTCATCTTTTGGTAAAAAGCTGAAGTTCCCTTCATGATGTTGAAGTTTTAAGGACTGAGAATGAAGATTGATCAGATTAAAATCGAAAACTTCAAACAAATTGAAGATGTTACAATAAATTTGGCATCCGTAAACTACCTAGTAGGTGGTAATAATGCGGGAAAAAGTAGTATCCTACAGGGGATACACATGGCTGTTTCTTGCGCAAAGCTTTCAGTGGAAAGAGGCGAAGCTGTAGTTCCTGAATCTGAACTTCGATATTCACCAACATCAGAATTCACGTCACTAGGTCACGTTGCGCCATACGAAAATAAGAAAGACGGATCGAGAGGTAGGTTCGAATTCATAGGCAGCACCGCTGATGAATCGCTGGCAAGCTACAAAATTGAAATCTATAAGGGTCGCAATTATGGCAATGTCGGAGTAGAGCGTTCAGGAGTTTACCCGAATTTCGGTCAGATAATTGTAGACCCCAAAAAGCTATTCTCAATCTACGTACCGGGCCTGTCAGGTATTCCTCATCGCGAGGAATATAAGAGCTATGCGAGCGTTTTTCAAAAAGCAGCGGGCGGTGATGCAAATCTAGTTTTCCGAAATGTTATCAGACTCCTGAAAGATCGGGATCATTTGGCCGAGGTCGAATCTTTAATGAGCGAACTTGTCGGCTCTTTTTCGCTACGTATGAAGCATGAAGCCGAGACAGATACCTATCTGAAGATTGAAGCTTCTATCGGAGATGGAAAATTTGTTCCCCTCGACCTGATTGGGACAGGGGTAATTCAGCTTCTGCAAATTGTTTCGTACGTTGCCCTATTTAAACCGGCATTTCTCCTGATCGATGAGCCTGACAATCATCTTCACCCCTCTAGGCAGGCGGTTTTGTCGAAGGCCTTTGATAAGATAGCCAAAGATTATGGAGCGACTGTCATTGTATCAACTCACAGTCGCCACTTGATTGCCTCAGCGCCCAAAAACTCAAAAATTATTTGGATGAAGGACGGGCGCGTTGAGTCAGATGATTGTCGAGATTTGGCCACTGTCATGATTGACTTGGGTGCCCTCGACCAATTAGATTCGAAAGGAGCCCAGTGTATAATTTGCACGGAAGATAAGGGTAAGTCTGCGCTCAATAAGGCTCTTTCTCACCTCAATTTGGACGATGTTGTGAAGGTTATATCGTACAATGGTATTAATAATGCTGGGTCAGCTGTAGCCATCCACGCAATGTGTGATCTATTTCCTGAGAAACCTCTTGTAGTCATTCATCGCGACCGTGACTTTCTTAATGAAGACGAGCTCAATCGTTGGGGTGATGAGTACATAAAAAGAGGGATGTTTATTTTCTCACCTCCCTTTTGTGATGTGGAGGCTTATCATTGCACGCCGCATCACATATCCCAAGTTTATGAAGTTGATGAAGCTCAAGCGAAAGCGCTTCACACTGGGATCATTGCCGACAACGCTGAAATGTTTAGAAATAAGTTTCGGGAGAAGCGCCGTGAGGCGGTGCAAAAGCTTTGGAGAGACGGTGGAGGGCCTGCGACAGATGATTTATGGCCGGAAAATGCTGAGCCGGAGTACCACAACATATACGGCAAGAAATTATTGAGTCTTTTCAATGATGCAGGGCCAAAGACTTTCGGAAGCAGGAGAGATTTGCTCTCCTCAGTAAGCACTGAGTTTGCGGACTGTCTTGCCGAAAGCCTTGCTGAAATTGGTGTGAAACAAAGTTGACTTCCATAACCCGCCTGCGATTGGGCTGCGGGCGTGGTCATCCCACCCCATTTTAGCATTGCTCGCTATACCCCCCGGACTTGATCCGGGGCCCAGCTGCATTGCTAGCGTGCTCGCCTCCGCGGGCCCATCCTCGGCGAGTCTCCGTCGCTTCGCGCCGGATCGCCTGCGGCTCGCGCGCGTGCGCTCGCGGCCCGTCCGTTGGCGGGCCGATAACTTGCCATCGTCACGGCTTGTTGGAAAGTCGATGTTCCTGTAATGTTCTTCCATCGATTCGCACAGGACGGGAGAAACACGATGATCGGCTACGTCACCCTTGGCACCAATGACCTGCCGCGCGCGGCGGCTTTCTATGACGCGATTGCCGCGCATTTCGGGCTGGGGCGGATGATGGATTTCGAAACCTTCATCGCCTGGGGCGAATTCGGCGGCGCGCCGGGGATCGCAGCCACAGTGCCCTTCGATGGCCAGCCCGCGACGGTCGGCAACGGGGTGATGGTCGCGCTTGAAGTGAAGTCTCCGGATCAGGTCCATGCGGTCTATGATACCGCGATGGCGCACGGCGGCAGTTGCGAAGGCGCGCCCGGCCCGCGCGGGGACGAAGGTTTCTATGCGGGCTATTTCCGCGATCCGGACGGGAACAAATTGAACGCGTTCTGCATGGTCCCGCCCGAAAAGCCCGGCGAATGACCGCCCCCCGGCTGGAGGAGCGGTTTGTCCACCTCGGCCTCGGCGCAAGGGCGGTGGAAGAGCCGCCCTTCGATGGCATGGCGTGGTATGCCGCCTACTCCGGACGCCACGCGTCAGACGGGGCCGAGGGGCGGCTGGTCTCGCAATACGCCTTCACTGAAAGCTGGACCGCGTGGGAAATGCACCCGGCGGGGGACGAGGTGGTGATCTGCACGCACGGCGCGATGGTGCTGGTGCAGGAATTCACCGATGGTCGCGTGGTCGAAACCCCGCTCGCCGCCGGAGAATATGCGATCAACCCGGCTGGCGTGTGGCACACCGCCGACGTGGCAGACAGCGCCACCGCGATCTTCATCACCGCCGGTGAAGGCACGCAGCACAGGGCGCGCTAGACCCGGCCTTGCAGGGGCCCAGACCGGGTTTGACCCCCGCCTGACCCCTTCCAGACCCCCTCCAGCCTCGCTCTGCGGCGGTGTTTCAGCAGCACGGAAAGTCAGCGCATCAGCCCGCCGATCAGGTTGCGGACAAAGGCGGTCGCCCCGGTCTTCAGCGGATCGGCTCCCGATTTCTTGCCGAGCACCATCGCCACCGCCATCGAGGCAAGCGATCCGCTGGCGGCGGTCATCGCGCTCTTGCCAGCCTTCTCCCAAACCGATGGGGTCTTGCGTTCGCGCTTTGCGACTTCTTCCTTGCCCTTCTCGGCAACCTCCTCCGCGGTCGCGGCGGCATCGGCAACCTTGGCGGCGATCACTTCGGCAGCGCTCTCGCGGTCGACGCGGGTATCGTACTTTCCCTCGACCGGACTGATCGACTGGATGATCGCGCGCTCCTTGGGCGTCAGCGGGCCAAGGCGCGAACGCGGCGGCTTGATCAGCGCGCGCTCCACCACCGTCGGTGCGCCATCCTCATCGAGGGTCGAGACCAGCGCCTCACCGACCTTCAATTCGGTGATGACGCTTTCGACATCCAGCTTCGGATTGACCCGGAAGGTCTCCGCCGCCGCCTTGATGGCGCGCTGGTCCCGCGGGGTGAAGGCGCGCAGGGCATGCTGCACGCGGTTGCCCAGCTGGCCGGCCACTTCTTCCGGAATATCAATGGGATTCTGAGTGACGAAGAACACCCCCACGCCCTTGGACCGGATCAGGCGCACCTGTTGTTCGATGGTGTCCATCAGCGCCTTGGGAGCATCGTCGAACAACAGGTGCGCCTCGTCGAAAAAGAACACCAGCTTGGGCTTTTCCGGATCACCGACTTCGGGCAGCGATTCGAACAGTTCCGCCAGCAGCCACAGCAGGAAGGTGGCATAGAGCTTGGGGCTGCGCATCAGCTTGTCGGCGGCCAGCACGTTCACATAGCCGCGCCCCTGATCGTCAACCTTCAGGAAATCCGCGATCTCCAGCGCCGGTTCGCCGAAGAAATTGTTCGCCCCCTGCGCCTCGAACGAGAGCAGTTGGCGCTGGATCGATCCGACCGAGGGTCGCGTGACATTGCCGTATTTTCCCGACAATTCAGCGGCATTCTCGTTCGCCCAGGCGAGCAGCGCGGACAGGTCCTCGAAGTCGAGCAGCAGTAGGCCGTTCTCGTCGGCGTAGCGGAAGATGATCTGGAGCACGCCTTCCTGCGTCTCGTTCAGGTCGAGCAGGCGGGACAGCAGCAGCGGGCCCATTTCCGACACGGTGGTGCGGATCGGGTGGCCCTGTTCGCCATAAAGATCCCAGAAAATCACCGGGTTGTCTTCATAGGCATAGTCGGTGATGCTCAGTTCCTTGGCGCGGCTTTCCAGCTTGTCGGCATGCTTGAATGTGGGCGAACCGGGCATGGCAATGCCGGCCAGATCGCCCTTCACATCGGCGAGGAACACCGGCACCCCGGCCTTGGAAAAGCTCTCCGCAATCCCTTGCAGGGTCACAGTTTTACCCGTCCCGGTCGCGCCCGCGATCAGCCCGTGGCGGTTCGACCGGCCGAGCAGCAGGGCCTGCCGCGATCCCTCCGCGCCAAGGCCAAGGAAGATTTCGGTTGCGCTGTCGGTCATGCAAGCCCCTTGTGTCTGAATTTCCCGCGTGATGTGCAGGGGCGCAGGCTGGCGGTCAAGTTCTCGACTTCGCAGGCGGATTGCGCCAAGGCTTGTGCTGTCATGGGTTCACCAACGCCATTCGTCCTGCTCGATGACGCTCGCTCCGGGCCGCGCGCCGGAGAAGCCGCCGCCGACGCGCTGCTCTACGAAAGCCCGCGCGCGCTGTTCGTCGCGCATCGCCCGGATCAGGTTGAGGGCGTGCTCGCCGCGGCCGAGGCTGCGCGGGTGGCGCAGGGCGGCGCGCTGGCAGGATACATCGCTTACGAGGCCGGGCTGGCGCTGGAGCCGAAGCTGGCCGGTACAGCCGCGGCGCGCGCCGGTGCAGCAGGGCCGCTGGTGTGGCTCGGCCTGTTCGATGCCCCCGCCCGTATCCCCGCCGCAGACGTCCCCGCATGGCTCGCCGATCGCGCCGAGGGGCCGGGCACGCTCGGCCCGATGGAGCCGCAGCTCTCCCCCGGAGGCTATGCTGCCGCCTTCGCAACTCTGCGCGAGGCGATCCACGCAGGCGACATCTATCAGGCGAACCTCACCTATCCCCTCGCCGGGTCGTTCCGCGGCGATCCGGTGGGGCTCTATGCCGCCCTGCGCGGTGCGGCGCGGGCAGGCTATGGCGGGCTGATCTTCGACGGATCGCACTGGCTGCTGAGCCTCTCGCCCGAGCTGTTCGTGGCGCTGTCCGGCAGCGAGGCGAAGGTCAAGCCGATGAAGGGCACCCGCCCGCGCAGCGCCGATCCGGCAGCGGACCGTGCGGCGGTGGAGGAACTGGCCGGATCGGTGAAGGACCGCGCCGAAAACCTTATGATCGTCGATCTGATGCGCAACGACCTGTCGCGCGTGGCCGAGGCCGGCAGCGTCCATGTCGATGCGCCCTTCGCGGTCGAAAGCTACCCGACGGTCCACCAGATGGTCTCGACCGTGCGTGCACGGCTCATCCCCGGCAAGTCCGCGATGGATTTGGTGCGGGCGCTGTTCCCCTGCGGATCGATCACCGGCGCGCCCAAGATCCGGGCGATGGAGCTGCTTACCGAGGTGGAGCGTGATGCGCGCGGGCCCTATTGCGGCGCGATTGGCCGGATCGATGTCGATGGCAACGCCGCCTTCAATGTCGCGATCCGCACGCTCAGGCTGACCCCGATCGAGAACGGGCAGGGCAGCGCGGTGCTCGGCATCGGCTCGGCGATTGTCGCGGACAGCGACCCCATGGCCGAGCGGCGCGAATGCGAGGTCAAGGCGGGGTTCCTGCGCCGCGCCGCGCCGGATCTGGCCGCGCCGCAATGCGACCTGATTGAGACAATGCGCTTCGAACCCGACTCGGGCATCGCGCTGCTTGAAGAGCATCTCGCCCGGATGAAGGCGAGCGCCGCCGCGCTGGGCTTCGCCTTTGATCGCCACGCCTTGCGCAACCAGATCCAGGCGCTGTGCTTCGAACTGGACGCCCCTGCCAAAGTGCGCCTGATGGTGGCCCGCAGCGGTGCGAGCGCGCTGGAGACCGCGCCCCTGCCCGCGCCGCTCGAACAGCCGGTCAAGGTCGCCGCTTTCCCCCACCCGCTCGACCCGTCGGACTGGCGGCTGATGCACAAGACGTCCGACCGGGGCTTCTATGAAGATGCCCTCGCCGCCGCCCGCACGCTGGGCGCGGAGGAGGCGCTGCTGGTGCGCGCCGATGGCGGGGTGACGGAAGGCAGCTGGACCAGCGTTTTTGTCGAAGGGCCGGACGGTGTGCTCGTCACCCCGCCGCTGTCGCTTGGCCTGCTGCCCGGCGTGCTGCGCGCCAGCCTGATCGAACAGGGCCGCGCGCGTGAAAGCGAGGTGACTCTCGATAATCTGGCGGGCGGCTTCTGGATCGGCAATGCCCTGCGCGGGCTGATGCGGGCGGTGCTGGTCTGACGCAGCCTTCGACAAGCCCGGCCCAAGCGGCTATCGGGCGCCATGGCTGACATCACGATCCTTTACGAAGACGGCGAAGCGCTCGTCATCGACAAGCCCTCCGGCATGGCGGTGGACCGCCCGCGCAAGGGCGGTATCTGCCTTGAAGACCATCTGGACCGGCTGAAGCTCGGCTTCCAGCGCGCGCCGGTGGCGGTGCACCGGCTGGATACGGATACCAGCGGCTGCCTGCTGCTCGCCCGCAACCCCAAGGCACTGGCCCGCTTCAACAAGTCCTTCGAGGATCGGCTGGTGGGGAAGACCTACCTCGCGATCCTCGCCGGGCGTCCGCCGGGCACGGAAGGCACGATCGAGCTCGCCCTGTCAAAGATCAGCTCTGCGGAAAAGGGCTGGCGGATGATCCCCGCAAAGAAGGGCAAGCCCGCTGTATCGCACTGGGAACTGGTCGGCGAACTGGGGCCGCACAGCCTGATCCGCTTCCGCCCCGAAACGGGCCGCACCCACCAGCTGCGCGTCCATGCGCTGAAGGGGCTGGGCGCACCGCTGCTGGGCGATCCGGTCTATGGCGCGGGCAATGCGCCGGGTGCCAAGCGCACCATGCTCCATGCCGAAAGCCTGACTGTCACCCGCCCCGGCAAGACCGCCATCGAGGCGCGCGCCCCCCTGCCGGCCGATTTCCGCGCGCTCGGGGCGAAGGATGAATGACGAAGAGCCGCTGATTTCCCGCGCGTTGCGGCTTGCCAGCGAAAGCTTTCTGGCGGGTTCCGGCCCCGGCGGGCAGAACGCCAACAAGGTCGCCACGGAAGTGGAGCTGCGCGTCAATATCTACGCGCTGCGGCTCTCCCCGCCGGTGTTCGCGCGGCTGCGGGCGCTGGCGGGCGGGAAGATCGCGGGCAACGGCGATCTGATCGTCACCTCCAAGGCGCACCGCACGCAGGAAGCCAACCGGCAGGACGCACGCGCCAAGCTCGCCGCGCTGCTGGAGGAGGCCGAGACCGAGCCCAAGCGCCGCGCCAGAACCCGCCTCAACCGCGTCGGCAAGACCGAGCGGCTCAAGGTCAAGAAAGTGCGCGGTGCGGTGAAGGCCAATCGCGGCAAGCCCAAGGCCTCGGACTGGTAGCGCGCGCACCCGCGAGGCTTATTGACTTTTCCCCGTGAATCGGCGAATGGCGCCGCCGTGTGGCGGTGTGCCGGGCCTTCCGGGCGCGCCGCTATTTGCTTTTTAGCCCTGCGGACAGCAATCGCCGGGCCGACCCATTTGACAGGATACCGCCATGGCGAAGCCCACCACCGTCAAGATCCGCCTCGTCTCGAGCGAGGGCACCGGCTTCTTCTACGTGACCAAGAAGAACCCGCGCAACATCACCGAAAAGATGAGCTTCCGGAAGTATGACCCGGTGGCGCGCAAGCACGTTGAATTCAAGGAAGCCAAGATCAAGTAAGATCGGCTCCTCGCGCCCGGCCGACATGCGGGGCGCGATAATTCATCGACAGTTCAAGCCTTGCGCCTTAGGCCGCACGGCATGATGAAACCGCTTTCCAAGCTTCGTATCGCAGCGCTCGGCCTCGGGGCTGGTGCGCTTGCGCTCGGCCTCGCCCCCGGCGACACCGCGCGGCTGACCCCGCCCGCCGCCGCGCAGACAGCCGCATCCGATCTCGATCGCGTGGTCGGTGCGCTGCGGGCGATCTCCACGATGAAGGCCGACTTCACCCAGACCGACCGGCAGGGCAACACCCTGCGCGGCACCATGACCCTGAAGCGCCCGGGCAAGATCCGCTTCGATTACGGCAAGAACGCCGACTTCCTCGTCGTATCGAACGGGAAGTCGCTTTACGTTGTCGATTACGAGGTCCGTCAGGTCGAACGCTGGCCGATCGGCAATTCGCCGCTGGGCGCGCTGTTCGATCCCGAAAAGGACGTGAAGCGGTTCGGCAAGCTCGTGCCCACCGGCAACAAGGACGTCTACAGCGTCGAGGTGCGCGATCCCAAGAAGCCCGAATTCGGGATGATCACGCTGATCTTCGTCAAGAACGCCGCCGCACCGGGGGGCTTGCAGCTCACCCACTGGGTGGCGCTCGATGCGCAGAACAACCGCACCCGCGTGGCCCTGTCGAACCAGCGTTACGGCGTGGCTGTGGCCGACAGTACGTTTACATTTACCGACCCGCGCCGTTCGGCTCGTCGCCCTGGGTGAACGGCGGCTCGACGAACGGTTGTATGAAAGCGACAGAAATTGTTACGCGTTCATGTGAGTGAAAGGCTCTAGCGGCTAATCATTCTCAACAAGGCGGGCCGAAGGGAGGTTTCCCCCCTGTTGCCCACCCTTCACCAGGGCCTGCCTTGCACAAGCGTGACGAACGCTCCATGGAACCCCCGACCCACCGCCCCCGGGTCGGGGGTTTTTGTTTGAAGTTTTTTGTGTTCCGCAGCGCATCCGTGCTGCGAAGTCCTCGATCATGCGGCCTGAAGGCCGCGTCGCTGCGGAGCCAGCGCCTGACGGCGAGTCCGGAGGTGCCTCTTCCCCGCTATTTTTCCCAGCCCAGCGCCTTGGTGATGATCGTGTAGATCACGTTCTGCTCGATCACCCCGCGCGCGCGCTCAGCACCGGGGCCGGTGGCGAACAGCGCGACATCCTCGCCGCCATGGGTTTCGCTGCCGAGCGGCACCAGCGCCTGCTGGCGGGCGCGAAGGCCGGTTTCAGGCATGGGGCGTTCGTGTTCGCCGTCGTCATCATCGTCCTTGTACAGCCCGCCCGGGCCGTTGGCATAGCCGAGCGTGGTGTAGGGCTTGCCGTCAAGAGCAGGCGGGGCCGTCTCCCCGTCGCCGCCGTCCTCGCCGCCGCCGGCGGGCGGGACCATCAGCCCGAGGATGTCGTTCCCGCGCTTGGGATAACCGGCGATGGTGAAGACATGGCTGTGGTCGGCAGTGACCATGATGAGGGTTTCGGCCGGATCGGTGTGATCGACCGCATATTGCACCGCGCGGGCGAACTCGACCGCCTCTTCCAGCGCATAGCCCGCCTGCCCGGCATGGTGGGCGTGGTCGATTCGTCCGCCCTCGACCATCAGGTAATAGCCATCCTTGTCGCCCTTCAGCCGCGCGATCGCCTGCGCGGTCATGTCGGTAAGGGTCGGCTCCGGGGAATCCGGCTTGCGGTCGGCCATGAAGGTCAAGTGGCTGGGGTTGAACAGGCCGAATACCGGCTTGTCCATCGGTGCCGCCGCGAGCGATGCTGCGTCCCTCACCACCACGCCGCCGTTCTTCGCCGCCCATGCTGCGGGCAGATCCGCCGCCGGATCGGCGCGCCGTCCGCCGCCCTTCTTGCCATAGAACATCGCCGTCCCGCCGCCGAGCGCGACATCGAACTTCGCCTCGGCCAGTTGCAGCGCGATATCCTTGCAGCCCTGCCCCTGCTGGTTTTCGGGGATGCTGGTGTCGCTTTCCCAGTCACGATCGGCGCTGCGCGAATAGACGCTGGCGGGGGTCGCGTGGGTGATCCGTGTCGTGGTCACGATCCCCAGCGCAAGGCCGCGTGCCTTCACCTGCTCCCCCAGCAGGGGCAGCGGGTGGGCGAGCGCATCGCGGCACACGCCCTTCTCCGCCTCCGGCCCTATCCCGAGCACCCCGATGCGAGTCTTCACGCCCGAATGCATCGCAGTTGCCGTGCCCGCCGAATCCGGGACCTGCGCGTTGGTGTTGTAGGTCTTGACCAGCGCCACGTTGGGGAATTTCTCGAAGCTCAGCTGGTTCTCTTCGCCCGTCTCCCCGCGCTTCTGCGCTTCGTAAATGCGCGCGGCGGTAATGGTGGAGATGCCCATGCCATCGCCGATGAACAGGATGACGTTCTTCGCACGCGGTTCTTCCGGCGGCTTGGCGCGGCGGTCCTTGGCAAGTGCCGGGGCGGCGGCGGTGCTGGCAAGCAGCAGGGCGGCAAGGATGGTGCGGGTCATGGAAGGTCTCCGGAACAGATGCGCCGCCCCTATCGCCCGCCAAAGCGACATGAAAGTGAAAGGTGGAAAGTTTGCTCGCAGGTGCCTAAGTCCGCCCCATGCTGACTGTAGCCACCTGGAACATCAATTCGGCCCGCCTGCGCGTGGGCCTGATCGAAAAGCTGCTGACCGAGGCCGCGCCCGACATCCTGTGCTTGCAGGAGATCAAGTGCGAGAGCCACCTGTTCCCGGCCGAGGCACTCGCGGCGTTGGGCTACACCCATCAGGCGGTGAGCGGGCAGAAGGGCTACCACGGCGTCGCCACTGTCAGCCGCGTGCCGATCCGCGAAGTCACCCGCCACGACTGGCAGGACAATGGCGAGGCGCGGCATATCGGGGTCGAGGTGCTGGGCAAGGACCTCCTCGTCGAGAACGTCTACATCCCGGCGGGCGGTGACGTTCCGGACCGCGAGGTGAACAAGAAGTTCGGCCAGAAGCTCGATTTCCTCGGGCGGATGACCAAGTGGGCGGACAAGCTCGACCGGCCCACGCTGATCGTCGGCGATTTCAACATCGCCCCGCTGGAAAGCGATGTGTGGAGCCACAAGCAGCTCTTGAAGGTCGTCAGCCACACGCCGATCGAGGTGGAGACGCTGGGGCGGTTTCAGGACGCGCACGGCTGGGTCGATCTTGGCCGCCAGCACATTCCCGCGCCGGAGCGCTATTACTCCTGGTGGAGCTACCGCAATCCGGGCTGGCAGGAGAACGACAAGGGCCGCCGCCTCGATCACATGTGGGCCTCGCCCGAAGTGGCGACACAGGCCCGCGCGCACCGCGTGCTGGAAGGCGCGCGGGCGTGGGAGCAGCCGTCGGACCACGTGCCGCTGATCACGGAGTTCGATCTCTGAGCACACCGTCGCCAGAACGCCGCGCCGCGCAGGCGGTGGACGGCTTGCGCCACGGCTGGCCGCTGGCGTTTGATGGTGGGCCGACGCTGCTGCCCGTCGAAACCGCCGCCGTGCCGGGCGCACACGCGCCGCAGATGCTGATCTCCGCCGCGCGCGCTGCGACATTGAAACTCGCCAACCAGCGCGATGCTGCCGTCCCGCACGCCCCCGTGCTGATCGCAGGCGGCGAGGACTTTACCCTGCGCGACGCCCTGCCGATTGCCGACCCGGCGCTCGATCTGGGCAATCCGCTGAAGGGCCCGTTCAAGGCGGTCACGCTCGACTGGGCCGAAACCGCCGCCGCCGCGCTGGAACTGGCGCGGATTGCGGGCATTCTCCCGGCCTTTCTGGTGAACCCCGAGGCTGCGGGCGAGGCCGTGCCAGTCTCGGCGGGCGACCTTGGTGCCTATGCCGATACGGAGGCACTCAAGATCGTCACCCGGGCGCGCCTGCCGGTCTCGGCCTGCGAGGACGCAGAGATCGTCGCTTTCCGCTCCAACGCCGACCTGCGCGAACATGTGGCCCTCATCATCGGCCGGCAGACCGGCGACAGCCAGCCGCTGGTGCGCCTCCATTCGGAATGCCTCACCGGAGACATCCTCGGCAGCCTCAAGTGCGATTGCGGCCCGCAATTGGACGCCGCGCTCCACGCGATGGCGCACGAAGCGCGGGACAGCGGCGGCTGGGGCGTGCTGCTCTATATGCGGCAGGAAGGTCGCGGGATCGGCCTCGTCAACAAGCTGCGTGCCTACCGCCTGCAGGACCAGGGCTTCGACACGGTCGAGGCAAACCAGCGATTGGGCCTTCCCGACGAAGCGCGCGATTTCCCCGTGGCGGCGCGGATGCTGGAGCTGCTGGGGGCGCGCACGATCCGGCTGCTGACCAACAACCCGGCCAAAGTGACGGCGCTCGAAGCCGCGGGCATCACCGTCAGCGAGCGGGTGCCGCACCAGCTCCCGGAGAACCCCCACAACGCGCGCTATCTGGCCACGAAGCGCGACCGTTCAGGACACCTGTTGATCTAGCGCCCTAACGCTGTTCGTACTGCTTGATGCCCGCGGCGATCTTGTTGCCCTGCATCACCACGCGGCTGGCGGTCCAATCGGCGAGGAAGGCGCTGGTGCGCGAGACGCCGGGCACAAAGCGCGCTTCGTTGTTCACGATCTTCAGCCCGTCGGAGGGATGCAGCAGGTCTTCGGCCCCCAGCGCGATGAAGGCGGAGTAGTTCTCCTTGTCGCGGCCCTGGACGAA
>JAIEOM010000138.1 GCA_019750455.1 Sphingomonadales bacterium | reverse complement strand
GGCGATGTGCGCGCGCTGCTCGCCCAGTTCGTCGGGCGCGAGCGGGCCGATGCAGCGCTGGCCCCGCTCCAGATGCGCAATGGCGATCCGGCCGGCGCGGCGGTGCTGGAGCTGGCGGAGCGGGTCATTTCCGGCGTGATCGGCACATCTTCCGCCCGCATGCTGGTGGGATCATGGGCGGGAGGCGATCCCATTCCCCTGCCCGAAGTCGTCGCCATGTTCGACGAGACACAGCGCCGCCTCAATTTCTCCGCCGACCTGCTCCAGACCGCGATCGAGAGCATCGATCAGGGCGTCGCGCTGGTCGATGGCGAGATGCAATTGGTGGCGTGGAACAGCCGCTATCAAAAGCTCTTCGACCTCCCCGACGGGCTCGTCACTGTCGGCACTCCGATTGCCGAGCTGATCCGCTTCAACCTCGCGCGCGGGCACCTGACAGAGGCCGAGATCGAAGAGCAGGTCGAACGCCGCCTCGCCTATATGCGCGCCGGGACGGAGCACCGGATCGAGCGTGTGCAGCACGATGGCCGCGTGCTGCGCATCGTTGGTGCGCCAACGCCGGGGGGTGGCTACACCACATCCTATACCGACATCACGCTCGACCGCCGGGCCGAGCAGGCGCTGGAAGACAAGGTCGCCGAGCGCACCCGGCAGCTGTCCGAGGCCAATGCCCTGCTGGCGCAGGCGACGCAGTCCAAGACCCGCTTTCTTGCAGCGGCGAGCCATGATCTGATCCAGCCCCTGAACGCTGCACGCCTGTTTGCTTCGGCACTGGGCGAGGAGGTGGCAGGGCAGCAGGGGCTGGAGCGGCTGGTCGCTGATCTCGATGGCTCGATCGTCGCCGCCGACCGGCTGATCCGGGTCTTGCTGGAGATATCGAAGCTGGACAGCGGCGGGGTTGTGCCGGCACCCGAGCCCGTTGCTTTGGACCAGCTGTTCGAGGATGTCGCACGCGAATTTACCCTTCAGGCGCAGGCCAAGGGGCTCCGCCTGAAGCGTGCCCGCACGAACGTGTGGGTCATGGCCGACCGCGCGCTGCTCACTGCCGTGCTGCGAAACCTCATCAGCAATGCCGTGCGCTACACCGCCGAGGGCGGCGTGCTGATCGGGGTGCGGCGGCGCGGCGAGAACGCGGTGATCTGCATCCACGACACGGGAAGGGGGATCGCGCCCGAGGATATCGAGCGCATCTTCGGCGAGTTCGAACGCGGCGCTTCGACCGACCGCGAGGGGTTGGGATTGGGCCTCGCCATCGTCCGGCGCGCGGCGCGGCTGCTTCAGGTCGAGGTCGAGACCACCTCGACTCCCGGACGCGGCAGCCGCTTTGCGTTGGCCATGCCGGTGTTGCGCCGCGAGGCCACCGCTGAGTTGCGGATTGTCCCGGCGCGCAGCACCGGAGGGCTGGACAATGCGCGGGTGCTGGTGGTCGACAACGAGCCCGCCGCCCTTGCCGCCACCGCCGCGCTGCTGACCCGCTGGGGACTGACCGTGACGACCGCCGCCAGCCTTGCCGAAGCCCGCGCCGCCATGCCGCACCCGCCCGATGTGGCGATCATGGACTACCGGCTCGACGATGCCGAGCGCGGCGATGCTGCATTTGCGGCGCTGTGCGAAGGCTGGGGCACCCGCCCGCCCGCCATCCTGCTGACCGCCGAGGCGTCGGAGGAAACTGAGGCGGCTGCCGCCCGCATGGGAGCCAACCGGTTGCTCAAGCCCGCGCCGCCCGCTGCCCTGCGCGCGCTCATCGCGACCGCGCTGGCACAGGGGCGTGAGGCCGGGGCTCAGGCCCTTGCGGGGTCCGCCACCGGCTGATCGACGTCGAGCTTGGCGGCGAGCAGCACCGCCTGCGTCCGGCTGCCGACGCCGAGCTTCCTCAGAATCGCGGTGATGTGCGCCTTCACCGTCGCCTCGGAGATGGCGAGTTCATAGGCGATCTGCTTGTTCAGCAGCCCTTGCCGGATGCCGGAGAGGATGCGGCGCTGGGCGGGCGTGAGGCTGGCAATGCGGGCAAGATCATCATCGGCGCCCGCTGCGCCGTCTTGCGGGAACCACACATCACCATCGCGGACCGCAGCAAGCCCCTCGCGCATGGCATCGAGGCTCGCGGACTTCGGGATGAACCCTGCCGCGCCCAATTGCGCCGCCGCCGCCGCAACCCGCGCATCCTCGGACGCCGAGACGATCACGATGGGGAGCGCGGGGTAATCCTGCCGCAGGTCCATCAGCACCGACAGGCCCGAGGAATCCGCCATGTGCAGATCGAGCAGCAGCGTCTCCGCGCCGCCATTGGCCAGCGCCGCGCGCGCTTCGGCAGCGGAACTGGCTTCAATGATGGTCGCCGCGGGCCACACCCTGCCCACCGCATGGGCAAGCGCGCTGCGGAACAGCGGGTGATCATCGGCGATGACAGTGCGGCTGACCATGCGCGCCTCAGCGGTTCTGCCTACCCTCGATCAGCCGCTCGACAAGCGAGGGATCGGCGAGGGTCGAGGTATCGCCCAGCGAACCGAACTCGTTCTCGGCGATCTTGCGCAGAATGCGGCGCATGATCTTGCCCGAGCGGGTCTTGGGCAGGCCGTCGGTGAAGTGGATCACATCGGGCGTGGCAATCGGGCCGATTTCCTTGCGCACATGCGCCTTCAGTTCGGCGAGCAGCGCATCGCTGCCCTCCTCGCCAGCATTGAGCGTGACGTAGCAATAGATGCCCTGCCCCTTGATGTCGTGCGGGTATCCGACC
Organism: Sphingomonadales bacterium; assembly: GCA_019750455.1. Lineage (GTDB taxonomy): Bacteria > Pseudomonadota > Alphaproteobacteria > Sphingomonadales > Sphingomonadaceae > Erythrobacter. The sequence continues at coordinate 18,072 of JAIEOM010000138.1, read as the reverse complement.
ACCGCGCTCTCTGCGACCTTGGGGTGGAGCACCAGCGCGCTTTCGACCTCTGCTGTGCCCATGCGGTGCCCCGAGACATTGATGACATCGTCGACCCGCCCGGTGATCCAGTAATATCCGTCCGCATCGCGCTTGCAGCCGTCGCCGGTAAAATACTTGCCAGCATAGGTGCTGAAGTAGGTCTGCACGAAGCGGTCGTGATCGCCGTAGACGGTGCGCGCCTGACCGGGCCAGGAGTGCGTGATGCACAGGTTGCCCTCGTTGGCGCCCTCCAGCACTCCGCCCTCGTTGTCGACCAGCTGCGGACGGATGCCGAAGAACGGGAGGCCGGCGCTGCCCGGCTTCATGTCGTGCGCGCCGGGAAGCGTGGTGATCATGCAGCCGCCGGTTTCCGTCTGCCACCAGGTGTCGATGATCGGGCAGCGTCCCTCGCCCACCACATCGAAATACCAGCGCCACGCTTCGGGGTTGATCGGTTCGCCGACGCTGCCGAGCAGGCGCAGCGAGGCGCGGCTGCGGCTCGTCACATGATGATCGCCCTCGCGCATCAGGGCGCGGATCGCGGTGGGGGCGGTGTAGATGATGTTGACCTGATGCTTGTCCACCACGTCCCAGAATCGCCCGTGATCGGGGTAGTTGGGCACGCCTTCGAACACCACGGCGGTCGCCGCATTGAACAGCGGGCCGTAGACGACGTAGCTGTGCCCCGTGACCCAGCCGATGTCGGCAGTGCACCAGAACACCTCGCCCGGCTGATAGTCGAAGATGTAGTGGAAGGTCGTCGCCGTCCACACGCCGTAGCCGCCGGTGGTGTGCAGCACACCCTTGGGCTTGCCGGTGGAGCCGGAGGTGTAGAGGATGAACAGCGGGTCTTCCGCATTCATCACCTCGCACGGGCAATCGGCATCGCTGGCGAGGTCCTCCAGCCAGTGGTCGCGGCCTTCCACCATAGCGATATCGCCGCCGGTGTGGCGGATCACCAGCACGCCTGCGACATCGGTGGCATGGGCGGCAAGGTTCAGCGCCGCATCGACATTAGCTTTCAGAGGCACATGCTTGCCGCCGCGCAGGCCCTCGTCGGCGGTGATGACGAAGCGGCTGCCGCAATCCTCGATCCGGCCGGCCAGAGCCTCAGGCGAGAAGCCTCCGAAGACCACCGAATGCACCGCGCCCAGCCTTGCGCAGGCGAGCATCGCGACCACGCCTTCGAGGATCATCGGCATGTAGATCGTCACCCGGTCGCCGCGCGCCACGCCGAGCGCCTTCAGGGCATTGGTCATGCGCACCACTTCGCGGTGGAGTTCGCTATAGGTCAGGCTGCGGCTTTCGTTCGCCGGATCGTCGGGTTCGAAGATCAGCGCGGTCTTGTTCGCGTGGGTCGCCAGATGCCGGTCAATCGCATTGTAGCACAGGTTGAGCTGGCCATCCTCGAACCACTTGATCGCGACCGGATCGTAGGCCCAGTCCCCGCCGATCGTGGGCGCCTTGACCCAGTCCAGCCGCTGCGCCTGCTCCAGCCAGAAGGAGTCGGGCGTCTCCACCGAGGCGCGGTACATCGCTTCATACTGTTCGGCGGTGCAGTGCGTGGGCGTCTGGGCCTGGGGCCGCTCTACGGCGTGGATCATCTCGACTCTCCCTAATTCTCGGCCTTCTTCTACATCAGGCTACACTCGCCGCCCCATCAGACAAAGGTCTTACGACCATCCGCTAACTGTCCGCCCTCCCTGCTTGCGCGCATTCTGGGAGCGATAAGAAGAGGATGGGAGAGTCACATGGTTCAATCGGGGGTGGCCCGGTCCTTCCGGGCGGCGCTGCTGGCGGCGAGCGTGCTCGGTGCAAGCCCCGCGCTGGCGCAGGACCAGAGCGTCGATGCGCGGCTCGACCGGCTCGAAAAGCTGGTCGAGGGGCTGATCGCGCGCATGGATGCCGATGCCGGCGCGCAGGCGCAGCAAGCTAGCGCCTTGCAAGCCATCCGCGCCGAGACCGGCGTCATCCGGGCCGAACAGCAGGCGATGCGCCAGCAGGCCGAGGCGACCGAGGAGGCCACCCGCTCGCTCGCAAACCGTCAGGCGGAAATGTCCGACAAGCTCATCGACTTCGCGATTCCGCAAGGCGAGGGCTTCCGGATAGGCAAGACCCGCGTCACCTATGGCGGCTATGTCAAGCTCGACGCGGTCAGCCAGCGCACCAGCGGCGGGCAGTTGGCGGGCAATTCGATCCTGCGCGATTTTCTGTTTCCCTCGTCGATCCCGGTGGGCGGCAGGGCGAGCGGGTTCGACACCGATTTCTCCGCCCGCCAGACGCGGTTCCTGTTCAAGACCGAAACCGATGTCGGCACCGATCACAAGCTCAGCAGCCTGATCGAGCTGGATTTCAATGTCACCGAAGGCGGCAATGAACGCGTCACCAACAGCTTCACCCCCCGCATCCGCCATGCGCTGATCAACTACGACAACTGGACCTTCGGACAGGGCTGGTCGACCTTCCAGAACGTGGGCGCCCTGCCGGATTCGCTCGATTTCATCGGGGTGACGCCGGGCACGGTGTTCGATCGCCAGCCGCTAATCCGCTATACCAATGGCGGACTGCAACTCGCTGTGGAACAACCCGAAACTGTCGTCACCGCACAGAACGGGGCGATGGTCACCCCGGGCGACGACCAGATCCCCGACATCGTCGGCCGCTACAACTGGAGCGGCAAGTGGGGCAGCTTCACCGCCGCCGGCATCGTGCGCCAACTGCATGTTTCCACTGATGATCTGATGGGCGTGGACGATGCCGCGTGGGGGTATGGCCTCAGCCTTTCGGGCAAGCTCATGGTCGGGGCCAAGGACGACCTGAGGTTCATGGCGACGGCGGGCGATGGGCTCGGGCGCTATATCGGGCTCAACATCGTCAATGATGCCGCGATCAAGATGGACGGAACGCTCGACCCGATCTTCACCTGGTCGGGCTTTGCCGCCTACCGCCATGTCTGGGCGGACAATCTGCGCTCCAACATCGCGGGGTCATACTTCAAGGCGGACAATCCGGTGCGCCTTACCACCAATCAAGTGACCGACGAAAGCTGGAACGCCTTTGCCAACCTGATCTGGACCCCGATCCCGCCGCTCAATGTGGGGATCGAGGTGATGTATGCATCGCGCACGCTGGAAGACGGGCGCAGCGGCAATTTGCAGCGGGTGCAGTTTTCGACCCAGTACAATTTCTAGGGGGCCTCTCCTCCGCACCCCTGATGGCGCGGTGTTTCACATGAAACATCGCGCCATCCCTGTCTGAAGGGGGGTCTGGGAGGAGGGTAAGGGCGGGCTGGAGGGGGTCTGACCGGGGTCACGACCCGGCTGAGACTGCTCTGGCGGCAGGCAGAAAAAAGCCCCGCCAGCCACACGGGCGGACGGGGCATGAAGTCTGACCGCTAAAAGGGGAGAGGCGGTCAGAAGCGGTAGCTGAGCCCGGCGCTGATCACCCAGGGATCCAGTTTGTGCTCGGTCTCGATCGCCAGCGTGTTGCCGACGAACCAGCGCGCCGTGGTGTCGATGAAGTAACGCTTCACATCCACGCTGAGGCCGAAGCCCTGATCGTTCAGCGGCACATCGAAGCCCGCCTGAAGCGCGACGCCGAATTCGTCCGACAGATCGGTGTCGGTCACGCCCAGCGGCAGGGTTGCCGCGCCCGGATCATCCTTGAGCCAGATGAAATAGGCCACGCCCGCACCGACATAGGGTTTGAAGCCACCGGCGTCGAAGTGATACTTGGCCGTCACCGTGGCAGGCAGCAGCAGCGCATCGGAGACCAGCTCGGCCCCGGCAGGCAGGCCCGCCGTGGCATCGACATCGTGCTGAGTCGTGCCCGCAATCGTCTCGATCGAGACATTGTTGCCGAGGAAATATTCCACAGCCAGCGTCGGCACGACATTGTCGTTGGCCTTGGTCTGGGTGGCGGCAGGCAGATTCGGCAGATTGACGCTGATGTCGGTGATCTTGCCATCGGGCGCCACATAGGTGCCGAGCACCTTGATCTGGATGTCGCCCGCGCGATCATCGTCCTGCGCCATCGCCGGCGTTGCCGCCAATGCGAGTGCGGCCACACCCAAGGCAGTGCTGGCAAGCATCGGAAGAGTCTTCATTTCCTTATCCTCATCGGCAGCAGTGGCCGCCCTCCGCGGCCCAGGATGGTTGCTGCCTGTGAGGGCCGGATAGACCGCGTTCACCGGCATGCTCATTGATCGGGATCAAAGACCTTTGCGCCGGCGGGCGGCATTGCGGCATCCATCATGGCGACCCTCAGTCCTCCGCCCCCCGACACGGGAATGGCCGCTTTCCGCGCAGCCCTGCCGCCCGGCACGGGCGATGCGCCGACAGCCGATAGCCTGTGCGCGCTGGGGGAGACGACGCGGCTGGCCAAGGGGGCCGAGCTTGCGCCCGATCCGGACGCCGACCGGCTGGTGTGGATCGCCAGCGGCGCGGCCAAGCTGGTCGCCCCCCATGCCGCCGGAAGCCCCGGCGGGCAGGTGCTGGCCTTCCACTTCGCGGGCGATCTGGTGTCGGTGCTGCGCCAGTCGGCCAAGGAATCATCGGGCGTCGATTTCCGGTTGGTCGCGCTCGCCGATTGCGATCTCGTGATCTTCCCTTCGGACAGTTTCCTCGATGCAGCGCAGGGTGACCCCGCCGTGCTGCGATCGGTGCTGACCCGCAGCCTTCAGGCGCTCCACCGCAGCCGCACGCGGATGATGCAGATGGGGCACAAGTCCGCCGCCGCGCGGATCGCCGACTTTCTGGTTTCGATGGCCGAACGGCTCACCGGCGCAACGCAGGGGCCATGCGCCTTTGCCCTGCCGATGAGCCGCCGCGACATCGGGGATTCGCTGGGCCTCACGATCGAGACCGTCAGCCGCCAGCTTACCGAGCTGCGCGAGGCCGGACTGGTGGAGACCGAGGGCCGGTCGAACATCGCGCTCAAGGATGTGGGCGCGCTCGCCCGCATCGCCGGGCGGCAACAGGGACAACTCAAAAACTAGCCAGATTTGATTTCGGTCAAACACACCAATTGCGCTGGCAGGCTACACACCTGCCGACGGAAGGGATAAATCAACATGGAAACAGTCGTTAAGCGGCTGGGAGTGTGGGCGCTTGTCCTGCTCGCCAGCATCGCAGCCATTGCGCTTACGCCGGATGCAGGCTTTGCCATCCACATGGGCATCGTTGCCCTGGTGGCGGTGATCCTGATCTTTGCAACGGCCTCCAGCTACGATCCGCTGGCCAAGGCGCAGAGCATCTTCAACATGCCTCCCGGGCCGAGCCGCTATGATGACGACGTGATCCGCTGGGGCGTGATCGCGACGATGTTCTGGGGCATCGCGGGGCTGCTGGCGGGCGTGTTCATCGCCGCACAGCTGGCCTTTCCGCAGCTGAACTTCGAGCCGTGGCTCAACTTCGGAAGGCTGCGCCCGCTGCACACCAGCGCGGTGATCTTCGCTTTTGGCGGCAATGCGCTGCTGGCGACCAGCTTCTATGTGGTGCAACGCACCTGCCGCACCACGCTGGCCCTGCCGGGCACGGCGCGTTTCGTGTTCTGGGGATACCAGCTGTTCATCGTGCTGGCGGCGACCGGATACCTCCTCGGCATCAGCCAGGGCAAGGAATATGCCGAGCCCGAATGGTATGTCGATCTGTGGCTGACGGTGGTGTGGCTCGCCTATCTGGCGGTGTTCGTCGCCACGATCCTCAACCGCCGCGAACCGCATATCTACGTGGCGAACTGGTTCTACCTCGCCTTCATCATCACCGTGGCGATGCTGCACGTGGTCAACAACCTCGCGCTGCCGGTCAGCCTGCTGGGCGCCAAAAGCTACAGCGCCTTTGCGGGCGTGCAGGATGCACTGACCCAGTGGTGGTACGGCCACAATGCGGTCGGCTTCTTCCTGACCGCCGGCTTCCTCGCGATGATGTACTACTTCGTGCCCAAGCAGGCCGGGCGGCCGGTCTATTCCTACCGCCTTTCGATCATCCACTTCTGGTCGCTGATCTTCCTCTACATCTGGGCCGGCCCGCACCACCTCCACTACACCGCCCTGCCCGACTGGGCACAGACGCTGGGCATGGTGTTCTCGGTGATGCTGTGGATGCCCAGCTGGGGCGGGATGATCAACGGGCTGATGACCCTGAACGGCGCGTGGGACAAGGTGCGCACCGATCCGATCATCCGCATGATGGTGCTGGCGCTTGCCTTCTACGGGATGAGCACCTTCGAAGGCCCAATGCTGTCGATCAAGGCGGTGAACAGCCTGTCGCACTACACCGACTGGACCATCGGCCACGTCCATTCCGGCGCGCTGGGGTGGAACGGGATGATCACCTTCGCCTGCGTCTATTACCTCACCCCGCGCCTGTGGAACCGCGAGCGGCTCTATTCGCTGCGGATGATCAACTGGCACTTCTGGCTCGCGACGCTCGGCATCGTCTTCTACGCCGCGAGCATGTGGGTGGCCGGGATCACGCAGGGCCTGATGTGGCGTGAATACGGCGCTGACGGATACCTCGTGAACAGCTTCGTCGACACCGTCGCCGCGCTCCACCCGATGTACATCCTGCGCGCCGTGGGGGGCCTGATGTACCTCGCCGGAGCCGGGATCATGGCCTTCAACATCTGGATGACCATCGCCGGCAAGGTGCGCGCGGAAGCGCCGATGGGCGAGACCGCGCATGATGAAGCTGCCGACCGGCCGCTGCCCATCCCCGCAGCCGCCCAGCCCGCCGAATAACCGCTCAGCAGGAACCAAGACCATGAGCAACACCGCAAATACCGGCGCTTTCGAGGGCCACAAGAAGATCGAACGCAATGTCACCCTGCTCGCCGCGGCAACGCTGGGGGTGGTGGCGATCGGCGGGATCGTGGAAATCGCGCCCCTGTTCTGGATCGACAACACCATCGAGAAGGTGGAGGGGATGCGCCCCTACACCCCGCTCGAACAGGCCGGGCGCGACATCTATGTGCGCGAGGGGTGCTACGTGTGCCACAGCCAGATGATCCGGCCCTTCCGGGACGAGGTCGAACGCTATGGCCACTACAGCCTCGCCGCCGAGAGCATGTACGATCACCCCTTCCAGTGGGGGTCAAAGCGCACCGGACCCGATCTGGCGCGGGTCGGCGGGCGCTATTCGGATGAATGGCACGTCCAGCATCTGAAAGCCCCGCGCGAGGTGGTGCCCGAAAGCATCATGCCCAGCTACAGCTTCCTCGCCGAAACCGAGCTGCATGTGCCCGATGTGGCCGCCAACCTCACCTCGCTGCGGGCGGTGGGCGTGCCCTATTCCGACAAGGACATCGCCGCCGCCGAAGCCGATCTCAAGGCGCAGGCCAACCCCGAAGCGGACGCGGGCGATCTCGCCGCGCGCTACCCCAAGGCGCAGATCCGCGATTTTGACGGCGATCCCAAGCGGGTGACCGAAATGGATGCGCTGGTCGCCTACCTCCAGATGCTCGGCACGCTGGTCGATGTGAACAGCGCGGCGGCGCAGGAAGAGCTCACGAAGGGGGACAAGGGCCGATGAGCCTCTACGAAACCCTGCGCCACTTCGCCGACAGCTACGGTCTGGCGATGATCTGTGCGCTCTATCTGACCCTGTGCCTGTGGCACTTCCGCCCGGGCGCCAAGGCCCACGTGGCCGATGCCAAGCACTCGATTTTCAGGGAAGACGATCATGACTAACCGCATCGACGAGCCCACCGGCACCGAATTCGTCGGCCATGAATGGGATGGCATCGAGGAGCTCAACACCCCCCTGCCGCGCTGGTGGCTCTACACCTTCTACGCCACGATCGTCTTCGCGATCGGGTACATGGTGCTTTACCCCGCATGGCCGATGATCTACCGGGCGACGGCAGGCACGCTCGGCTGGTCGAGCCGCGGGGACCTTGCCCGCGAGATGAAGGCGGCAGATGCGGCCCGCGCCGGGATGGTGGCCAAGATCGCCGCGACACCGATCGAAGGCCTCGCCGCCGATCCTGCGCTGATGCAGGCGGCGGTCGCGGGCGGCGCGGCGGCCTTCAAGGTCAATTGCGTCCAGTGCCACGGCGCAGGCGCAGCGGGATCGCCGGGCTACCCCAACCTCAACGATGACGACTGGATCTGGGGCGGCACCCTGACCGAGATCGAATACACCCTCACCCACGGGATCCGCTGGGAGGGGGCCGACCAGACCCGCGCCAACTTCATGCCATCCTTCGATGGCGCGATGGACAAGGCACAGCTGGGCGCGCTGACCGCCCACGTTCTCTCGCTGAGCGGCAAGGGCAAGCCCAACGCGGCGGGCGCGCAGATGTTCGCTGATAACTGCGCAGCCTGCCACGGCGCGGGCGGCGAAGGCCTGCCGGCGATGGGCGGCCCGGCGCTGAACGATGCGATCTGGCTGTTCGGCGGCACCGCGGCTGATGTGAAGAAGCAGATCTTGAAGCCCCGTCACGGCGTGATGCCGGCCTGGCAGGGGCGACTCGATCCGGTGACGATCAAGATGCTCGCCGCCTATGTCCACTCGCGCGGCGGCGGGCAGGATGCCGCTCCGGCAGCGCCTGCCACCCAGTCCGCCGCCACCTCCGCACAGAAAGCCAACCCCGATGGCTGACACCGGCGATCTCGAGCGCCCCGTCCCGCCTGCGCCGCAAGGCCGGGACTGGGCGGCGGCGCTCGGGACAACCCCCGCGCCCAAGCCTGCCTCCGAACCCGCCCCGGAAACGGACGCGGGCTTCATGGGCAGCGCGCTCTATGAAAAGGGCAAGACGGTCCACAACAAGCGGATCGACGGCCCCTTCCGCCGCTTCAAGTGGCTTGTGATGCTGGTGACGCTGGGGATCTACTACGTCACCCCGTGGCTGCGCTGGGACCGCGGGCCTTACGCGCCTGATCAGGCGGTGCTGGTCGATCTCGCCAATCGCCGCTTCTACATGTTCGATATCGAAATCTGGCCGCACGAATTCTATTTCGTAGCCGGGCTGCTGATCATGGCGGGCATCGGCCTGTTCCTCGTCACCTCGGCAGTGGGCCGAGCATGGTGCGGCTATGCCTGCCCGCAGACCGTGTGGACCGATCTGTTCCAGCACATCGACCGCTTCTTCGACGGCGACCGCAACACCCGCATGCGCCTCGACAAGGCGCCGTGGACCGTTGGCAAGACCGCCCGCCGCCTCGCCAAGTGGGCAGTGTATCTCGCCATCGCCTTCTGGACCGGCGGCGCGTGGATCATGTATTTCGCCGACGCGCCGACCCTCACCTACGAATTCTGGCGCGGCGAGGCTGCTCCGGTTGCCTATGCCACCGTTGCGGTGCTGACCGGCACGACCTTCTGGCTTGGCGGGTTCATGCGCGAACAGGTGTGCGTCTACATGTGCCCGTGGCCGCGCATCCAGACCGCGATGCTCGACGAGAAATCGCTGATCGTCACTTACAAGGACTGGCGCGGCGAACAGCGCGGCAGCCTGAAGAAGGCGGCAAAAAATCCCGATGCCTATGGCGACTGCATCGATTGCAACATGTGCGTTGCCGTCTGCCCGACGGGGGTGGACATCCGCGAAGGCCAGCAGATCGGCTGCATCACCTGCGGGCTGTGTATCGATGCCTGCGACCGGGTGATGAAGGACATCGGCCGCCCGCGCGGGCTGATCGATTATGCCACGCTTGAACAATGCGAGGCCGAGGCCGCCGGCGCCCCTGCCACCCCTGCATGGAAGGCCCTGCTGCGCCCGCGCGTGCTCATCTATCTGGGCGTGTGGGCGGCGATGGGCGCGGGCCTTTTGTTCATGCTCGGCACCCGCACCCACACCGATCTCACCGTCGCGCCGGATCGCAACCCGCCCTTCATGCTGCTGAAGGACGGATCGGTCCGCAACGCCTACACCCTGCGCCTGCGCAACATGGAAGCCCGCCCGCGCGCAATGGAAGTGGCGCTGGAAGGCCTGCCCAAGGGCGCGGTGATGTGGACCGAGGCGGTGAGCCTCGAAAACGCGGCGCCCACGCAAGTCGTCACCGTCGATGCCAACGCCACCAGGGTGCTGCGCGCCTATGTGCTGTTGCCGCAGGGCACCCACGCCGAAAGCTTCGCCTTCCGCCTCACCAGCCAGGACGAACAGCGCGAAAGCGATGTCGCCCAGACCACCTTTGCCATGCCGGAGAACGATTGATGGCCCGCGCGAACAGCACTTTCACCGGCCGCAGGGTCGCCGCGATCTTCATCGGCGGGTTTGCGGTGGTGATCGCCGTCAACCTGCTGATGGCGAGCATCGCGGTGGGCAGCTTCCATGGCACGGTGGTCGACAATTCCTATGCCGCCAGCCAGCATTACAACGGCTGGCTGAAGCAGGCGGCGGCCTCGCGCTCGCTCGGCTGGCAGGCGGTGCCGCACCGCCGCGAGGATGGGCGCGTGGTGATCGAAGCGCTCGGTGTGCCCGCAGGCGCACAGATGACCGCCACGGCGCAGCGCCCGCTCGGCACGCGCGAGGATACGCCCCTGACCTTCGTGGCCGAGGGGCAGGGTCGCTGGGTCTCGCAACAGGCGATTGCGCCGGGCCGCTGGCAGGTGCGCACCGCGATCCGGGCCGGTGACCAGACATGGGCCGGGGAGGCCGAAGTCCGGTGAACGCGCCTGCTGCCATCGAAGCGGAACACCCGCTCGCGACCACCCGGCTGACCGTGCCGGGCATGAAATGCGCCGGGTGCATCGGCAAGATCGAACGCGAGCTGGCGAAAGTCCCCGGCATTGCCTCGGCCCGCGCCAACCTGACCGCCAAGCGTGTGGCGATCACCCATGATCCCGCGCTGGACGAGGGCGCGCTTGCCGCCGCGCTGCTTGCACTGGGGTTCGAAAGCCAGCCGGTTGCCGACAATCCGCTGGGGGACGAGAGCAAGGAGCGCAAGCGGCTCAACCGCGCGCTGGGCGTGGCGGGGTTCGGCATGATGAACATCATGCTGCTTTCGGTCAGCGTGTGGTCGGGCGCGGACGGGGCGACGCGGGGCCTGTTCCACTGGCTTTCCGCGCTGATCGCCCTGCCGGTGATCGCCTATGCGGGCCGGCCTTTCTTCGACAGCGCGTGGATGGCGCTTTCGCACAAGCGCACCAACATGGACGTGCCGATCTCGATCGGCGTGATCCTGGCAACCTGCATGTCGCTCTATGAAACCGTGACGGGCGGCGAACACGCCTTCTTCGACAGCGCCGTGATGCTGCTGTTCTTCCTGCTCGCCGGACGCGCACTCGATGCCGAGATGCGTACCCGCACCCGCGCCGGGATCGGCGCGCTGCTGGGGCGGATGGGCAAGAGCGCCAGCGTGATTGCGCCCGATGGCACGACGCGGCGCGTGGCGGCAAAGGACCTCGAGCCCGGCATGCTGGTGCTGGTCGCCGCGGGCGAGGCACTGGCTGCTGATGGCGAGGTGGTGGAAGGCGTCAGCGCGCTCGACAATGCCATGCTCACCGGCGAGAGCGCCCCCGAACCGGTCGGGTCGGGCGCAGCGGTGCATGCTGGCGCGATCAATCTCGGCAGCCCCTTGCGGGTGCGGCTGACCCATGTGGCCGAGGATACCGCGCTTGCCGAAATAGCCCGGGCGATGGACGAGGCAGGGCAATCGCGCAGCCACTATGTGCGCATCGCCGACCGCGCGAGCCGCCTTTACGCGCCGGTGGTGCACAGCCTCGCCGCGCTGGCTTTTGCAGGGTGGATGATCGCGGGTGCGGGGTGGCACACGTCGCTGACCATCGCGATTGCCGTGCTGATCATCACCTGCCCCTGTGCGATGGGCCTTGCCGTGCCCGCCGCGCAGGTCGTGGCGAGCGGCGTGCTGATGCGGCGCGGGCTGCTGGTGAAGGATGGCAGCGCGCTGGAACGCCTCGCCGAATGCGATGTGGCGCTGCTCGACAAGACCGGCACGCTGACGCTGGGCGAACCGCGCGCGGACCTTGCCGGCCTTGGGGCCGAGGAACGCAGCATCGCGCTCGCGCTGGCGCAGACGAGCCGCCATCCGCTCAGCCGCGGGCTGGCTGCGGCGGCCCTGCGTGAAGGGGTCGTCCCGGCGGTGGTGGTGGATATCCGCGAGCAAAGCGGCACCGGCCTCACCGGGCGCTGGAACGGTCTGTCCGTGGCGCTGGAGCGGCCCGAAGGCACAAGTGATGCCCTCGCCACCACCTTGCGGATTGGCGAGACCCGGCACACCATCGCCTTCGCCGATCCGCTGCGCCCCGATGCCGTTCAGGCACTGGCCGCGCTGGCCGCCGAGGGGCTGCCCGCCAGCATCCTGTCGGGCGACCGTGCCGCGCCTGTCGCAGCCATGGCGGCAAGGCTTGGCCTTCCCGCGCAGGGCGAAGCCAGCCCGCAGGCCAAGCTTGCCGTGCTGGAGGCCCTCAAGGCGCAAGGCCGCCGCCCGCTGATGGTGGGCGACGGGCTCAATGATGGCCCCGCCCTCGCCGCCGCCCACGCCTCGATCGCGCCGGGCACCGCGTCCGACGCGAGCCAGCAGGCCGCCGACGCAGTGTTCATCGGCGAGGCGCTGATGCCCGTCGCCCTCGCGGTGCGGGTGGCCAAGGCGACAATGCGGATCGTGCGGCAGAACTTCGGCTTCTCGATCGTCTACAACTTCCTCGCCGTGCCGCTGGCGCTGATGGGCCTCGTCACGCCGCTGGTCGCCGCGATTGCCATGTCGGTCAGCTCGCTGGTGGTGGTCGCCAATTCCCTGCGCCTCGCCCGGAGTGCTCGCCCATGACCGGCCTTGCGATCCTCATCCCCATCGCGCTCGGCATGGGGCTGCTCGGGCTGGTCGCCTTCCTGTGGTCGATGCGCGACGGGCAGTATGACGACATGGATGGTGCAGCCAGCCGCATCCTGATCGAGGAGGAGGAGCTGTGACCTTCGCCCTGCCCTGTGCCCTGGCCGCGCTGGTGCCGGTGATGATCGGACCGCTTCCGGCAGAGCAGGGCCGCACACTCACCATGCATCTGTGCAACGGGGGCACGATCACCATACCGATCAGCGACGGAAGTCCCGCGCAGGACCCCGACTGCCACCCCAAGGGCTGCCATGCGGGGACGTGCCGGCAAAAAGACAAAGAAAAACATCCAACTTCCAGAATTTGATCTGGCGCAAAGACGGCGCGGGGCTGATGCGCGAGTTCGGGCGATGCTGGCGCGACCCGCGCGGCAATGGAGCGCCCGAACACAATGTGGACCTATCACCCCGAGCTGCTCGCGACCCCCGTGCCGCGCTACACCAGCTACCCGACCGCGGCGGATTTCGGCGCGTTGCAGGACGGCGCCATCGAACGCGCCATCGCGGGGGCCGAGGGCGACATCTCGGTCTATCTCCACATCCCCTTCTGCGAGGCGATCTGTTACTATTGCGGCTGCAACACCGCCGTTTCCGGCAAGCGCTCGCGGGTCGAGGCCTATCTGGCCGCGCTGCATCAGGAAATCGCCACGGTCGGCAGCCTGCTGCCGCAAGGCACGCGGGTGCGGCGCATCGCTTTCGGCGGGGGCAGCCCCAATGCGATTGCCACCGGTGAATTCCTCGCGCTGGTCGAGGCGCTGCACGCCCACCTGCCGCTGGCCGCGCCGGAATGGTCGATCGAGCTCGATCCGCGCAGCCTCACCTCCGCATGGACCCCCGTGCTCCGCGAGGTCGGCATCACGCGGGCGAGCATGGGCGTGCAGACCTTCGCGGTCCATTGCCAGAAGGCGATCGGGCGCGAACAATCGCTCGCCATGATCTGCCGCAGCACCGATTGGCTGCGCGCAGGCGGCGTCACATCGCTCAATTTCGATCTGATGTACGGCCTGCCCCACCAGAGCGAGGCGGATCTTGAGGACAGCCTCGAATACACCCGCAAGCTCGGCGCGGACCGGATCGCGGTGTTCGGCTATGCCCATGTGCCGCATCTGGTGCCGCGCCAGACGATGATCCGCGAGGCCGATCTGCCCGGTGCCGCCGCGCGCTTCACGATGGCGAGCGAGGCGCACCGCATCCTTACCGGATACGGCTATACCCCGATCGGCTTCGATCACTTCGCCCTGCCCCATGATCCGATGGCGCGCGCGGTGCGGGCCGGCACGTTGCGGCGCAATTTCCAAGGCTTCACCGATGATCCTTCCGACATCCTGATCGGCATGGGTGCCAGCGCGATCAGCGGCTTTCCGCAAGCCTTTGCCCAGAACGAAAAGCACACCGCCACCTATCGCCAGCTTTCGGCCGAGGGGCGGCTTTCGGGCAACCACGGCATCGCCCGCTCGGCCGAGGACCAGCGCCGCGGCGCGGTGATCGAGGCGCTGTTGTGCCGGAGCGAGGCGCTGTTGCCAGATGACCTGCTGGCCGAGGTTTCTGAACGGCTCGCGCCCTTCATCCGCGAAGGCTTGGCCGAACTCGGCGGCAACCGGCTGACCATTCCCAATGGCGGCCTGCCCTATGCCCGGGTGATCGCCGCGCTGTTCGATGCCTACCGCGCCTTCGCGCCGCGCAAGTTTTCCTCGGCCATCTGAGCGCGCCCACCCCCCTCGCTGCCGGCCATGCAAAGGCCATGATTGCGGCGGATACATCTGCCGCATTTCGACAAGCGGAAAGAACGGGGCGCGCGCATATTGCAGGCATGAGGGGGGAAAAATCATGGCAGTTACCGATCACGTCGACCTCAATGGCTTCATGGAAGGCGTGAAGAAGCGCAATCCGCACCAGCCGGAGTTTGTGCAGGCCGTTCAGGAAGTGGCCGAGGACATCTTCGATTTCATCGAGGACAAGGAAGAATACCACTCCCAGCAGATCTTGCGCCGCATCGCCGAACCTGACCGCGTGGTTTCCTTCCGCGTCTGCTGGGAGGACGACAACGGCAATATCCGCGTGCAGCGCGGGTGGCGGGTGCAGAACAACAACGCGATCGGCCCCTACAAGGGCGGCATACGCTTCCACCCGAGCGTGAACGAGAGCGTGCTGAAGTTCCTCGCTTTCGAACAGACCTTCAAGAACGCGCTTACCGGCCTGCCCATGGGCGGCGGCAAAGGGGGCAGCAACTTCAACCCCAAAGGCAAGAGCGTGCGCGAGATCATGCGCTTCTGCCAGAGCTTCATGACCGAGCTTTATCGCCATATCGGCGCGGATATTGACGTGCCGGCAGGCGATATCGGCGTGGGCGGGCGCGAGATCGGCTTCATGTTCGGCCAGTACAAGCGCATCACCAACCACTTCACCGGCGTGCTGACCGGCAAGGGGCTGGAATGGGGCGGCAGCCTGATCCGCACCGAGGCGACCGGTTATGGCGCGGTCTATTTCCTGGAAAACATGCTGGCGACCAAGGGCGAGAACCTTGAAGGCAAGACCGCGGTGATATCGGGGAGCGGCAATGTTGCCACTCACGCGGCCGAGAAGATCGTGCAACTGGGCGGCAAGGTGCTGACCCTGTCCGACAGCGGCGGGTTCATCCATGATCCCGACGGCATTGATCAGGACAAGATCGACTGGGTGAAGACCCACAAGACCCACCGGCGCGGCCGGATCGAGGAATATGTCGAAGCCTTCCCGCGCGCGACCTTCCATCCCGGCAAGACCCCGTGGGGCGTGCCCTGCGACGTCGCCCTGCCCTGCGCCACGCAGAACGAATTGCTGGGCGAGGATGCGAAGACGCTGGTCGCCAACGGCTGCCGCGCGGTGTCCGAAGGCGCGAACATGCCGACCGACCTTGATGGCGTGCACATCTTCAAGGCGGCCAAGCTGCTCTACGCGCCGGGCAAGGCGTCCAACGCGGGCGGCGTCGCGGTTTCGGGCCTCGAAATGAGCCAGAACTCCGAACGCCGGTCATGGAAGGAGGAGGAATTGCAGCAGATGCTCAAGGACATCATGTCGGGCATCCACCAGTCCTGCATCCGCTACGGCGATCAGGGCAGCGGCTATATCGATTATGTGAAGGGCGCGAATATCGCGGGCTTCAAGAAGGTCGCCGATGCGATGCTGGCTTTCGGGGTGGTGTAACCGCGGGCCTGCTTCAGGCGCGTAATCCACGTTAGGGCGCATGAGGCCCGGATCATCTCATACACCGGCAGGCCCAAGCCGCCGGGGGGTTTTTGATGAAGTATCGCAGCCTTGCCGACATGTCGGCCCTGATCACCGGGAATCTCCACCGGGTGCCCGCCGATGTCGATCTGGTGGTCGGCATCCCCCGCAGCGGCATCCTGCCTGCGATCACCATCGCGCTGATGCTGAACCTGCGTTACGCCGACCTCGACCGGTTTCTTGACGGGCGGTTGGCCGGGGCCGGATCGACGAAACGGCACGCCGGGCTGATCAGCGGCATTGCCGAGGCGCGCCATGTGCTGGTGATCGACGACAGTCTCAACCGCGGCAACGCCATGCGCGAAGCGCGCGTGCGGCTGCGGCATCTGGAAGGCGAGGTGCGCTTCACCTTCGCCGCCGCCTATGTCGTGCCCGATGGCGAGAGCGAGGTGGATATCGCCTTCGAGATCCTGTCCCTGCCGCGCATCTTCGAATGGAACTTCATCCACCACATCTATCTCGAACAT
The DNA here is from genome assembly GCA_019750455.1 of Sphingomonadales bacterium. Taxonomy (GTDB): domain Bacteria; phylum Pseudomonadota; class Alphaproteobacteria; order Sphingomonadales; family Sphingomonadaceae; genus Erythrobacter. The sequence continues at coordinate 1,534 of JAIEOM010000138.1, read as the reverse complement.
GCCTGCGTCGATATCGACGGGGTGCTGTGCCTAGACCCGCGCGCCGACGAGAATGACGATGGCGCCGCTTACCTGCGCTTTCTCGCCTCGGCCACGCCGCTCTACCGCCCGACGCGGCGGATCGGGTGTCTGGTGACGAGCCGGCTGGAGAAATACCGTCCCGAGACCGAGGCATGGCTCGCGCGGCACGGCGTGGAATATGACCGGCTGGTAATGCTCGATCTGCCCTCGGCCGAGGAACGCCGCCGCCGCGGTTTGCACGGCACCTTCAAGGGCCAGGTCTATCGTGACAGCAAGGCAATGCTGTTCATCGAGAGCGAATATGCGCAAGCGGTCGAGATCGCGCGCATTTCCGGCAAGCCGGTGCTGGCGATCGAAGGACAGCAGATCGTCACCGGCGATGGCTGGGCGGGCATGGCCGCAGCGCAGAAGCTGCGCAATCTGGGCGTGCACGCGCGGATGTCGGATTCGCCGCTGGCCAGCCGGGAAGCGTTCAAGCGGCGCATGCGGCGGCTTCTGCCCGCGCCGGTCTACGCGGCGGTGCACGGGGTCTATGGCAGTGTGACGAAACGCACGCGGGGCCAGCGGCCCGCCTGACCGCGCCTACTTCACCCCCAGCGCCGCCGCCTGTTCGCGCAGCTGAGGCGCCGCACCCGGATTGGCCCTGACCGCCGCATCGAGCGCCGCCTTGGCCTTGGCCGGTTCGCCCAGCGTCATGCGGCTGCGCATCAGCATCACCCAGCCATCGATGTTCTTTGGCTCGGTCTGGAGCCGGGCTTCGAGCTGGGCGACCATGCCTTCGGCCATCTGGCGCTGTTCGGAAGGCTTCATCGCGCTCGCCGCGGCGACATCCGCCGCGCTGGGGCCGCGCAAGGCGGGCGAGGCTGCCTCGCCCGCCACACTGCCCGATCCGGGCGCGAGCATCGCCGGTTTGCGGGCAGCGTTCGCCTTGGCGATGCGCGGGGCGACATCGATACTGTTCATCTTGCCGACCTGTTCGATGGTGCGCACCAGGTCCGCCTCCCACGGCGCACCCTGCGGACTGTCGGCCAGCAGTTCGAGCCACGCAGCAATCGCGCCTTCGTGGTCCTTGTCGAGGTCCATCTTGGCGGCGAGGAAATAGCGCGCCCGGGCATCGCTCGGGTCGAGGGTGTTGGCCTTGCGGAACGCTTCCAGCGCCTCTGCGGGCAGCGGATCGCGCTTGCTCGCCAGCACCAGCGTCTCCCCCAGCGCCGACCACAGCACCGCCTCGTTCGGGGCAATCTGGACCGCGCGGCGATAGGCGGCGGCGGCTTCGGTGAATTGCCCGGCCTGGAAGTGTGCGAAGGCCAGATCGCCCCACGGCCCGGCATCGTTCGGCGAAGCTTCGGCGGCGGCCTTCAGCGCCCCGATCGAGGGAGCGCCCTCGCCTGCGGTCTCGGGTGCGGATGCGCCGCCCGAACCCTGATAGATGTTGAATCCGATCGAGCCTGCCGCCAGCAGCAACGCCCCGGCGAGCAGCACCCAGCCCGCCCGCGATGTTCCGGCGCTTTCG
>JAIEOM010000172.1 GCA_019750455.1 Sphingomonadales bacterium | reverse complement strand
GCCAAGCACAAGGTCAAGAACGCGGTCGAATTCATCGGCAAGTACGAGGAAGCCGTCGCCCGCGCCGCTGGCGAGCGGGGCGTGGACGGGGTGGTGTGCGGCCACATTCACAACGCCGAATTCCGCAGCTTCACCCACAATGGCCGCGCCATCGAATACTGGAATGATGGCGACTGGGTGGAAGGTTGCAACGCGCTGGTCGAACATCACGACGGGCGCATGGAGATCCTCCACTGGCCCGAGGAAATCGCCCGCCGTGACGCTGCGGCGGGGGTTGCCGCTGACGAACAGACCCGCGAGGCGGCGTGAACAAGCTGACCACGTTTCCGACCGAAAGCGCGGCGATTGTTCCGGCTCCTGCCTCTATCGCCATCGTCACCGACGCCTGGCACCCGCAGACCAACGGCGTGGTCCGCACGCTATCGACCACCTGTGAAGTGCTGCGCGGCTGGGGCCATCGGGTGACGGTGATCTCGCCCGAGGGCCACCCTTCGCTTCCCGCGCCGACCTATCCCGAAATCCGTCTCGCATTGACAGCGCCGGGGGCGGTCGGGCGGCGGCTGGGGAGGATCGCGCCCGATGCGGTGCACATCGCCACCGAAGGGCCGCTGGGGCTTGCCGCGCGGGCCTATTGCCTGAGGCGCAAGGTGCCTTTCACTACCGCCTATCACACCCAGTTTCCCGATTACCTCGCCCGCCGCACCGGCCTGCCCGCGAAGGTGTTCTGGCCCTATATCCGCTGGTTCCACCGCCCCGCCGAAGCGATCATGGTCGCAACCGGGACCATCCGCTCCTGCCTGCGCGAACAGGGCCTGACCCGGCTTACTCACTGGAGCCGGGGGGTGGACCTTGCCTGCTTTTCCCCGCATGCGCCGCCGCCCCCGGAATATGCCGGGCTTGAAGGGCCGATCCTGCTCTATGTCGGGCGCATCGCGGTGGAGAAGAACATCGAGGCTTTTTTGTCCTGCCCCTATCCCGGCACCAAGGTAGTGGTGGGGGATGGGCCAGCAAGGGCGGCGCTTGAAGCGCGGTTTCCGGACGCGCTGTTCCTCGGCAAGCAGACCGGTGCGGCGCTGGCGGGATGCTATGCCGGGGCGGATGTCTTCGTCTTCCCCTCGCGCACCGACACCTTCGGCCTCGTGATGATCGAGGCGCTGGCCTGCGGCACGCCGGTCGCCGCCTTCCCGGTGCCGGGGCCGCTCGATATCCTCACCGACGCGGTCGGGGCGATGAGCGAGGATCTCACCCGCGCCATCGATGCCGCCCGCTATTGCGACCGTGCCGCCTGCGCCGCCCATGGCGCAAGCTTCAGCTGGGAGGCGGCGACGCGGCAGTTTCTCGCCGGGCTGGTGCGACTGGAGGAAGACGAAGCCTCCTCGCTTGCCGCCCCGCCCCTATTCTGAATCCATTCCTTGCCGTTTCGCGCGGTTTCGCCTATCTGAGACTCCAAGGCGGCCGCTCCGAAAGGGGCGGCCCTTTCATTTTCATCGGAGATTCCCCCATGGCGACCAACGGTCAGCCCAAGCCGCTGATGCCGCATGCCACCGCGACCTGGCTGGTGGACAACACCGCGCTGTCCTTCGAACAGATTGCCGAGTTCTGCGGTCTCCACATTCTCGAAGTGCAGGCGATGGCCGACGATCTGGCCGGCAGCAAGTACACCGGGCGCGACCCCGTCCACTCGGGCGAACTGACGCAGGCTGAAATCGAGAAGGGTCAGGCAGACCCCTCCTATTCGCTGCGGATGCACAAGGCGCCGGTCGAAGTGACGCGCACCAAGGGCCCGCGCTACACCCCGGTCTCGAAGCGTCAGGACAAGCCCGATGGCATCGCTTGGATCCTGCGCAACCACCCCGAGGTGTCGGACGCGCAGATCAGCAAGCTGATCGGCACCACCCGCAACACTATCGGCGCGCTGCGCGATCGCACGCACTGGAACATTTCGAACATCACGCCGAAGGATCCGGTGACGCTCGGCCTGTGTTCGCAGCGCGAGCTTGACGCGATGGTCGCCAAGGCCGCCAAGCGCGCCGGGATCACCGAAGACGCGGATGCCCCGGTCAAGGCCGAGCGCAATGATCGCGAAAAGCTGATCGAGGAACTGCGCGCCGAACGCGACGCGCAGACCAAGGCCGCCAGCGAAGCCGCGCAGGAAGCCGAGGCCGAAGCCTGGCTCGCCCGCAAGCGCGAAGCCGAAGCCGCCGAAGAGAAGATCGATCCGGAAAGCGGGTTTATTTGATGTTACGATTGCGGGGGCGCCTCCGCGCCCCCGTCCTCGGCGAGTCTCAAGCCCTGCGGGCCTGATCGCCTGCGGCTCGCGCGCGTGCGCTCGCGGCCCGTCCGTTGGCGGGCCGAAATTGCTCTGTCCCACTCACTTTTGATTTGGGCTCCGGGTCGCTTGGGCGGTGGGTGACGGAATTCTGCGATTTGGCGCAGGCACCCGCCCACTTTCGCTTGTGTGCCGGGCGATTGTGCGTCAGTATTACTGACATGACTGTCAGTAGTGTCGCAACCGCCTATCACCACCCCGTCCCGCTGGGCGCCAGCTTCGAGCCTGCCAGCCTGCCCGCGCTGCTGGAGCGCACGGTGCGGATGAACCCGCAGGCTCCGTTCCTGCATTTCCTCGGACGGACCTACAGCTACGCTCAGATCCACAAGGAGGCCAAGGCCTTCGCGCTCGGGCTCCAGACGATCGGCATCCAAAAAGGCGACCGGGTCGGGCTGTTCCTCCCCAACGTGCCGATCTACGCCGCCGCCTACTATGGCGCGATGATGGCGGGCGCGGTGGTGGTGAACTTCTCGCCGCTCTATTCGGTCGAGGAGCTGAGCTGGCAGGTCGGCGACAGCGGCACACGGGTGCTGGTGACGCTCGACGTGCCCGAACTCTACAAAACCGCCGCGAAGGTGCTGGAAGGGTCTGCGCTCGAAACGCTGGTGGTGGGCAGCCTTGCCGACCAGTTGCCGTGGTACAAGGGCGTCGCGCTCCAGCTGCTGAAGCGCAAACAGATCGCCGATGTCGCCTTTGGCCCGACGATCAAGAGCTGGGTTGAAATGATCCCTGTCGGCCAGTTCGCTCCGGTCGATGTCGGCCCGCAGGACCTCGCGCTGCTGCAATATACCGGCGGCACCACCGGGCGACCCAAGGGGGCAATGCTGGGGCATGACCAGCTCTCGGTGAACGCGCAGCAGGTCGCCGCCCTGAACCCCTTCGGCAACCCCACGGGCGAGTGCTTCATGGGGGCGCTGCCCTTCTTCCACGTCTTCGCCAACACCGCGCTGCTCAACCACGCGATGGTGACGGGCGCTTCGATCGCGATGGTTCCGCGGTTCGAGACGAAGCAGGTGCTCGAGACGATCCAGCGCTACCGCTGCACCGGTTTCCCGGGCGTGCCGACGATGTTTCAGGCAATCCTCGATCACCCCGATCTGGCGAAGACCGACCTCTCGAGCCTGAAGGTCTGCATCTCCGGCGGGGCGCCGATGCCCGGGCCGGTGCACGAAAAGTTCGAGGCGGTAACGGGCGTGCGCGTGTGCGAGGGCTATGGTCTGACCGAAAGCTCGGGCGTGGTTTCGGCCAACCCCTATGACGGCACCCGCAAGCGCGGGACGATCGGCCAGTTGGTGCCCGGCACCGAGGTTGTGCTGCTCGACAAGGAGGACCACACCAGACTCGCGCCCGAGGGTGAGCCGGGCGAACTGGCGGTCCACGGCCCGCAGGTGATGCGCGGCTACTGGAACCGGCCGGAGACCGATGCCGATACCTTCGTGGAGATCGCCGGCAAGCGTTACCTGCGCACCGGCGATGTCGCGCGGATCGATGCGGAGGGATTCCTTGAGATCGTCGACCGCATCAAGGACATGATCGCGGTGGGCGGCTTCAAGGTCTTCCCCAGCGTGGTCGAGGACGTGATCCTCGAACATCCCGCGGTGAAGGAGGCGCTGGTGATCGGCGTGCCGGAGGAATACCGCGGCGAAGTCCCCCGCGCCTATGTTACCTTGAACGAAGGTGCTTCAGCCACGGGCGAGGAACTGGCCGGCTGGCTCAATGCGAAGATCGGCAAGCACGAACGGGTCGATCAGGTGGTGGTGCGCGAAAGCCTGCCCAAGACGATGATCGGCAAACTCGACCGCAAGACGCTCAGGGCCGAGGTGCTCTGACCCTTCCCGGGTTCGCGCAATGTTTCACGTGAAACATTGGCGCGGCCCGGTGAAAATCGCGCCCTCAAACCAAGGGTAGCGGGGGGCAAGCCTGCCCCAAGCCGGGGTCTGGACCCGTGCAAGGCAGGGTCAAGCGCGGCGGGACGCTGTTACTCCGCCGCTTCCACCTGCGCGGACGGGACCGCCTTGACCGATTGGCGCGCATTGGGGGCAAAGCGGCCATCCACTTCCGCGCCCTGTTCGATGGTCAGCGCGTCATAATGGACATCGCCTTCGATGCGGGCGGTCTTGAGGATCACCAGCTCGCGCGCGGTGATCGATCCGGCGACACGGCCCGCAAGCCGCGCGCTTTCAGCCACCACGGCGCCGCTGATGCTGCTCTTTTCGCCCTGCACCAGCGCGGCGCAGGTGATGTCGCCATCGATCGTGCCGTCGATATGCAGATCGGCCGATGCGCTGATGTTGCCCTTGATCGTCACATCCGCGCCGATCACCGAAAAGGTCGAGCCAGAGGCCATGGAACTGCTCCTGTTAGCGGCCCGTGCCGGCGGGGGCGACGGGGCGAACTGATCCGGTTCGGCGGACTTCCTTGAGAACATCGGGGGCGGCCTCCAGAAACGGGCGCGGATTGACCGCGCGGTCATTGATGCGGACTTCGAAATGCAGGTGCGGCCCTGTCGAGCGGCCCGTGTTGCCCAGCCCGCCGATGGTGCTGCCGGCGGTGACCACCTGACCGACCTTCACATCGATGCGCGACAAGTGGGCGTAACGGGTCAACATCCCGTTACCATGGGTGATCTCGATGGCATTGCCATAACCCGACCGGACCCCGGCAAAGGTCACGCGGCCATCGGCAGCGGCATAGATGGGCGAGCCGATCGGGCCCTTGAAATCGATCCCGGCATGCATCGCGGCATGGCCGTTGAACGGGTCGCGACGATAGCCGAAGCCCGAGGTGATCGACTGGATGCTGGCCGGCACGACCTGCGGGATGCCGTCGAGCGCGCGTTCCAGCACCGCCATGCGCGCAAGGCTGAGGCCGAGTCGTTCGAAGCGCGGATCGATATCGTCACCACCGCCGAGCAGCGCCTCGAAGGGGCCGCCCATCGATTCCTGCGTTTCGCGGCTGAGCAGCCTGGGATCGAGGTTAAGCTTGCGCATCGCGGCCTCGGCGCGGCGGGCGCGGGCATCGGCGAAGCGGGTGAGACGCTCGGCAAAGGCGAGCTGGCGGGCTTCGATCTCGGCAAGGCCCTTGGCCTCGGGGATCAGCGCGCTGACTTTCTTGACGGTTTCGGCGGCTTCGGCGGAAGAATCGGTCACCGTCCCGCTGGCTGCGCCTTCGGCGACGATATCCTCGGGCAGCATGCGGGCCATTTCCTCGAGGAAATCCTGCCGCTGCTTCATTTCGGCGACGCGCTTGTCGAGATCGGTGGAGTAGGCCTTGATCGCTTCTTCCGAACTTTCAACCTTGGCTTTCCGGTCAGCGAAGGAGGCCAGATCGGCCTCGGCACGGTACTGGCCCCAGGCCATGATCGCGAGCGACAGCAGCCACAGACACACCACCGCGATCACGCCGCCGGCGACGCGCATCTGAAGCTTTCCGGAAATCTTGATGAAGCGCACCTGACCATCGGCGCGCATGAAGAACTCGCGGTCGGGGAACCATTGCCGCAGCCGGTCGCCCCACACTTGTGCGGTATTCCTGAGTGACAAAGCGCGGCCCCGATTGTCCTGGTTGTGCCCGGTAGCGCGGCTATCAGGGCGCTCACCTATGGTCGAATCCTACATGGCTCTCACAGGTGAATTGATGGGGATTCGCGATGAGTCGATCACCGCGCGCGGCATGGTCCGATCATGTTCCGCACGGCCCCGGCGAATCGCCTGCGAATCGCCTGAAAATCGGTTGCGGGCACCGGACCTGACTCGCGGCGCAAGCGGTGCTAGAGGCTGCTCCCATGACCAGCATGACCGCCGCCATTCCGCCTGCCGGGGCCGCCGATCCCGAAGCCCTCGTGACCGCGCTCGCCACGGCTGCGCGGGCCGCGCAGCGGCGCATGGCCGCGATGCCGAGCGAGGCGCGCGCTGCTGCGCTCCACCGTGCGGCGGATGCTTTGCGCGCCGCCACGCCGGCGGTGCTGGCGGCCAATGCGCTGGACCTTGCGGCGGGCCGGGAGCGGGGCCTTTCCGGCGCGATGCTCGACCGGCTGGCGCTGGACGAGGCGCGGCTGGCGGGGATTGCCGATGCGGTGGCCGCGGTGGCCGATCTGCCCGATCCTGTGGGCCAGGTGATCGACACGCACGAACAGCCCAACGGGTTGAAATTCCAGCGTATCCGTGTGCCCATCGGTACCATCGGGATCATCTACGAAAGCCGCCCCAACGTCACCGCCGATGCCGCCGCGCTGTGCGTGCGGGCGGGCAATGCGGCGCTGCTGCGCGGGGGGAGCGAGGCGGTGCATTCCAACCGCGCGATCCACGCCGCGCTGGTGGAGGGCCTTGTCGCAGGGGGCGTTCCGGCAGAAGCCGTGCAGCTCGTCCCCTCGCAGGACCGCGCCTGCGTCGGCGCGATGCTGACCGCGGCGGGCCTGATCGACATGATCGTGCCGCGCGGCGGCAAGAGCCTCGTCGCCCGCGTGCAGGCCGATGCCCGGGTGCCGGTGCTCGCCCATCTCGACGGGATCAACCACACCTATGTGCACGCCGCCGCCGATCCTGCCATGGCCGAGGCGATTGCCCACAACGCCAAGCTGCGCCGCACCGGCATCTGCGGGTCGATGGAGACGCTGCTGATCGATTCGCTCTATCCCCAAGGCTCCGCGCTGGTTGCCGCGCTGATCGATGCAGGCTGCGAAGTGCGCGGGGACGGGCGCGCGCAGGCGCTTGATGCGCGGGTCATCCCGGCGACGGCGGATGACTGGGACACCGAATATCTCGACGCGATCCTCTCGGTCGCGGTGGTGGACGGGCTGGACGATGCGCTCGCCCACATCGCCCGCCATTCCTCGGCCCACACCGATGCGATCGTGACCGGCGATACGGCGGTGGCGGAGCGGTTTCTGGGCGAGGTCGACAGCGCCATCGTGATGCACAACGCCTCCTCGCAATTTGCCGACGGGGGCGAATTCGGCCTGGGCGCGGAAATCGGCATTGCCACGGGGCGGCTGCACGCGCGCGGCCCGGTCGCGCTGGAGGGGCTGACGACCTACAAGTGGCAGGTGCGGGGGCAGGGGCAGACCCGTCCTTGAGCACGCCTGTGCTGACCGGGCTCCTCGGGGGCAGCTTCAACCCCGCGCATGGCGGGCACCGGCGGATCACGCTGTTCGCGATCGATGCGCTGGGGCTGGACGAGGCGTGGTGGCTGGTTTCCCCCGGCAACCCGCTGAAACCGCAGGCGGGGATGGCGCCGCTGAAGGCGCGGCTGCTGTCCGCCCGCAGGCAGGCGCGGGGTGCGCGGATCGTGCCCACCGCGATCGAGCAGCGCCTTGGCACCCGCTACACCGTCGATACGCTGGCGAAGCTGGTGCGGCGCTATCCCAAGCGGCGGTTCGTGTGGCTGATGGGGAGCGACAATCTCGCCCAGTTGCACCGCTGGAAGGACTGGCGGCAGATCGCGCGGACAATGCCGATTGCGGTGATCGCCCGCCCGGGCTATGATGCAGGCGCCATGACGAGCCCCGCCATGGCCTGGCTCAGGCGCTATCGTGTGCCCGTCGCCAGCATTCGGAAACGGGGGCAATGGAGCGCACCGGCCCTGGTGTTACTGCGTTTCGATCCCGACCACCGCTCGGCCACGGCAATCCGCCGTGCCCATGCCGGATGGGCCGAGGCTTTGCTCGGTGAAGATCGTGATGCGGCGGTGCGTGATCGGCTGACATTCCGCACAATCCGGCCAGAGGAGGTCGCATGAGGCGCGTGGCACGCGTTTCGGCAGCCTCGCCTGACCGTTTGCGTGATGTCCGCTTCCGTGGCCCTGAACTCTGGAGATATGTGATTGCCGATGACCGAAGCCCTCGCCGCTTCCCTGCCGCTTGGCGCGGTGCAAGCCGCCGCCAACTCCGCGCCCTCGCTGGTGCGCGCTGACATGGGCGCCGATGCGCTGCACCAGCTGGTGCTGGCCCAGCTTGACGATGATCAGGCGCAGGAAGTGGTCTCGATCCCGCTCGAAGGGAAAAGCTCGATCGCCGATCACATGGTGATCGCGAGCGGCCGTTCGACGCGGCAGGTCGCCTCGATGGCGCAGAAGCTGGCGGAGAAGATCAAGCACGCGGGCTTCGGCCACGCGCGGGTCGAAGGCCTGCCGGCGGCCGACTGGGTGCTGATCGACGCGGGCGACGTGGTCGTCCACCTGTTCCGTCCCGAAGTGCGCAGTTTCTACAACCTCGAACGCATGTGGAGCTTCGAGGGCAGCGAAACGTCGATGCTGGGTAGGAATTAGGAATCCTAGTTTGCGTGCCCGCCTCCGCGGGCACGTCCTCGGTGCTGTTTCAAGCCCTTCGGACTTGAGCGCCTGCGGCTCGCGCGCGTGCGCTCGCGGGGCGCTGCGCGCCCCGAAATCGCTCTGTCTTGCTTAGGGTGGCGCTTATCCTCCTCCACATCATCGCGCGCGGGAAAATCGGGCGCTCGCCGGAGGGCGAGCTGGTGGAGCGCTATGCCAAGCGCCTGACATGGCCCCTCAAGATCACCGAATGGCCCGATACCGGCGCGGGCAAGGTTGCCGAGCCGCTTGCCCCCCACCGCACCGTGCTGCTCGACGAGCGCGGCAAGGCGATGCCGTCGGAGGCTTTCGCCACCCTGCTCGGGAAGTGGCGCGATGATGGCGTGCGCGAGACGCGGTTCTTCCTCGGCGCGGCGGATGGCCATTCGGATGCCGAGCGTGCCTCTGCCGATCTGCTGCTCGCCTTTGGCCCCGCCACCTGGCCGCACATGCTCGCCCGTGCGATGCTGATGGAACAGCTCTACCGCGCCACCACGATCCTTGCAGGCCATCCCTATCATCGGGCATGAGCGCAGCATGCAGGCGCGCGCGATCCTGACCGTCACGGCCATCTGCGGCATCGCCGCCGCACTGGCCCTTGCCGTGCCCCGACCGGAGGCTGCCGCCCCCGTCGCCCTGCTCGAAGCCGACGAGGCCGAGGCCGCCCTTTCCCGCGCCACCCGCGAGAGCAAGCTCGCCGAAACCCGCGCCGCGCGCCTTGCCGCCGAGGCCGAGGCCGCCACCGAAGCGGCGCAGAAGACCGCCAGCGAGGCCGCCGCCCTCGCCGCGCGCATCCAGCAGGCCGAGGCCGATATCGAGGCGGCCCGCGCCCGGCTGACCATCGCCAGGGACCAGCGCGCCAAACTCACCGCCCGCCTTGCCGCCAAGCAGGAGCCGACCGCCCGCCTTGCCGCCGCGCTCCAGACCGCCGCGCGCCGCCCGCTCGCCCTGTCGGCGCTGCAACCCGGATCGCTCAAGGACGTGGTCCACGTGCGCGCGGTGCTCGACAGCGCCGTGCCGCAGATCCGTGCCCGCACCGCCAGCCTGCGCCGCGATCTGGAACGTGGCCGCGCGCTCGAGGCCGAAGCCGCGCAGGCCCTCGCCAGCCTTCGCGAGGGCGAGGGCGCTCTGCGCCAACGCCGCACGCAGCTTGCTGCGCTCGAACAGCAGCAGCGCCTTGCCTCCCGCACCGCCAAGGGCGCAGCCCTGCGCGAGGCCGAACGCGCGCTGGCATTGGCCGAGGAAGCGCGCGATCTTGACGGGCTGCTGGGCAAGCTGGGCGAGGTCGCCGCTTTGCGCAACGAACTCGCCGCGCTGCCCGGCCCGGTGCTGCGCCCCGCCGATCTCGCCGCCGCACTGCCGCCTGAACCCGCGCCCGCGGCCAGCGCCAGCGCGCCGCCGCCCGCCGGTTTCCAGCTTCCCGTGCAGGGCCGCACGCTGGTGGGCTTCGGCGCGAAGCGGGAGAGCGGGCTCGCCTCGACCGGGCTGACGCTGGCTCCGGCGCAGGGCGCGCAGGTTGTCGCCCCGGCGCGCGGACGGGTCGCCTTTGCGGGGGCCTATCGCGGCTTCGGGCGAATCGTCATCATCGAACACGCAGGAGGGTGGACGAGCCTCGTCACCGGCCTCGAAAGGGTCGATGTCGCGGTGGGCGATTCCGTGATCGGCGGCTCGCCTCTGGGCCGCGCCAGCGGCGGGGCCAGCCCGGTGACGATCGAGCTGCGGCGCGACGGGACGCCCGTCAACCCGCTGCAATATCTCAGGTAGGGCGAGCGCCGCCGACACTGGTCGGTGCGCAACTGTCCCCCGTCGGATCACTTCGCCGGCGCGCGCGCGTTGATCTGGCGTTCATCCCGGCAAACCTATACATTCCTGTTCCGAAGGAGCCTTGCCCCAATGAATATCGCCGCTCTGATGCGCAGCGCCGCTCTTGTCACCGCTGTCGCGCTGATTCCCGCCACCACCGCCACCATGGCGCAGGTCGATGGCCGCGTCGGCCCGGAATTCGCCAAGCTGTTCGCGGTCTTCCAGCGGGTCAAGGCGAGCTATGTCGAGCCGGTCGATGACGAGAAGCTGATCCGCGGCGCGATCGACGGGATGCTCGCGTCGCTCGATCCGCATTCCGCCTATCTCGACGGCGGCGATCTCCAGCGGCTGGAGACGATGATCGACGGGCAATATTCGGGCCTCGGCCTGTCGGTGGTGATGCAGGACGGAGCGGTCAAGGTCGTCTCGCCGTTCCGTGGCAGCCCGGCGGAAGAGGCGGGGATCAAGGCCGGGGATTTCATCACCCACCTCAACGGGAAGCTGATCGTCGACACCAAGCTGGACGATGCGGTTGCCCAGATGCGCGGGCCCAAGGGCACGTCGATCCGGCTGACGATCTTCCGGCAAGGCCGTGACGAGCCGCTGGAGGTGGATGTCACCCGCGGCGTGATCGAGCTGGAGCCGGTCACCTCGGAGCTGGCATCGGGCAATATCGCGGTCATCACCGTCAACGAATTTTCGGCCAATGTCGGAGCGAATGTCTATGCCGAGTGGCAGGAGCTGAAGAAGAAGGCCCCCGGCGGGCGCGTCAGCGGGCTGGTGCTCGATCTGCGCAACAACCCGGGCGGGAGCCTCGACGAATCCGTGGCGCTGTCCGATCTGTTCCTGTCCGATGGCCGCATTGTCAGCCAGCGCGGCCGCGCGCGGGGCGAAACGATGCTCTACGATGCCGAAACCGTCTATCGCGGCGACATGGCCGAAGGCGTGCCGATGATCGTGCTGATCAACGCAGGCTCGGCCTCGGCGTCCGAGATCGTCGCGGGCGCGCTTCAGGATCACCGCCGCGCGCTGATCATGGGTGAACGCAGCTTCGGCAAGGGTTCGGTCCAGTCGCTGCTGCCGCTGGGCAAGGATGCCGCGCTGAAGCTGACGACGGCGCGTTACTACACCCCCTCGGGCAAGTCGGTGCAGGAAGGCGGAATCCGGCCCGATATCGCCGTGCCGCAGATTTCCGACCCCGATTACGTGCTGCGCCAGAAGTACCAGACGCGCGAGAGCGACCTGCGCGGCCACCTCATCAACGAGCTTGGCATCAAGGACGAGGAGATGGAGGCGGACAAGATCGCCGATCCGCGCTTCCAGCTGACCGCCGCCCAGCTTGAGGAGCAGGGGATCAAGGACTTCCAGCTGAACTACGCGATGGACACGCTGCGCCGCACGACGAAGAGCACCGTGGCTCTGCGGCCGGCAACGCGCCCTGCAACCCGTCCGGCCAAACCGTAAGGCGCAGCACATGGACAATCCGGGGAAGGCCCGCGCGCTTGCCGTGCTGGTGCCCGCCGCGCTGCTCGGCGGGGCCTATGTCTCGCAATATGGCTTCGGCCTTTATCCTTGCGAGATGTGCTGGTGGCAACGCTACCCCCATTTCGCGGCGATCGGGCTGGGGCTGGCGGCTTACGTGATGAAACCGCCGCAGGTGTGGACCGCGCTGGCGGGGCTGGCGATCCTCACCTCCGGGCTGATCGGCGGCTTTCATGCGGGCGTCGAATATGGCTGGTGGGAGGGCATCACCGGCTGCGCCGCACCCCAGGTGAACGTGCTGGACCTGACCGCCGCGCCGCTGATCCGCTGCGATGTCGCGCCGTGGACCTTGTGGGGCATCAGCCTTGCGGGCTTCAATTTCCTGATTTCGGGCGTGTCGGGTGCGGCCATTGTGGCACTCGCTGCGTATCGCAGGTAAGGCATACGCAAAGGAGCCGGGATATGGACCGCAAAGACCTTCACCGCATGATCCGGGTCGATCAGGCCGGAGAATTCGGCGCGACCCGCATCTATGAAGGCCAGCTTGCCGTGATGGGCGACCGCGGGCCGCATTCGGCGGAAATCCGCCACATGGCCGCGCAGGAAGCCGAACATCGCAAGAAGTTCGATGCCCTGCTCGCCCGGCGCGGCGTGCGGCCGACGGCGCTGCATCCGTTCTGGTCGGCGGCGGGCTACGCACTGGGCGCGGGCACGGCGCTGCTCGGGCCGGAAGCGGCGATGGCCTGCACCGCCGCGGTCGAGACCGAGATCGACAAGCACTATTCCGAACAGCTCGACAAGCTGCTCGAAACCGGTGCCGATCCCGAACTCGCCGAAATGATCGAGGAATTCCGCGAGGAAGAGCGCGAGCATCGCGATGCCGCCTTCGCCAACGGGGCAGAACGGGCGCCGGCCTATCCCCTGCTGGCCGGTGCGATCCGTCTCGGGTGCCGGATCGCGATCAAGGTGAGCGAGAGGATCTAGGGGCTTTTTGTATGCGCAGCCGCCTCCGCGGCTGCGTCCTCGGTGCGTTTCAAGCCCAGCGGGCTTGAGCACCTGCGGCTCGGCCGCGTGGCCTCGCGGCCCTTCGGGCCGGATTCAACGTCTTTTGGATCTTTGAGGCTCCGAACCGCCTTCACCCCCGGTTCAGCCCTCGCGCTCTAGACAAGCGGGCACGCTCGGGGGCATGGCTGCTGCGTTACTCCGCGCGACCACGTAAGGACCCTTGCGCCATGAAGCACCTGATCGCCCCCGCTGCCGCTCTCGCCGCCGCCATTGCGGCTGCCAGCCCCGCCGCTGCGCAGAGCGCGGACGAGAAGATCAACATGGTGATCGCCTACAGCGAAGCCGAATGCCCCGTCGCCCAGCCCGGTGAAGTGGTGGTGTGCGAGATCCTCGTCGAGGAGGAGCGGTATCGCATCCCCTCCAACCTGCGCTACAGCACCGATCCCGCCAACCAGTCGCTCGCGCGGCAGGTCGACCAGATCAAGTATGTCGGCGATTTCGGCGCGATGAGCTGCGAACCGGCCGGCGCAGGCGGGTTTACCGGGTGCAACCAGAAGTTCGTCGAAGCCTGGGCCAAGGATCGTGATGAGGCCGAGGCGGTGCGCTTTGGGCAGCTGATCGAAAAGGCGCGGGCCGAACGCCTCTCCACCATCGATGCCGATGCCGCGGCCGAACAGGAGCGCGTCGAGATGATCGAGCGCGAATACATGCAGCGCCTCGAGAAGGAACGACAAGCCGAGCTGCCGGGCGAAGGCGAACTGCCGCCTCCGCCGAAGTAAGCTCAAACCCGGTAATAGTCCCGATACCACGCCACGAACCGCGCCACGCCCTCGCGGAACGGGGTCTGCGGGGCGTAGCCGGTCAGCGCCTTGAGCAGCGAGGCATCGGCCCATGTCGCGGGCACATCGCCCTGCTGCATCGGCATGAAGTTCTTCACCGCCTCGCGCCCGCATTCGGCTTCGATGGCGGTGATGAAGTCCATCAGCCGCACCTTGTCGCCATTGCCGATATTGACCACGCGGTAGGGCGCGACGGGGGAGAGGCTGTCGCCCGGCGCAATGTCCTCCGGCGTCTCGGGCCCCACCGGGGCGGCGTCGATCAGCAGGCGGATGCCGCGCACCAGATCGCTGACATAGGTGAAGTCCCGGCACATCTCGCCGTCGTTGTAGATGTCGATCGGCGTGCCTTCGAGGACACCCTTGGTGAACTTGAACAGCGCCATGTCGGGCCGCCCCCACGGGCCGTAGACCGTAAAGAAGCGGAACATCGTCGTCGGCAAGTTCCACAGATGGGCATAGGAATGCGCCATCGCCTCGTTCGCCTTCTTGGTCGCGGCGTAGAGCGTCAGCGGGGTATCGACCTTTTGCCCTTCATCGAAGGGCATTTCAGTGTTCGCGCCATAGACCGATGACGTGGAGGCCATCAGCAAGTGATCCACGCCAAGCTCGCGCGCGCATTCCATCACGTTGAACGTGCCGATCAGGTTGGCATCGATATAGGCGCGCGGGTTTTCGAGGCTGTAGCGCACCCCCGCCTGCGCCGCGAGGTGGACAATCACGTCCGGCTTTTCCGCCAGCGCCAGTCCATGCAGCGTATCGAAATCCTCCAGCAGGCCTTCGACACAGCTGAAATGCGGATGCTGGAGCAGCATCTGGTGCCGCCGCTGCTTGATCCGCACATCGTAGTAATCGGTCATGCCGTCATAGCCGACGACGCGGAAGCCTTCCTCCAGCAGCAATTGCGAGAGGTGGAAGCCGATGAACCCGGCCGAGCCGGTGACGAGAACGGTGCGCATGGCGCCGCTCCTTACGGCCAAGCCCTTAAGAAAGGGCGATATCGGGCGCGTCTTCCTGCTTCATGCCGACGATGTGGTAGCCGGCATCGACATGGTGCGTCTCGCCAGTGACGCCCGAGGACAGGTCCGAGAGCAGGTAGAGCCCGGCCCCGCCGACATCCTCGATGGTGACATTGCGACGCAGCGGCGCGTTGTATTCGTTCCACTTCAGGATGTAGCGGAAATCACCGATCCCGCTGGCCGCCAGCGTCTTGATCGGCCCTGCGCTGATCGCGTTCACCCGGATATTGCGCGGGCCGAGGTCGTTGGCGAGATACTTCACGCTGGTTTCCAGCGCCGCCTTGGCCACGCCCATCACGTTGTAATGCGGCACGACCTTTTCCGCGCCATAATAGCTCAGCGTCAGGATCGCGCCGCCGCTTTCGGGCATCATCGCACTGGCCCGCTGGCTGATCGCCACCAGCGAATAGGCCGAGATGTTCATGGTGTTCAGGAAATTTTCGAGGCTGGTGTCGACATAGTGGCCGCGCAGCTCGTTCTTGTCGGAATAGCCGATCGCGTGGACCACGAAGTCGATCGTGTCCCAGCGTTCCTTCAGCGCGGCGAAGGCGGCATCGAGGGATTCCATCTTCGACACATCGCATTCGAAGGTGAAATCGCTGCCCAGTTCGGCGGCGAGCGGGATCACCCGCTTGGCCAGCGCCTCGCCCTGATAGGAAAACGCAAGTTCCGCGCCCTGTTCGGCCAGCTTCTTCGCAATGCCCCAGGCGAGCGACTTGTCATTGGCGAGCCCCATGATCAGGCCGCGCTTGCCGTTCATCAGTCCGTTCATTCAAGCCGTCTCCTCGCCTGCATCGCCCGTGTCAGACTTCCGCCCCTCAAGCGCCAGCGCCGCATTCAATTCCGCGCCGATAACGAGGCCGAGGCCGACAAGCCAGAAAAACAGTAGCGTCACCATGCTCCCGGCGAGGCTGCCGTAGGTGAGGTCATAGGTAAAGACGCTGCGCAGCACCACCGGCAGGGCGGCGGCGACCGCCAGCCACCACAGGGTGGTGAACAGGGCGCCCGGCCACTTGGGGAAGCGGCGGCCGCGATAGGCGGGCGGGGTGAGGCTGACGAACAGCACCCACAGGGAGGCCGCCAGCCCCAGCGCGGGCACGATGCGCGACAGGCTGAGCGTCGCGATCCATTCGCCCAGCTGCGGGAAGGCCGCAGCGATCACCTCCTGCGCGCCGCCGATCAGCACCTGCGCGAACAGTGACAGCATCAGCACCACCACCGCGCCGAGGATCAGCCCGGCCGACACCAGCCGCGTCTGCCAGAAGGCGCGGATGCTGCGCACATTATAGGCGCGGCGCAGGATATCGCGGATGGTTTCGATCAGGCTCGACACGGTCCACAGGCCCACAGCCCCGCCCGCCCACAGCAGCCAGCCCGAGCGCGCATAGATCACCGTTTCGGCCACCGGTACGATGGTGTCGGCCACCGAAGTCGGCATCGCCCGCGCGACGGCGAAGATCACCGTCTCGGCATTGTCGCGCCCGCCGATGATGTCGAACAGCGCCGCGCCGAGGATGAAGAAGGGGAAGATCGCCAGCATCCCGAGATAGGCGAGATTGCCCGCGTGGATGAAGCCGTCGTTGAAGGTATCGACCGCGACGGTCTTCGCCACGGCCCAGGCGCGTGCGTGCGGGGCCGCTGCGGGTTCCAGCGGCGGATCGGTTGCGGTCATCGGGGCGGCCTTTCGCGAAGGAGGCGTCAGAGCCCGAACTTTTCGCGCGGGCGGGCGGTGTCAACCCAGCCATCGAGCCGTTGTTCCAATGCGGCCAGATCGGCGGGGAGCTGGATCTCGATCGTCACCAGCTGATCGCCGCGTTCCGGCTTGCCATCCACGGTCTTGCCGTTCTTCTTCGTCCAGCCCTTGCCGGCGAGCCGCATCACCGTGCCCCCGCTAGTGCCCGGCTTGAGCGTCAGCATCACCGCGCCATCGACCGTGGGGCATTTGACCTTCGCACCGCGCACTGCCTCGTCGAGGGTTACGGGCAGGTCCATGCGGATATTGTCGCCCTCGCGCCGGAAGAAGGGGTGGTTGCCCACTTCGACCATGACGATCCCGTCGCCGTGACCGCCGGTGCCCGGATGGCCCTTGTCCTTGAGGCGCATCATCGTCCCGTCTTCGACGCCTGCGGGAAGCTTGAGGTTGATCGCCTTGCCATCGGCCAGCGTGATGCGCTGGTCGCGCCCGGCGGCGGCATCGACGAAGGGCACGGCGAGACGGTACTGGATATCCGCGCCGCGCTTGGGCGGGGGCGGCGGGGGCTGACGGCCAAAGCCGCGCCGAGGGCCGCCGCCGGGCTGGGGGCCCTTGCGTCCGCCGAACAGCCCTTCGAACAGGTCGCTCAGATCGACATCGTCGCCGCCGAACCCGCCGAAATCGCCGGCGCCCGGCGCGCCGCCCGGGCCTGCGCCATAGGTGCCCCCCCGGCCATAGCCGCCGCGCGCGCCCATACCGGCGAAGGGATTGGCGGGGTTGCCCTCGGCATCGATCTCGCCGCGGTCATACTGCGCGCGCTTGGCCTTGTCCGACAGCAGATCATAGGCGCGCGTCACCTCGGAGAAATTCTCCGCGGCCTTGGGATTGTCCTTGTTGCGGTCCGGGTGCAGCTCCTTGGCGAGCTTGCGATAGGCGCTCTTGACGTCGGCTTCCGAGGCCGTGCGGGGTATGCCGAGCGTGGAATAGGGATCGCGCATAGCGTGTTAGCTAGGTGAGACAGTCGTTCAGCGCAAGGTGGGACCCTCGTCGGCGGAAAAGCGATGTTAATCATATGCGCCTTTCGCGCCGGTCACCGCGTAACTATGTGCCTGATCCCAGACCTGCCCAAGGAACCGAATATGTCCGACGCCACCCCTCTCGATGATGCCCAGCTGGCCGATAGCGTCCTGCCTGCGGGCGCCGATCCCTTCGTGCTGTTCGAGGAGTGGTTTGCCGCCGCGCAGGTGGGCGAGATCAACGATCCCAACGCGATGGCACTCGCCACCGCGACGGCGGATGCCGCGCCCTCGGTGCGGATGGTGCTGCTCAAGGGCCACGGCAAGAGCGAGATCGCGGGCGGCGGCTTCACCTTCTTCACCAATGCCGAAAGCCGGAAAGGTGGGCAAATCCGCGCCAACATGCAGGCCGCGCTGCTGTTCCACTGGAAGAGCCTGCGCCGCCAGATCCGCATTGAAGGCCCGCTGACCGAAGTCAGTCCCGAGCGCGCCGACGCCTATTTCCACTCGCGCCCCTTCAAGAGCCAGGTCGGCAGCGCGGCAAGCGACCAGTCGCGCCCGCTGCCCGAACGCCAGCAATATCTCGACCGCGTGCAGGAAATCTGGGCCGCGCACGAGGCGACAGGCAAGGTGCCGCGCCCGCCGCACTGGACCGGCTTCACGCTCTCGCCGCGCCGCATCGAATTCTGGATCGACCGCGACAACCGCCTGCATGACCGCCGCGAATTCATCCGGACAAGCGCCGATGGCGCATGGTCCGACACGCTTCTCTACCCCTGAGGAATCGCCGAATGCCGCAGAAAATCCCCTACTGGCACGTCGATGCCTTCGCCTCGCAGCCCTTTGGCGGCAATCAGGCGGCGGTGATGGTGCTCGATGAATGGCTGCCCGATGATGTGCTGGTGCAGATCGGGGGCGAGAACCTGTTCGCCGAGACCGCCTTTGTGGTGCGCGATGCGACCGGTGAAGCGGATTGGGAGCTGCGCTGGTGCACCCCCACCTATGAAATCGCGCTGTGCGGCCATGCGACCCTCGCCAGCGGGCATATCCTGCTCCAGCGCGATGACGGTGAGCGGATCACCTTCCGCACCCGCAAGTCGGGCATTCTCGAAGTGGTCAAGGCAGGTGACGGCTACGAGCTGGCGCTCCCCGCGATCCACACCGCGCCGGGCGAATATCCTGAAGCGGTCGCGCTGCTCGGCGCCACCCCGCTGGAGGTGTGGCGCAATGACAGCCGCTACAACGTCTTCCTGTTCGAGAACGAGGCCGCGATCCGCGCGCTCGATCCCGATATCCGCGGGCTGGGGGCGCTGGGGACCGACCAGTTCATCTGCACCGCGCCGGGTGACAGCACCGACATCGTCAGCCGCGTGTTCGTGCCCGGCGGCGGGGTGGACGAGGATTCCGTCACCGGATCAGCCCACGCGGTGCTGACCGCGTTCTGGGCAAAGAAGCTGGGTCGGGATAGCTTCACCGCCCATCAGGCGAGCCAGCGGGGCGGCGATCTGACGCTCAGGCTCGAAGGCGACCGGGCATGGCTCGGCGGGCCGTGCGTCACCGTGGTCGAGGGCAGCTTCTATCTCTGATCGGTCGCAACGCGACCGCAAGGCCGAACGGCCGCCTGCAGCGACGCGCCCGCAGGGCGTGTGAGCGAGGGTTTCGCATCGCGGACGCGATGCGGAAAACTAAGACTCCGGATAGAGCTCCAGCACGTCCGCCGCCTGCTGGAGCATCGGCGGGCGTTCATTGCTGTCCGAATGGCCGAGCCGCACCAGCGTCACCCGCTGGCTGGGCGAGACCAGCACATATTGCCCCATGTGGCCGATCAGGCTGAACAGGCTCCTGGGTGCGCGGTCGGGGAACAGGGGGTGCTCGCCCGCCGGTGCGCCGGGGATCGGGCGGTTCAGCCAGGTCTGGAAACCGTAGTGCGGACTTGCCGGGGAGGGGGTGACCATCGCCTCGACCCAGCGTTGCGGCACCAGCTGCTCGCCGCCCGGAGCGCGGCCCTTCAGCCGCAGGAACTCGCCGAGCTTCGCCCAGTCGCGCGCGCTGGCGTGCATCAGGCTGCCGCCGATCAGCGTGCCGCTTGCATCGAATTCCGGCACCATGCTGGTCATGCCGAGCGGGCCGAACAGGCGCTGTTGCAGGTAATCCGCCACCGCCTTGCGCCGCGCCTCGGGCTTGTCGCTGCTGGTCAGCGCGCGCGCGGCGATATCGGCGAGGATCACGCTGGTGTTGGACGAGTATTCGAACTGCTTGCCGGGCTCGGCTTCCAGCGGCTGTTCCCCCGCCCACTTGGCCATGTTGTCACGCCCGTCGAGGAACAGCATCCTGACCTCGCTGGATTCGTAGGGGGGATCGCCCGCTTCGGTATGCCGCAAGCCGCTGCGCATCTGGAGCAGGTGGCGCAGGGTGATCTCGCCGCGCGGATCGCCCTGCCGCTGCCACAGCGGCACGGGGGCGGGGGCATCGAGCGCGAGCAGTCCATCGGCAACCAGCATCCCGATCAGCACGCCGGTCACCGTCTTGGCCATCGACCAGCTGACGAAGCGCGTGTCCTTCGTATAGCCCGGCCCGTAGCGTTCGGCGGCAAGCTTGCCGTTTGCCATCACCACCACGGCGCGGGTTTCGCCGAGGCCGGGCTTGGTGAAAAGGTCGTCGATCTGGCGGGCGAGCTGGTCCTTGGGCGCGCCGGCATCTCTGGTGACGGCGGCCTTTGCCTCGTCTGTCAGAGGCGCATCGGCAGGCGGCGTCGACCCGCAGGCGGCGAGCGTAAGCAGGACTGGCGCGAGGATGCTCGCGCGGTTAAGGACGGCGGCTTGGAGGGTCATCGCGCTCTCATTCCCCGATGCATGAAGGCTTGGCAATGGCGAAATCACCCGCTCCCGCACGCACGCGAACCGGTCGGCGGTGGGGCCTGTGGGTGCTGGCGATCATCGCCCTTGTCGTCGGGACTGCGGCCTTCGCCTTCCGCGAGCCGATCAGCGGCTATGGCAGCATCGCATCGGCCTATTCGGCGCGCGTCGCCTGTTCGTGCCGCTACGTCGCCGGCCGCCCGCTGGACGATTGCTCCAAGGACAAGCTGGCCGGGATGGAGCTGGTGACGCTGGTCGAGGATGACGAGACCAAGAGCGTTACCGCCCGCTTCCCGCTGGTCGCCAGCGCCACCGCGACCTACCGCAAGGGCTATGGCTGCGTGCTGGAGCCGTGGGAGGGCTAGGCGGTCTTTATGGGATGGCCCGCCCCTTTTCCCCGGCATCGGTTATGATGTCGGTGCTTGAGAAGGAAAGGAGCGGACCG
>JAIEOM010000229.1 GCA_019750455.1 Sphingomonadales bacterium | reverse complement strand
CGCTGACCTCAACACTGCCAGTGTTGCGCTCTCCCAGCTGAGCTAAGGCCCCGAGCCAGTCATCATGCGAGCAAGGCTGTGTGCCCTGCTTGCGGGAGGCGGCCATTAGTGGGGCCGCTTTCCCTTGGCAAGCGTAAATTTTTCGATCCGGACCAAATATTCCGGCTTGAAGCCGGAAGCGCCGGTCCGGTCGCACTGCGACCGCGAGCGCAAGCGCGCGAGCTGCAGGTCAAGTCGCCCTCAAGCAGCGAAGCGGTAGGGCAACAAGAACGCACCGAGGACGGGGCCGCGGAGGCGGCCCCGCGATCAATCAGCTATCATCCTCGTCGTCGTCGCCGGTGCCGGTGGCAACGCCGAGATCGTCGTCACCGCCGAGATCGACGTCGTTGTCGGGCGAATCGCCATCCTCGTCGATGTCCTCGATGTCTTCCAGATCGCCCAGATCATCATCACCGCCGAGATCCGCATCAGCGTCGGCATCGACCTTCTTCTCGACTTCCTCGAAAGGAATCGGCTGCTTGGACTTGAGCACCGGCTCCGGCGTCCACGTCTCGCCGCATTCGATGCAGGCAACCGGATCTTCCTTGCCGAGATCGTAGAAACGGGTCCCGCACTTCGGGCAGGTACGCTTGGTACCCCATTCGGGCTTGGCCATGTATATTCCTCAATTCGGGCCGGCCCTTGGCGAAGGGCGGGCCTTGGCAGTGTCATGAAATTCGAAGGGCGCTTGATCGCAAAACTTGGGCTGCGGCAAGCCCTTTATCAAGAGCCCAGCCAGCAAACGCGGCGCGCCTTGCCAGAAGCGCGGGGCGCTGTCAAAGACCGCCGCCTTATGACCAGCCCCAAGTCGAGCCCCAAGACGACCCATCGTTTCAGCCCACTCGGCCCGCTCACCGGCCAGATCCGCGTGCCTGGCGACAAGTCGATCAGCCACCGTTCGCTGATGTTTGCCGGCCTTGCCGTGGGCCGCAGCCGGATCACCGGCCTGCTCGAGGGTGAAGACGTGCTGGCCACTGCCGCGGCGATGCGGGCTTTCGGTGCGCAGATCACCCGCGAGGATGACGGCGCATGGAGCGTCGAGGGCGTGGGCGTCGGCAGCCTGCTGGAACCGAAGCAGGCGCTCGACATGGGCAACTCGGGCACTTCGACCCGGCTGCTGATGGGCCTGGTCGCCAGCCACGCCATCACCGCAACCTTCACGGGCGACGCGAGCCTCTCCGGCCGCCCGATGAAGCGCGTCATCGATCCTTTGTCGCTGATGGGCGCTTCGATCGAGGCATCGGCAGGCGGCACACTTCCCCTGATGCTGCGCGGCGCGTCCCCCGCGGTCCCCATCACTTACCGTCTCCCCGTGGCGAGCGCACAGGTGAAGAGCGCGGTGCTGCTGGCGGGCCTCAACACTCCGGGCATCACCCGCGTGATCGAACCCATCCCCACCCGCGATCATACCGAGCGGATGCTGACCGGCTTCGGCGCAAAGCTCGAAGTGGGCGAGGAAAACGGCGAGACCGTGATCGCCATCCACGGCGAGGCGGAATTGCGCCCGATGGATGTGGTCGTCCCGGGCGATCCTTCCTCTGCCGCGTTCTTCATGGTCGCCGCCACGCTGGTGCCCGGCAGCGATCTCACCATCATGAATGTCGGGCTCAACCCGACCCGTGCCGGGCTGCTTCACGTGCTGCGCCAGATGGGCGCGGATATCACCGAGGTAAACCCCCGCGACGTCGGCGGCGAGCCGGTCGCCGATCTGCGGGTGCGCCATGCGCAGCTTTCAGGCATCGATGTCGATCCGGCCATCGCGCCGTCGATGATCGACGAGTTTCCGGTCCTGTTCGTTGCCGCCGCGCTCGCCAGCGGCACCACCCGCACCACCGGGCTTGACGAACTGCGCGTCAAGGAAAGCGACCGCCTCGCCGCGATGTCTGCCGCGCTGACAGCCGCAGGCGCGCAGGTGGAAGAGCATGAGGACGGCCTCACCATCCACGGCACCGGCGGGGAACCGCTGCGGGGCACTAGCGATGCGCAGGTAAAATCGCTCCTCGATCACCGCATCGCCATGAGCATGGCGGTGGCCGGCCTCGTCAGCACCGCCGGGGTCGAGGTAGACGACATTTCGCCGATCAACACGAGCTTCCCGACCTTTACGGGGCTGCTGGCAGAGGCTTCGGCAGCGTGAACACGCCCCTCGACTGGCCAAGCATCGTCGGCCTGTGCGGCACAGCCTGCATCATCGGGGCCTATGCCTATCTGACGCTGGCGAAGACCACCAATCCCTTCCTGCTCCACGGCACCAATCTGCTGGGCGCTGCGTTGCTGACGGTCTCGCTGATCTACCACACCAACTGGGCGAGCCTGGTGCTGGAGTTCTTCTGGGCCTCGATCGCGATCTTCGGGCTGGCGAAGGCGTGGCGGGGCCGCTCTGCCGAGAGGGAACAGCCGTGAGATTGACCGGATTCGCCGCCGCACTGGCCCTGCTGCCCTCCGCAGTTCAGGCGCAGGCCGCCGCCCTCCCCACTGATCCCGCCGCCGACTGGTCGGTGGCCACGTCCGAGCACCGCGTGCAGGTTGAAGGCGGGAAGGTGTGGGTGCGGGTCAACGGCGTGATCGGAGCGGGCGCGACGCCCGTGATCCTCATCCACGGCGGTCCCGGCGGCACGCATGTGAACTTCGGCAATCTCCTCAGCCTTGCCGACCAGCGCCCGGTGATCCTTTACGACCAGCTCGACAGCGGCATGTCGGATCATCCCGAGGACCCTGCCAACTGGAAGCCTGCCCGCTTCGTTGCCGAGCTTGAGGCGATCCGCAAGGCGCTGGGCGTTTCGCGCTGGCACGTGATCGGTCATTCGTGGGGTGCGGCGCTGGCGCTGGAATATGCCGCCGCCTATCCGCAGCATACCGCCTCGGCTGTGCTGAGCGGCACCTTCATCTCCACCCCGCACTGGATCACCGGAACCAACCTGCTGATCCGCGACCTGCCCGATCATGTCGCCGCGACGATCCGCGCCTGCGAGGGGCCGACGCCGCCCACGACTGATGTCTGCGAGCCTGCCACCGCTGCTTTCTACGCCGCCTATAATGGCCGGCCCGACCGCCCTGCCCCCTCGCCCGAGGCCCGCGCATACCGCGCGCTTTACGGCGGCAGGGGGTTCAACGCCAAGGTCTACAACGCCATGTGGGGGCCGACCGAATTCCGCGCCTCGGGCTCGCTCGCAACCTATGACGCGACCGGCCTGCTGCCCCGCGTCGATGGCAGCCGGATCATGTTCGTCGTCGGCCAGTATGATGAGGCGCGGATCGATACGGTCCAGGATTTCGTTGCGCTCACGCCGGGTGCGGAGCTTGCGGTGGTCCCGGGCGGCAGCCACGCTTTTATCGCCGAGCGGCCCGAGGTCGCCGAGGCGATCTATCGCGACTGGATGAACCGCATCGACGCGCGGGAGACCGCGGGACAATGATCATCGCCGTCGACGGCCCCACCGCATCCGGCAAGGGCACCATCGCCAAGGCGCTCGCCGTCCATTTCGGCCTGCCGCATCTCGATACCGGGCTGCTCTACCGCGCGGTCGGACGGCAGGTACAGCTGGACGGGGGGAACCCGGACGATCCCCATGCCGCGCTCGCCGCCTGCAACTTCGCCGACAGCCTGCTCGATGACGAGATCCTGCGCTCGGAGGAGGTCGGCAGCCTTGCAAGCCGCGTGTCGGTGCATCCGGATGTGCGCCGCGCGCTCTATGAACGCCAGCGCGCCTTTGCCACGCAGGAAGGCGGCGCGGTGCTCGACGGGCGCGATATCGGCACGGTGATCGCGCCGGAAGCGGGCGTGAAGCTGTTCGTCACCGCCAGCGTCGAGGAACGCGCGCGCCGCCGCTGGCTCGAGATGACCGGGCGCGGGATCGACGTCGCTCTCGCCGCAATCGAACGCGACATTGCTGCCCGCGATGCGCGCGACATGGGCCGCGCCGATGCGCCGCTGAAGGCCGCCGAAGACGCGCTGGTGCTCGACACCACCCACTTCGGCCGGGACGCTGCCATCGAAGCCGCGATCGAGGCGGTGCTGGCGCGGGTGGGCTGAGGGCGGTTTTCCTTGCTTTTTGCGGGGGCCTCGCCTAGGCGCGCCCCCGTTCTCGCAATCTTTATCGGTTGAAGGAACCTGCGCGACAGCATGGGGCTGCGCGCGGAAGTCTGCCTCTTGCCCCGCCAGCCCGCGCAATGGTGCTCGGGAAGCGGTGAAAGACCCCGGAAAAACCGGTGGCCGGTAGCACAACGAAACAGGACCTGGATCCACTATGGCAAGCCAAATGCCCACCCGCGCCGACTTCGAGGCGCTCCTCAACGAACAGCTCGGCGGCGCCGGCGATGAAGGCTTCGAAGGCCGCGTCGTCAAGGGCACCGTCACCGCGATCGAGAACGGCTTTGCCGTGATCGACGTTGGCCTCAAGAGCGAAGGCCGCATCTCCCTCAAGGAATTCTCGCGTGGCGAGGACGACCACGGCCTGACCGTCGGCGGCGAAGTCGAAGTCTTCGTCGACCGCGTCGAGAACGCCGATGGCGAAGCCATGCTCTCGCGTGACCGTGCCCGCCGCGAAGCCGCGTGGGACAAGCTGGAAAGCGAATTCGGCGAAGGCAAGCGCGTCGAAGGCCGCATCTTCGGCCGCGTCAAGGGCGGCTTCACTGTCGACCTCGATGGCGCCGTGGCGTTCCTCCCCGGCTCGCAGGTCGATATCCGCCCCGTGCGCGATGTCACCCCGCTGATGGACGTGCCGCAGCCCTTCCAGATCCTCAAGATGGATCGTCGCCGCGGCAACATCGTCGTCTCGCGTCGTGCGGTGCTTGAAGAAACCCGCGCCGAACAGCGCAGCGAACTCATCAATGACCTGGTCGAAGGCCAGATCATCGACGGCGTGGTCAAGAACATCACCGATTACGGTGCGTTCGTGGATCTCGGCGGTATCGACGGCCTGCTGCATGTCACCGATATGAGCTACAAGCGCGTCAACCACCCGAGCGAAGTGATCGCCATCGGCGACACCGTGACCGTGCAGATCGTGCGCATCAACGCCGAAACGCAGCGCATCAGCCTCGGCATGAAGCAGCTCGAAAGCGATCCGTGGGATGGCGTCTCGGCCAAGTACCCGGTCGGCATGAAGCTGCAGGGCCAGGTCACCAACATCACCGAATACGGCGCTTTCGTCGAACTGGAGCCGGGCATCGAAGGCCTCGTCCACGTTTCGGAAATGAGCTGGACCAAGAAGAATGTCCACCCGGGCAAGATCGTCTCGACCTCGCAGGAAGTCGATGTGATGGTGCTGGAAGTCGACAGCGACAAGCGCCGCATCAGCCTCGGCCTCAAGCAGGCCCAGCGCAATCCGTGGGACGAGTTCGCCGAGAAGCACCCGGTGGGCAGCGTCGTCGAAGGCGAAGTCAAGAACGCGACCGAATTCGGTCTGTTCGTCGGCCTCGATGGCGACGTGGACGGCATGGTCCACATGTCGGACATCGCCTGGGGCATCTCGGGCGAAGATGCGCTGGCGCTCCACCGCAAGGGCGAGATGGTCAAGGCCGTCGTGCTCGATGTGGACGTCGAGAAGGAGCGCATCAGCCTCGGCATGAAGCAGCTCGAAAAGGGCGCGCCCTCGGCTGAAGCCGCGACCAGCGGTTCGAGCCTGCGCAAGAACCAGACCGTCACCGTCACCGTGCTTGAAGTGCGCGACGGCGGCCTCGAAGTGCAGGTTGGCGAAGACGGCGCGACCGGCTTCATCAAGCGCTCCGACCTCGGCCGCGACCGCGACGAACAGCGCCCCGACCGCTTCCAGGTCGGCAGCAAGGTCGATGCGATGGTGATCGGCTTCGACCGTTCGAAGAAGCCGAACTTCTCGATCAAGGCGCGTCAGATCGCCGAAGAGAAGGAAGCTGTTGCGCAGTTCGGTTCGTCGGATTCGGGCGCTTCGCTCGGCGACATTCTCGGCGCCGCGCTCAAGAAGGGCAGCGAGTAATTCTGACGAGGCTCGCCTCCGCACGGGGCGGGCCTCCTCGCCAAATCGAAAGGCCCGCCCGCTCAACCGAGCAGGCGGGCCTTTTCACGTGCCGCCCATGGGCCTAAGGTCACGCGCATGATCCATGTTCACCAGTTCCCCTGCCTCAGCGACAATTACGGCTATCTCGTGCATGACACGGACAGCCACGAAACCGTCGCGATCGATACGCCCGACGCCAAGGAGTATTTGCTCCAGGCGGAGCTGAAGGGCTGGAAGATCACCCAGATCTGGAACACGCACTGGCACCCCGATCACGCGGGCGGCAATGCACATATCCAGGAGGCGACGGGTTGCGCGATCCTCGGTCCTGCCGAAGTCGCCGGCAAATTCCCCCTCGATCGCACGGTCGGTCACGGCGAAACGGTGACGATCGGCGATGTGGCGGCCGAGGTGATCGACGTCTCGGGCCACACCAACGGCCACATCGCGTTCCACCTTCCCGAGGCAGGTATCGCCTTTGTCGGCGATTCGGTCTTTGCGCTGGGCTGCGGGCGGATGTTCGAGGGCGAGCCGAAACAGTTCTGGGACAGCCTCGCCCGCATCAAGGCCCTGCCCCCCGAAACCCTGCTCTACTGCGCGCACGAATACACCGCGCCCAACGCGAAGTTCGCGCTCCACGCCGATCCGGACAATGTCGCGCTTCAGGACTACGCCGACGAGATCGCTGCCAAGCGCGCCAAGGACGAACCCACCGTCCCCACGACGCTGCGCCGCGAACTCGCCACCAACCCCTTCCTGCGGGCGGACGATCCCGACATGATGGCCCGCTGGGGCGGCAGCACCCCGCACGAGACCTTCGCGGCGCTGAGGGCGGCCAAGGACACTTTCTAGGCTCATGCAGGACCCGGGGGCGATCCGGGGCTTTCACGCCCATATCTACTATGACGCGCACGAGGCCGGGAAGGCGCAGGCCTTCGCCGAGCGGGCACGCGCGCAGTTCAAGATTGCGGTTGGGCATTTCCACCTCGCGCCCATCGGCCCCCATCCGCGCGGGTCATGCCAGCTTTCGATGTCACCGGAGGCTTTCGCGCAATTCACCCTGTGGGCGCTGCACGAGCGCGGCGATCTCACTCTCTTCTGCCACGGGCTCTCGGGTGACGACCTTGCCGATCACACGCGCTACGTCGTGTGGCTCGGCCCGTCCGAACCGCTTAACCTGTCGATGTTCGGCTGATGCAGGCCCTGCTGGTAGAGCATTTGTCAGGCGATCTGTCGGGCGTGCGCCTTGCCGACATTCCGGCCCCAGTTCGCGCGCCGGGCGAAGTGCTGGTCGCGGTGCGCGCGGCATCGCTCAACTTCCCCGACCTGCTGATGACGCAGGGGGGATACCAGTTCAAACCCGAGCTGCCCTTCACCAGCGGGCTCGAATTCGCGGGCGAGGTTCTTGAGGCTGATCCCGCAACCGGCTTTGCCCCGGGCGACCGGGTGATGGGCGGCAACAAGACTGGCGCCTTTGCCGAGATTGCCTGTGTTCCGGCAAGCAAGCTCTCGCCCATGCCTGCGGGCATGGACTTCCCTGCCGCCGCCGCAATGGGCGCCGCCTATGCGACGGCCTATACCGGGCTGGTCGAACTCGGCGGATTGCGGGAGAGCCAGTGGGTGCTGGTCCACGGTGCGAGCGGCGGCGTGGGGCTTGCTGCCTGTGATCTGGCACTGGCCTTGGGTGCCCGGGTGATCGCCACCACCGGATCGCCCGCAAAAGCCGATCGTATCGCCGCCCTCGCCCGCCCCGATGCGGTGCTGCTGGCCGAGGGGCGGTTCCGCGAACAGGTCGCCGCGCTCACCGACGGGGCTCTCGCGGACATCGTATTCGATCCCGTGGGGGGCGATGTGTTCGACGAATCGACCCGCTGCGTCGCCTTCGGCGGCAAGCTCATGGTGGTCGGCTTCACCAGCGGGCGGATAGCGGACATCTCGACCAACATCCCGTTGATCAAGGGCTTTTCGGTCGTCGGTCTGCGCGCAGGAGAATACGCGCGCCGCTTACCGGAACGCGGCCGCGCAATCCAGAGCGCCATTGCCGCACTGGCCGAAGCGGGCCGCATAACCCCCGCCATCGACCGCACCCTCCCCCTGACCCGCTGGCGCGAAGGCTGGGACGCGATGGCGCGGCGCGAGCTGGTGGGGAAGGTCGTGTTCATGCCGGGCGCGTAAGGCGGAAACAGAAAGGGCGGCCCGGCTGGACCGCCCTTCTATAGCCCGGCAATATCGTCGCTTACAGCGAGGCGATCACCTCGTCGGCGAGCTTCTTGTCGGCCTTGCCGTCATGCGCCTTGGCGATCAGCACCCGTGACGCAGCGGCCGCGGCGGTCACCGCACGGGCCTTGACCTCGGCAATCGCGGCACGCTCGGCAGCGGCGATCTTGTCTTCGGCCATCTTCTGGCGGCGGGCGACCATCACTTCGCTGTCGGCTTCCGCCTTGGCAAGGATTGCGTCAGCCTCCTGACGCGCGCCGGCCAGCATCGCTTCGGCGTCCTTTTCGGCGCTCGCGATCTTCGCAGCATACTCGGCGCGCAGGCCTTCAGCCTCGGCGCGAAGGGTCTTTGCTTCGTCGAGCGCGGTCCGAATCGCGGCGATCTTGGAATCGAGGCCGCCGGTGATGATGCCGGGGACCTTCTTCCAGATGAACACGGCGATCAGCACGCTCATGGCGAGCGCGACCCACTGGTAGGAGTCGAGGCCCAGAACGCCCGGCTCCGCGTGGCCATCAGCCCCGCTGGCGAGCAGCATCAGGATGTCAGCCATGCGCCATCACCTCCTTGACCGCAGCCTCGGCGGCGGCGGGTTCGATTTGCGTCCCGGCAACGCGGGCAACGATGTCACGCGCGGCATCGGCAGCGACGCCTTCGATCTCGGCCATGGCACTGTTGCGCGCCGCGGCGATGGCGGCTTCGGCTTCGGCCAGACGCATATCGAGCTTGCCCTGCGTTTCGGCGAGCTTGGCAGCGTTGGCGGCAGCCGCCTTGGCCTTGGCCTCGCCGATCAGCGCCTGCGCAGCGGAGCGGTTGGCGTTCTCGCGCTGGCGCCACGCTTCCTCGTCGCCAGTCGCGGCATCGCGTGCAGCCTGAGCGGCGGCGAGATCGCCGGCGATCTGGTTGTCACGCACCTCCACCGTGCCGAGAATCTTGGGCACCATCCCGAGTCCCACAAGGACGAAGGTGAGGCCGAAGAACACCAGCAGCCAGAAGACCTGACTCGACAGTGTTTCCGCGATTTGTTCGATCTGGGGCATGATGGACCTTTAGCCGGAACGCCGTTTGGGGACCCGGGCAGCGCGCTGGCGCTCTGCCCGGGCCGCGTTTCGTCTTAGCTGAAGATCAGCAGAACGGCGATCACGAAGGCCAGCAGGCCGAGAAGTTCGGCAGCCGCAAAGCCGATGAACAGGCGGCCCTGCTGGCCGTCGGCGGCACCCGGGTTGCGCAGCGCGCCTTCGAGGAACGAGGCAAACACGTTGCCCACGCCGAGCGCGGCGAGGCCAGCGCCAATCGCCGCGAGACCGGCACCGAGAAGAGCTGCAGCTTGTGCGTCCATGGTATTAAACTCCGTTAGAATTCTGATTGTTGTCGATGGTAGTGAAGAGAGCTTCTGAATGCTCTCAGTGAAGGTTTTCCGCGTCGTTGATGTAGAGCGAGGTCAGCAGCGCGAAGACATAGGCCTGGATACCGGCCACCAGAATTTCGAGCGCGCTGATCGCGACCATCAGGATGAAGCTCGGCACGCCGACCAGAAGGCCAAGGCCTGCGCCAGCACCGCCGCCGGCGATGACAAAGCTCGCCAGCACCTTGAGCAGCACGTGACCGGCCATCATTGCGACGAACAGACGCAGCGCGAGGCTGAAGGGGCGGACCATGAAGGACACGAGTTCGATCAGGCTGATCGGCGCGGCGAGGAACGCCGGGGTGTTCGCAGGCCAGAACAGCGAGAAGAAGTGCAGCCCGTGCTTCCAGAAGCCGACGATCAGCACGATCGAGAAGCTCACGATCGCCAGCACGCCGGTCACCGTGAAGTGGCTGGTGAAGGTGAAGGCATGCACGCCCGGGATCAGCCCGACCGGCACCAGACCCAGCAGGTTGCCGAACAGGATGAACATGAAAAGCGTAAAGATGTAAGGGACATACTTGCGCCCCGCAGCGCCGACGTTCGCTTCGAGCAGATCGTCGATGAAACCGGTCATGGTCTCCACCGCCATCTGCCAGCGGCCGGGCACCAGCTCGCGCTTCATGCCGCCGGCGACGAACAGCGTCACCAGGACAGCGGTGATCGCCATCCACAGCGCGGAGTTGGTGAACGCGATGTTCAATCCGTCGCCCAGTTGCCAATCGGACCCCATGAGGGGTTCGATGGTGAACTGCTTCATCGGATCGACCTTGCCTTCTTCGGCTGCCACGATCGAAAGATCCCCAAATGTTTCACATGAAACACGCCCCTAGAGGGGGTCTGGAGGGGGTCAAGGAGGGGTCTAACCCTCGCTATCCCGGCCCTGGACCTCATCTGCGGGGCGCGTTTTCGCGCTCTGAATAATGCTTCTGAAGGCCGATGCCGTTCCGAGGAACAGACCCGCCAGCAGACCCCAGGGCGCGATGTCGAGCAATGCGTCCACCGCAAAGCCGATCACCAGGCCGCCGATGATCCCGCCCAGAAGGTTGGCGAGGGCCCGGTTGCCGCTGCGGTAATTCGCATCGACGCCCTGCACCTGTCGCCGGTTGCGTTGTTCTTCGCGCTCGCGTGCGGCTGCAAGCCGCGCTTCGAGCGCGTCGATCCGCGCATCCTCGTGAATGGGTTCTCGGGCGGGTTTCTCGTCGCTCATGCCATAGTCCTTAAAGGCAAGGCCAAGCCACATGCAACAAGGTGCCCGCCGAGGGCGCCGCCCCCTTAGAAGGGGGGCACATACGTGTCAACATCGCCCGGCGCACAGATTGTGCAGGTGCGAGAAAATTACGGACAGCGCGGGTCGCGAATCGGCGGGGCGCTGGTGCGGGTCTGCCAGCTGCCATCGGGCGCCATGTATTTCTCGCCCGGGACCGTGCGGGCGATGGCCTCGCAGCCGGCCGTGATCCCGTAGGCATCGGGCGTCGCGTTCTTCTCGCGCGCCTTTTCCATGTAGATTGCCTTGCGCTTGATGTTGATGTCATCGACCAGCCGCTGAAGCGCCGGATCGGCCGGACCGACAATGCCGAGCAGGCCATCGGGCTTTTCCCCGACCCGACCCTGCGCGCGCGCGGCTGCATAGGCCGGATCGCGCTGGGCCAGTGCCGGGGTGGCCACAAGGCCCAGCGCGGTCAGCCCGGCGATACCTGCGATCATTGCATTGCGCATTTTTGTCACTCCCAAGGAAGACCGGAGCAATCGGGCTGCGGACAGCCCGCCGGAAATCCCGTCAAAAAATATCCGCGTTCTGTTCCACCGTATTGGCGGCATCTTCCGCCAGCCGGTAAATCACTTCCTGCCGGATATTGACGTTGAGCTCGATCACGATCGGCTTGTCGGGCGCGGCGATGTTGATGCAGCCCGCCGTGCCTGCCGAAAGGATCGCACCCGCAGCCATCAATGCCCGGCGCCTGTTGCTGACTTGCCGCTCCATCGGCGCTGCCCCCTTGCCCGTTGTGGGCGAGGATGTGACAGCGCAGCGTGGGGCGGTCAATTCGTGATGCATAATGGCTGGTCTTCGCTTTCGGGAGGTTGAACGGGTCCGAGCACCGGCACGAGCCGGCCATTGACGGTTTTGAAGCGGGTGCGCGGGTCGGCGAGGTAATCGACGTCCCAGAACGAGCGGACCATTGTGGCGAGCTCGTAGAAATTCTCGGAGCGGACATTGATGCGGAACTGGATCGGCAGCTTTGCCAGCCGCCGCGTCACGAAATTGCGGCTAGTGCCCGCACCCTGCCGCACGCCATCAAAGGTGAAGCTGGTTATGATCTCGCCCGTCAGGTCCCCGCCAAGGCCGACGCGCATCTGCCGGTAATCGAGCGAGCGCAGGGCCGAAAAGGCGTAATTACCCATCGTTCCGAGGTCCTCGTAGCTCAACTCGCCGACATAGGCGACATTGCCGCCCCCCTCGCGCGCGGTCAGCACCCCGCTTTCGATCCTTCCCCGGCCCTCGGTATCGAACACCACCGGAACGGTGCCATCGAAGGTGCCGGTGGCGCTGATGTTGCTCAGCTCCATCTGGGCCACGAAAGTCGCCGCATCCAGCCCGGCAATGTCGAACACGTAGCGCCGTTCCTCGGGCTTGCTGAAGTCCATCGCCAGCGGGCGCATTGTCAGCGTGCCGCCCATGAAGGGGAAGCGCGCGTCCTCCAGCGTCAGCAGCGTCGCGTCCTTCAGTTCGAATTGCAGGACGCCGGCCAGCACCTCGACCCCGGGATTGATCGCATCGATGGTCAGGCGCTGGTCGGGCGCGGTGGTCAGGCTGAGCAGATCGGTGAACACCACCTTGCCCTTCACCCCGCGCACGGGGCCGAAGGCGGCGGCGAAGTCGAAGCCGTCGCTGGCGAAGGTGCCGCTGCTGGTCACCTTGCCATCCCGCCAGTCGACCCGCCCGTCACCGCTGACCGTGCCATCGGCCAGCGCGATCACGCCCTTGGCGAGATAGGTGAGGTCTTCGGGCTGGAAGGCTTTGTCGAACAGGATGCCCGGCACGCGCAGCCGCGCCGTGCCGTTGGCGGTATCGAGATCGTGGGTGAGCGCGACATTCACCACACCGCGGCGCGATTCGGGGTGGGCGAGCCGCGCATCGGCGGTGATGCGGTTTTCGGCGAGGGTCAGGGTGGCGCCTTCGGCCACCAGCGGCGCGAAGCGCGCCTCGCCCCCGCCGGGCCGCCGGTCGGTTACGGTAAAGCGGGTATCCTCCAGCCTTAGGATGCTGTCGGCAAAGGACCAGCGCCCGGCCATCGCTCCGAGATCGATCGGCACGGCGGCCAGCCATGCGCTGCCCCCGTCGAAGCTGCCCGAGGTCGTGCTGCCGAGGTTGGCGGTGATCGTGCCGGCGGCAAGGCGCATCTCGCTGTCACCGCTGCCGATCCGGGCGGCGAGGCCCGTCACCTCGGTCGGTTGGGGATAGCGCAGGGATACGCCCCCGGCGGCCAGGCTGGCGGGGCTCTCGCCGAGCGTGCCGTCCAGCTTCAGCGCGCCGGTGCGCGCGGCAAGGCGCAGGGTGCTGTCATAAGCAAGCATCGGCCCGCGCCCATCCGGGCACAGGTCGAGCTGTTGGCCTTCGAGCGCGAGGCCCGACAGCGCGAGCTTGGCGAAGCGCACCGGCATGCAGCGCGTGCCCAGCGCGAGACCGGCGCTGTCCGACCACGTGCCTTCCAGCGGCAGGCTGAGGTCGTTCACCCCGCCCCCCGGCAGATCGCCGCTGGCCTTGACCAGCCCCTCGAAGGCGAAACGGCCCGCGGCGGTGCTGCGCAGCGTCAGGCGCGGAATGGCGAGACGGTTGGCCCCGGCGGCGTAATCGGCCATCGCCATGCGCAGCGTCCAGCCGCCGCCAGCGCCTTGCACGATGCGGGCGTTGATGTTTGGCAGGCCCTCCCCGCCCGCGAGGATATCGCCGCGCAGGCCGTTCACCCCGCCGCTGCCGATGCCGAGGTTGAGCCGCGAAAGCGCCAGCACCGGGGTGCCGCGCGCGCTCGAAAGGCTCCCTTGCGAGACGACCAGCGAGGCTTCGCTGCCCTTGTGGCGGATAATCGCATCGCTGCGGAAGCTCGCGCCGTTGAGGGCTCCCTCCAGGCCGCCCCGCGCGCGGGCGAGGAGCGGGGCGAGGAAAGTGCCTGCCGCGCCCTGTTCGGCCTGCGCGAGGCTGGCGGCGAGGCGCTTGTCGGGCGCGAGACCGGCACCGCGCAGGGTCCCCTCCCACTGCCCGCTCCCCCCGCTCGTGCCGCCGCGCCAGGTGCCATCGGCCTCCAGCCGGGCCAGGCGGCCCTGCGGCGTGGCAATGCCGGTCAGCGCGAGTTCGTGGCCGATCGCAAGGCGGCCCTGCGTCCAGCCGAGTTCGGCGGTGCCATTGAGCCCGGCGGCGACAAGATCGGTGAAGGCTGCTCCCCCGCCCTCAATGGTCAGATCCGCCTCGGCCGCCGCGAAATCGGGGCTGAGCGTCGCGCGGGTGCCGATATCGGCCCGCGCCAGGCTCGCGCCGCCGCAGGCAAGGCTGGCGAGCCGCAGCGGGCCATCGAATTCCGGCGCGCCGTCCAGCGTGGTCAGCCGCCCGTAAAGCGTCGCCTTTTCGGCGCGGCAATCATCGGTGCCGATCCCCGGCGCGCTGGCGGCAAGGGTGCCGACGAAACCGCTGTCGATGCGTCCCGATCCTTCGAGCTTCACCCCGATCCGCCCCAGATCGCTCTCCACCAGCGCGCGGGCATCGGACAGGGCGATATCGATCGCGGGCAGGCGCATTGGCGCATCGCTGCCGCTGAACACCAGCGGATCGAGCGTGCCGAGGCTGAAGGTGCCGCCGCGATAGGTGGCGAAGACCCGCGCGCCCTCCACCGCCACGCCGCGCACCTCGGGTCCCTGCCAGCCGACGCCGATGTCGATCACCACGCGCCTGACGGTGAGGTCGGGCCGCGCCGGATCGCCGATCACGAGGTTTTCGATCACCTGCTGCCGGGGCGTGAGGCTGACGATGTCATAGGTCGCCGGGACGCCGCGTTCGGCAAGGTAGCCGTCAATCACATCCTCGGCGATTCGCTCGCGGCTTATCCATGTGGCCGAGCCGGCGACCAGCGCCGCCGCCGCGATGCCCAGCGCGACACGGCGGCGCCAGCGGCGCTTGCCGGGCGCTATGCCGTCCCGCGGTGCTTCCATATCCTCGCCGTCCGCTTGCCGCATCGTCTCCGCCACTTGCGCGCATCACCCTGTAAAGGCAATGAGGCACGCGTGGGCAACGCTTTTCCGGAGGTCGCATTGCCGGAAGCTGAAGACAGTTTCGATTTTCTCGATGGCGCGGTGCCCGATTGGGACGCGGGCAAGGCGGCTGGCGATGGCCACCGCGCGCGGCTGCGCGCCCGGTTGCTGACCGGCGGGGCCGAGGCGCTGGCCGATTACGAGGTGCTCGAATACCTCCTGTTCGCCGCCATTCCGCGCGGCAACACCAAGCCGATGGCCAAAGCGCTGCTGGCCCAGTTCGGGAGCCTTGCCGGGGTGATGAACGCTGATCCCAAGGCGCTCCAGCGGGTCAAGGGCGTGGGCGAGAATTCCGCCGCCGCGCTCAAGGCGGTCGCCACGGCGGCCCGGCGCATGGCGCGCGGAGAGATCATGGGCAAGCCGGTGCTGTCCAGCTGGCAGGCGCTGATCGATTATCTCACCACAGATATGGCGCATCTGACCGTGGAGCGTGTGAGGGTGCTCTACCTCGATACCAAGAACCGCCTGATCGAGGATCACCACGTGGGCGACGGTTCGATCGACGAAGCCGCGATCCACCCGCGCGAGGTGATCCGCCGGGCGATGGACGTGGGGGCGACGGCGATGATCCTCGTCCACAACCACCCGTCCGGCTCGCCCGAGCCCAGCCGCGCCGACATCCAGATCACCCAGCGCATCGCCGAGGCGGGTCGCCACATGGGCGTGACCGTCCACGATCACGTGATCATCGGGCGCGAGGGGCATGTCAGCCTCAGGGCCAAGGGCCTGATCTGAGATGACCGCCACCCTCGCGCCGGGGCATCCTGCCGCCGGCCACCGCCCCGAGATCGACGGGCTGCGCGCGCTCGCCATCGCGCCCGTCGTGATCCACCATGCCGCGCCCGCGCTGCTACCTGGCGGGTTTGCCGGGGTCGACGTGTTCTTCGTCATCAGCGGCTATCTCATCACCGGCATTGTCCTGCGCGAACTGGCCGAGGGCCGCTTCACCCTGCGTGGCTTCTGGGAACGGCGCGCGCGGCGCATCATCCCGGCGCTGGCGGCGATGCTGGCGGCAACTTCGCTCGCCGCATGGGCGATTCTCACGCCCGAGGACTTCGCCGAATATGCCAAGGCGCTGATCGGCGCATCGCTGTTCGCCTCCAACATCCGCTTTGCCCAGCGGACTGGCTATTTCGACGGGGTGGAGGGGAGCCTGCCGCTGCTCCACACCTGGACGCTGGGGGTGGAGGAACAGTTCTACCTGATCTTCCCGCTGATGCTGCTGGCAGCGTGGCGGTGGAAACGGGCCGCAGTGCTGCCGCTGATCGCGGCGACGGGGCTGGCGAGCTTTGCCCTTGCGCTGTGGCTGGCCCCTCGCCAGCCGCTGCTGGCCTTCTACCTGCTGCCGACGCGGATGTGGGAACTGATGCTGGGCGCGGCCTGCGCCGCCCTGCCCTTCCGCCCGCGCCCCGATGGCAGGCTGGCGGCGGCGGGCGTGGCGCTGATCGTGGCCGGGTTTGCGGTTATCGGTCCCGCTTCGCTTGCCCCCGGCCTTCTGTTCCTGCTGCCCACCACCGGCACCGCGCTGGTGCTGCTGTTCGCCTCCCCCTCGGTTGGCGCGGGGAAGCTGCTGGCATGGCGACCGCTGACGCTGCTGGGGCTGATCTCTTTCGGGCTCTACCTGTGGCACCAGCCGGTGCTGGCGCTGGCGCACTATGTCCATTTCGGCCCGCTCCCGGCAGGGGCATTGATAGCGGCCGTGGCGGTATCGACGGGCTTGGCGGCGCTGTCGTGGCGCTGGATCGAGGAGCCTATCCGCCGTCGCCACTGGCTCGCACGCCCGGCATTGCTGGCGGGGATCTGCGCTGCCGCGCTCGCCCTGCCGCTGGCCGCCGGCGTGGCGGGCCGTGCGCGGGTGCTGCTGCCGCAATCGGGCGAGGAAGCGCAGCGACTTGCCGGGCTGCGGCCAAGGGGGGCGCTCGCCACGCTGGCGGTTCCGGAAAGCGGCCCCGTTGGCTTCGTGCTTTACGGCGATAGCCACGCCGGACAATATTTCTCTGCCGCTACGGGCCGCTTCGGGGCTGGCGCGCTGCTTTCGGAAAACGGGTGTCTTGCCGCCGACGGAATCAGCAATCGGCGCCAGGGCAGCGCCAAGGCCGACATCTGCGGGTCGATGCCCGGTAAGCTGGCCGAACTGGTGCGTGCGCGGGCAATCCCGACCGTCATCTGGGCGCAGCGGTGGGACCGGGTGCTGTTCGACACAGCCTCGGGCGCGGAGGTCGGTCGCAGTTCGGCGCAGGGCGGCCCTGCGATGCTTGCCGCGATGGAGCGCACCATCGCCCGCCTGCCTGCTGGGACGCGGGTGATCCTCGTTGGCAATTCCCCCACCGCATGGGCGGCGGGCGATCACATGGAGGGCGGCTGGCTGCGGTGCGATGCCTATATCAACCACGCCTGCGCGCCCGTATTTCCCGCAAGCCAGGCCGAGGGGCGCAAGATCAATGCCCTGCTGCGCGATTTTGCCGCGCGCCATCGCGGCATGGTCTACATCGATGCCGCCGCGCCGTTCTGCGAGGGCGGGCAATGCCGGATCATCCAGGACGGCGTGCTCAACTACTGGGACGGCAGCCACATGACCCGCGCCGCCGCAGGGCGGGTGATGGCGCTGATCGACCGCGCACTGGTGGGCAAATCCGCGCCCGTCTTGCCTTGACCGCCCCCCTTCCCTAGGCGCCGCAGCGAAACGCACATGCTTCTTTGCCGGAGTCGAACATGGTCCCCCGCTACGCCCGCCCTGCCATGACCGCCCTGTGGGAGCCGGAAGCGAAATATCGCATCTGGTTCGAGATCGAGGCGCACGCGACGCAGAAACTCGCCGATCTGGGCGTGGTGCCGCAGTCCGCCGCCAAGGCGCTGTGGGACTGGTGGGCGACCGATCCCAAGATCGACGTCGACGCCATCGATGCCATCGAAGCGGTGACCAAGCATGACGTGATCGCCTTCCTCGACTGGGTGGCCCAGCAGGTGGGCGAGGAAGCGCGCTTCATGCATCAGGGCATGACCTCCTCCGATGTGCTCGACACAACGCTGTCGGTGCAACTCGCCCGGGCGAGCGATATCCTGCTGGCGGACATTGATGCGCTGCTGGCAGCGATCCGCACGCGGGCCGAGGAGCACAAATACACCCCCACCATCGGCCGCAGCCACGGCATCCATGCCGAACCGGTGACCTTCGGGCTCAAGCTGGCCGAAGCCTATGCCGAGTTCACCCGCTGCCGCACCCGGCTGGTGGCGGCGCGCGCGGAAATCGCGACCTGCGCGATCAGCGGCGCGGTCGGCACCTTCGCGAATGTCGATCCGCAGGTCGAGGAATATGTGGCCGAGAAGCTCGGCCTCGCCATCGAGCCTGTCTCGACGCAGGTGATCCCGCGTGATCGCCACGCGATGTTCTTTGCCACGCTGGGCGTGATCGCCAGTTCGATCGAGCGCCTCGCGGTCGAGATCCGCCACCTGCAACGCACCGAAGTGCTGGAGGCCGAGGAATATTTCTCCCCCGGCCAGAAGGGTTCTTCGGCCATGCCGCACAAGCGCAACCCGATCCTCACCGAGAACCTCACCGGCCTCGCCCGCGTGGTCCGTTCCGCCGTCACCCCGGCGCTGGAGAATGTCGCGCTGTGGCATGAACGCGATATCTCGCACTCTTCGGTAGAGCGTTACATCGGCCCGGACGCGACCATCACGCTCGATTTCGCTCTCGCGCGGCTGACCGGCGTGGTCGAAAAGCTGCTGATCTATCCCGAGCGGATGGCCAAGAACATGAACCGCATGGGCGGCCTGATCCACTCGCAGCGCGTGCTGCTGGCGCTAACGCAGGCGGGCCTCACCCGCGACGATGCCTACCGGCTGGTGCAGCGCAACGCGATGAAGGTGTGGGAATCCGACGGTGCGCTGTCCTTGCTCGATCTGCTCAAGGCCGACGAGCAGGTCACCGCCGCGCTGTCGGCGGAGCAGCTCGAAGAGAAATTCGATCTCGGCTACCACTTCAAGCACGTCGACACGATCTTCGCCCGGGTTTTCGGGTGACGGCGGCGGTGCTGGACTTGGGACACGAATGGCTTAGGTTCGCCCCGTCACGCACCGCAGGGGAGAGCCACGCCTCGTGAAGACGCTTCGCACCATCATCTGGGTTCTGGCCGCGCTCGCCTTCGTGGTCTTCGCCGCCTACAACTGGCAGCCGGTCGAGCTGACCCTGTGGCAGAACCTCGTGCTCGAAACCAAGGTGCCGGTGCTGGCACTGCTGGCCTTTGCAACGGGCTTCCTGCCGATGTGGGCGGTGCATCGCAGCGTCACCTGGGGCCAGAACCGCCGCATCCGCACGCTGGAGAATTCCTTGAAGAACACCGCGCTGGCGCACCGCGCCGATCCCAGCCCCGCGATGGCGGACAGCCCTGTGGACAAATCCGGCAAAACCGGGGGAGACATCGGCGATCCGTTCAGCCCGGCCGACAGCAGCGGCGATGCGGGAGGCAGCGAATGAGCAATCCTGTCTATCTCGCGCTCGATGTCCCGCAGCTCGAACCGGCCAAGGCGCTGGTCGAGAAGGTCAAGTCGCATATCGGCGGCGTGAAGCTCGGCCTTGAGTTCTTCTGCGCCCACGGCGCGCACGGGGTGCACGAGATCGCGCATTGCGGGCTGCCGATCTTCCTCGACCTGAAGTTCCACGACATCCCCAACACAGTCGCCGCCGCGATGCAGGCGATCCATGTCTATGAACCCGCGATCGTCACCGTCCACGCGAGCGGGGGCCGCGCGATGATGGAGGACGCCAAGGCGGCAGCGGCGGCGGGCACCAAGGTGGTCGCGGTGACCATGCTCACCAGCCTCGATGCGAACGACCTTACCGCGACGGGCGTCTATGGCAGTGCGGAAACGCAGGTGATGCGCCTTGCCGAACTGGCCCATGCCGCCGGTCTCGACGGGATCGTGTGTTCCGGACAGGAAGTCGGGATGGTGAAGAAGGCATGGCGCGACGGCTATTTCGTCGTCCCCGGCCTGCGTCCCAACGGGAACGGCACGGGCGACCAGAAGCGCGTCGTCACCCCGCGTCAGGCACGCGACAACGGGGCGAGCGTGCTCGTCATCGGCCGCCCGATCAGCCGCGCCGAAGACCCCGCCGCCGCCGCCCGCGCCATCGAGGCGACGCTTTGATCGCAATCACGACGGCGTCTCCCGCCGACGCGCCCGCCCTCAAGGACCTGCTCGAAGCCGCCTACCGTGGCGATTCGGCGCGTCAGGGGTGGAACCACGAGGCGGACATCCTTGACGACGAGCGCACCAGCCGCGCCGAGCTGGACGCGCTGCTGGCCGATCCGGCGGTGACGATCCTGACCGCGCGCGATGGTGGCGAACTCATCGGCTGCGTGGCGGTCACCCGCAAGGACGCGTCGCTCGCCTATCTCGGGATGCTGTGCGTGCTGCCGACGTTGCAATCGGGCGGCCTCGGGCGGCAGCTGCTGGATGCTGCCGAAGACCTCGCGCGCGCGGAGGGTATTGCGGCGATGGAGATGACCGTGATCGACAGTCGCGACGCGCTGATCGCGTGGTACGAACGGCGCGGCTATGCCTTCACCGGCGAGACGCGGCCCTTCCCCGTGCTGCGCGATCCTCCGATCACCTTTGTGGTGCTGGAAAAGCCGCTCGGCCCCGCGTAAGGCCGCGCGCATGGCAACGCTCGTCAAGATCTGCGGCATTTCGACGCCCGAAACCCTCGCGGCGGCCGTGGGCGCAGGGGCGAGCCATGTCGGCTTCGTCCACTT
>JAIEOM010000288.1 GCA_019750455.1 Sphingomonadales bacterium | reverse complement strand
GCCATCTTGACCGGCGCATCGCGGGAAAAGCCGTAGCCTTCCTTGGGCATCATCCCCATCGCGCGGTCGGCCTTGCCGTTGTTGTTCTCGTCATGCAGCAGCGCGATCCCGTAGTTGCCGGGCTTCACCCCGGTGAAACGGATTTCGACCTTGCCGCTCGCCGGCACCACCGCGCGGTGGGCGGTCGGGTCCTTGATGCACTTGGGGAAGATATCCTCGCGCGTGGTCATGCAGGCGCGCACCACGCCCTTGGTGGAGCGCAGATCGGTGACGGTGATCACCACCTCGCCCGCCCGCGCCGGAGCGGCTGCGGCCACAGCGCCCGCACAGCCCGCCAGCACCAGCGCGCCCGCACGCATCACACGGACACCTCCCGCGCGTGCCCGGCCTCGGCCACGATCCGCTTGGACAGGCCCTTGTCGGTCCCGCAGACGCGATCCCAGAACCGGAAATAGAGCCCGAAATTGCATCTGTATTCCTCGTGATGACGCTCGTGATGGCTGGCGGTTATCAGCCAGTTCCCCAACGGCGCGTGAACAAGCCAGCGCGGAAACATCTCCCAGCCCATGTGATTGGTCACCCCCATCACCGTGGCGATGGTGAGCACAAGGCCAAGCGTGGCAACGTGGATCGGCACCAGAAACACCAGCACCGGAATGACGATGGCGCCGGTTACCGCCTCGACCGGGTGGAAACTCATCGCGGTCCACGCGGTCGGCGGGCGGCTGTCGTGGTGGACGGCGTGGGCGATCCGGAACCACTTGGGCCGGTGCATCCAGCGGTGGCTCCAGTAGAAACAGGTGTCCTGCACGAAGAGATAGATGAAGAGGCTGAGCGGATGATACCACAACGGCAGGCTGGCCCAGTCGGCGGTGAGCATCGTCCAGCTGTGGTGCTTCCACCCCCACAGCACGATCCCCGCCGGGGCACCATAGATCGCCGCAGAGAGCAGCGACCAGCGGATCTCGCGCCGGATCTGCGCGGATTTGCCCGCATAAAGCCCCGGGCGCATCCTGGCCGTGGCAAAGGCGAACAGCCCGCTCGTCAGCATATAACGCAGCGCCACGATCAGCGTCACGGCGCAGCTGACGATCAGCAGCGCCAGCGGGACGGGGGTGTCGGCGGGGAGCATTGCTGTGCCGCTATGCCGCAATTCCGCCAGCCGCGACAGGGCAAACTCAGTGCGCTGCGTCCAGCGCCGTGCACAGCGGGTCGATCAGCGCCATGTGCCGCCGCATCGCGATCCGTGCGAGGTGTTCGACCTGCGTCTTGCGCCGCGCGGCGGCAAGCGGCGCGAAGGCGGCGGGGCGCAGGATTTCCGCGTCATAGCCATCGGCCACGATCACCCCGCAGGTGTCCGAGCGATAGGTCTCGCTTTCCAGCGGGGCGCGGTCGAGCGCAGGGGGCAGGCCCCAATAGAAACGGTCGCAATAGTCGAGATAGTCTGGCCACTTTGCATCCCCGAGCAGGTCCGCCCGGGCGACCTTGATCTCGACAATCACGATCAGGCCCTTGGCATCGATCCCCATCAGATCGGCGCGCCGCCCGTTCTTCAGCGGGACCTCCGCGAGGCACCAGATGTCGTTGCGGGCAAACAGCCGGCCGATCCCGCGCGCGACATCGGCCGCAGCAAGCGCGGGCGAATCGGCGGGGACAAGCGGAGCGCTGGACATGGGTCAGCGTTGGAACGGAAGCGGAACACAGTCAAGCCCGCAGGCCGGTATCAGGCAGCCAGAACGCTCGTCATTGCCGCGCGCGCCGCATGGAATTCGCGCCACAGCACCAGCGCCGGGGCCGATGTGTCCTG
This sequence comes from Sphingomonadales bacterium, assembly GCA_019750455.1. Lineage (GTDB taxonomy): Bacteria > Pseudomonadota > Alphaproteobacteria > Sphingomonadales > Sphingomonadaceae > Erythrobacter. The sequence continues at coordinate 18,456 of JAIEOM010000288.1, read as the reverse complement.
CCCGCGCCGGGTCAGCGTGCCGAGCGCGGCGAGGCCGCTGTCGAGCATCGCGGAGCAATCCTCGATCGTCTGCGCCACCAGCTTGCGCTGCCACGGGGCCGCACGGGCGATGACCGCGCCCAGCTCGCCGCCGATCTCGACCGGCTCGGGCGCCAGCCGCGCCAGCAGGGCGAGCGCCGCGGCTTTCCCGTGCAGCGCCACCAGCGCCTCGGCGAGCACCTCGGGCGCCACATCCGCCAGCGGGGCGGCAGAAGCGGTCGGGAGAATCGTCTCGGGCGGGAGCGTGGCCATAGGGGGAGCCTATGGAGCCATGCTTGCCGATTGGTTAACTCCCGGCTCACGGCCCGCGCGGAGAGCGGGCACAATTATGTAGCGTCGCCACGCGCCTCTTGCTAAGCGGCCGCCCGCACGCAAGAATAGCGCGCACCGCATGGCACCATGCACCCGTAGCTCAGCTGGATAGAGTGCTGCCCTCCGAAGGCAGAGGTCACAGGTTCGAATCCTGTCGGGTGCGCCAAGGGGGCGGTCTTCCGGAAGGAGGGCCGCCCCCTTGGCGTTTTATGGCGGAGCAATCCTGACGGATGCGGCCTCAGTCGAACCGGGCAAAGGGACTCGCGCAGGCATTCTGGTCCACGAAGCTGACCATTTGCCGCGCCGGATCGATGGCGAGGTAATCGGTTCTGGTCATGAAAGCCGTGACCGCCCGCCGCTCGTATTCCGCGAATTCTTCACCGATGCGTCCGGGTGCCCAGTCCGTCAGCCGACCGTCCCCGGCGAGCGCTGCGGCACGGTAGAAGGCCAGCCTCTGCGCAGAGGGCGCGAAGGTTTCGTCGATCGCGGACAGCAGCGCGGTGAACTGGTCGTCGGCCATGCGGAACTCCCCGAAGGAGCGGTGCAGGATGCCGCGCACCAGATGCAGGCGATGGTCCTGAAGCAGGCCCACCCCGCCCCCGATCCCCGCGAGGAGGCCGGCAGCGGCGATTCCCGTCATGGTCTGGCGGCGGGTGAGAGCGGGCATGGCGGCTCCTTCAGACCAGGCTCGCGGCGCGCAGTGAAAGTGCAGCGGCGGTCAGGCTCGGATTGGCGATCCCGCAGGTCGGGAAGGTCGCCGTGCCGACCACGGTAAGATTGCGCCAGCGATGATGGACCAGCCCTGCATCGACCACCGACGTCGCGGGATCCGACCCCATCCGCAGCGTGCCCTGAAGATGGGACTCGGTGGGGCGCTGCGATCGCAGGATGATGTCCTCCACCGGCAGCGGCGCAAGCAGCGCGGGCAGCCCGGCAATCGCGCGCGACTGCCCGCGCCTGGCGTAGTCGGAGGTGCCAGGATAGCTCACCACCACCTCGCCGGCGCTATCGGCGCTGACCGTGCTGGAATTCTCGACTTCCTCCTCGACGACGATCATCAGCGGCAGGCTTTGCCGCCAGCGCCCCGGCTCGGCGCGCAGGCCGTGGGTCCAGCGGTTGTCGAAATAGACCAGCGCCGCCCCGGCTTCTCGGCGGTGTGGGCCATCATAGAGCCCGTAGTTGAGGCCCGTGGTGATGGTGCTGCCATCGAAATTGTCGAGCCCATCGAGCAGCACCTCGACATTGCACCCATAAGTTTCGTTGAGCCCCGCGCCGGTCAGCGCGTCAGCCATGCCGGAGCGGTGCAGGATCGCCGGACTGTGAATGGCATTGGCGCCAAGCACGAAGCGGTCGCCCCGGATGGTCACCTCGCGCCCGCCGGTCGCGACCACCGCGCCGGTGACGACATTCCCGCGCGTCTCCAGCCGCACCACCTTCGCACCCAGCGCCAGTTCGACCGCGGGGTGATCGTAGAGATGCAGCAGGCCGTTATTGAGCGTGAACTTGGCATCGGCCGGGCACAGGTTGCAGCGGAAGCTCGCGCAGCAGGCCGAGCGCTGCGCGGTGGCGATGCGGGCGCGGGCGGTGGGCATGGCGAAGTGCTGTCCCGGCTGGGCGGCGGCCATCAGCCGGTCAGGCGCGCTCATCCGGTGCGGGGGCTGCGGAAAGGGTGTCGAGCGCGGCAGGACCGAGGCCATCCGATCGTCACCCGAAATAGCCATGATCGCCTCGGCCTCGCCATAGAAGGGTTCGAGATCGTCGTAGGAAATCGGCCAGTCCTGCCCGATCCCGTAAAGCGAATGCAGGCGGAAATCGCTAGGATGGAAGCGCGGGGTCTGGGCGAACCAGCAGTTGGTGCCGCCCCCCAGACCGATGGTGAAGTTCCACTCCTTTTCCGATGCGGTGCGGAACGTTGCGCCGGGAGCGATGTCGCTGTTGCGGTTCTGCGCGATCTGCCAGTCGTGCGGGCGGTGCTGGCCCCATTCGAGCACGAGAATCCGCCCCGTGCCGCCCCGTTCGAGCAACCGGTGAAGATAGAAGGACGACCCGAAACCCGAACCGATGATGACCACATCATAGGCGGCATCTGCGCGCTGCGTGATGTTGACGGGGGTCGGCACGGCGGGCTTTGCATTCCTCTGTCAGATCGGATCGCGATCATGCCGCCCCGGGGCCAAGGCGAACGCCTTGGCGCTATGGGTTTCGTCGGAATTCCGCTCTAACGTCGGTTGGCAACATCGCCGGCGGGCCGCGCCGCAGGGTGTTCACATCGCCATCGGTTTCGCCGCCATCCACAGGGCCATGGCGATCATCATCAGGTTCTCGGTCAGCGAGACGAAGCCCAGCGGCACGTTGCTGCTGCCGCCGACGCAGGCGCATTTCAGTTCGCGCCGGTCGATGTAGACGGCCTTGAACACGCTCGCCGCGCCCACCGTGCCGATGAACAGCGCGAGCGGGATCGACAGCCAGTCGAGCGCGCCTGCCACCATCAGCACGCCCGCCAGCCCCTCGGCGAAGGGGTAGATCGTGGCATAGGGCACCCAGCGGCTCGCCAGCAGGTCGTAATTGAGGAACATCGTCGCGAACTTGTCGACATCCTGAAGCTTGAGCAGCGCCAGCACCACCATCGAGAAGGCGACGAACCATTCGGCGACGCGGACGGTCAGCACAGTCCCGTCCACCGCATATCCCGCCGCCGCCGCCATCAGCGCGGTCATCGCGAAAAGCGCGGCGACCGGGCGGTAGGAGGTGGCGGAAGGATCGGCGACCCTGAGGCCGAAGAAGCGGCGCAGATCGTCATAGCCGCCAATCCGCTGGCCATCGATGAAGGTCTGGGGCGTGGTCGCCACGCCATGTTCGGCCTTGAAGCGGTCGGTTTCCTCACGCGTGGTGAGGTGATGATCTTCGACAGCATAGCCGCGCGAGCGCAGCAGGTGGCGCGCCTTGAGGCCATAAGGGCAGGTGTGACCGGGCATCACCATGCGATGAAGGGCGGCGGTCTTCGCTGAATTTGTCATAGGAATCGTCCTTGAAGTTTTTCACGGTGACCCGTATATAAGTCCCGTACCACAGTACGGTTTCAAGAGGTGATCATGAAAATCGGCGATCTGGCCCGGGCGGGCGGTGTTTCGGTCGAGACGATCCGTTTCTACCAGCGGCGCGGGCTGTTGGCCGAGCCGCCGCGCGGAGCAGGAGCGCGGCGTTACACCGAAGGCGATCTGGAGCGGCTGCTCTCGATTCGCGCGGCGCAGACAGCGGGCTTTACTCTGGAGGAAATTGCCACCCTGCTCGGGCTCGAAAGCGATGATCGTGCCGCCGCACGCGCGCTCGCCGAGGCGCGGATCGCCGCCATCGACGAGAAGATCGCAACCCTCAAAACCATGCGCGCCGCGCTCAAGGACCTCGTCAAGGACTGCGCGCAGGGCGGAGACGGGCCATGCCCGATTCTGGGTGCCTTCAGCATTCCCGCAAAAACCAACCCGCGTAACAGCCAGACACGCGCCCGCCGCGTATAGGATGCCATGACCATTCCCCGACTTTCCCGCCGCGGCTTTGTCCGGGCCGCTGGTGCGGCCGCCGGCCTCGCCGCCATGCCTGCCTGGGCGCAGGGCCATTCGGTTCACCGGATGCGCGGCGGCGCGCCGATCCGCGTTGGCTTCGACGAGGTATCGGGCGCGGTGATCGACCTTGCGGTGGGCCACGGCCCGCGCATCGTGCAGGGCCGCAAGGGCCACGGCATCGCGGTCAACGGCAGTGTGCCGGGGCCGCTGATCCGCTTGAAGGAGGGGCAAGATGTCCGCCTCAACGTTACCAATAACCTGCCCGAGGACACCTCGATCCACTGGCACGGGCTGCTGCTGCCCTTCCACATGGACGGTGTGCCGGGGATCAGCTTTCCGGGCATCAGGCCGGGGCAGACCTTCACCTACGAATTCCCGGTCCGGCAGGCCGGGACCTACTGGTATCACTCGCACTCGGGGCTTCAGGAACAGCAGGGGCATTACGGCCCGCTGATCATCGACCCGGCGGGCGAGGAGCCGGTCGCCTACGACCGCGACTACATCCTGCTGCTGAGCGAATTCACCCCGCTCGATCCGCATTTCATCATGGACCGGCTGCGCAAGGGCGAAGGCTATTTCAACTACCAGCAGACCAGCTGGGCGGATGAATACCCCCTCTCCGCCGCCGACCGCCGGATGTGGGCCGAAATGCGCATGCCTGCGACCGATATCGCGGATGTGACCGGCAGCACCTACACCTATCTCGCCAACGGACGCGGGCCGAAGGAGGGGCTGGAATATCTCTTCACCCTTGGAGAGCGCGTGCGCCTGCGCGTCATCAACGGTGCGGCGCAGAGCTTCTTCAACCTGCGCATCCCCGGCCTGCCGATGACGGTGATCGCCGCCGACGGGCAGAATGTTCGCGGCGTGGAGGTGGACGAACTCCAGATCGGCACCGCCGAAATCTACGACGTGATCGTGGAACCCCGCGCCGAGGCCTATACCATCGTCGCCGAGAGCATGGACCGTTCCGGCATGGCTCTCGCCACGCTGGCCAGCCGCCCCGGGGCGCGCGCCGCGATCCCGCCGCCGCGCAAGCCCCCGCTGCTCGACATGGGCGACATGGGGATGAACCACGGCGAAGGAGGTCATGGCGGCCACGGTGGCGGCGGGCACAGCATGGACGGCATGAAAATGCGCGACACGCTGCTGCTGCCGCCCGACGTGAAGGTGGGGCCGGGGATCGACATGGTTTCGATGGCCCCCGTCGACAAGCTGGGCGATCCCGGCCTCGGCCTGCGCGATGTGGAGCACCGCGTGCTCAACTACCGGATGCTCTCCGCGCTGGAGCCGAACGCCGACACGCGCGAGCCGTCACGCCTGCTCGAACTGCACCTCACCGGCAATATGGAACGCTACATGTGGTCCTTCGACGGGGAAATGTATTCCGCCGTCCACGACAAGCCGATCCGCTTCGCCTGGAACGAGCGGGTGCGGGTGAAGCTGGTCAACAACACCATGATGGCGCACCCGATCCACCTGCACGGGATGTTCTTCACGCTGGTCAACGGAGAGAGCCCCGCCCACCAGCCGCGCAAGAACGTAGTGATCGTCCAGCCGGGAGCGAGCGCGCAGTTCGATCTGACCGCCAATGAACCGGGCGACTGGGCGTTCCACTGCCACCTGCTCTACCACATGCATGGCGGGATGATGCAGACGGTGACGGTGATGGGGCCGGAGGCATGAGAACCGCGCTCCCACTTATCGCGCTGATCGCCGCCTCGCCGCTTGCCGCGCAGCACCATCATCACGCACCCCTGCCCGCGCCGACGCCGACCCCCGATCCCCACGCCGGGCACGACATGGGCGAACCGGCAGCAGACGCCTCCCCCGGCCCGCTGATGGAAACCCCGCCCCCGCCCGAGGCCGGCAGCGGGCCGCCACGCGCCGCCGATGCAATCTGGGGGGCCGAGGCCATGGCCGCCTCGCGTACGGATCTGCGCCGCACCCACGGCGACTTTCCGGTGTTCTGGTTTCAGGGCGACCGCCTCGAAACGCAGGTGCGCGACGGGGCGGACGCCTATCTTTGGGACATTCAGGGCTATTACGGCGGCCCGACCGAGCGGCTGTGGTTCAAGTCCGAGGGCGAGGGCGCGTGGGGCTCTGCCCCCGAGGATGCCGAGGTTCAGGCGCTCTATTCGAGGGCCTTCAAGCCGTTCTGGGACCTTCAGGCAGGCATCCGCCACGACATCGCCGGGCCGGATACCACCCATGCGGTGATCGGCGTGCAGGGCCTTGCGCCCTATATGTTCGAGGTGGACGCGGCGCTGTTCCTCAGCACCCGCGGCGATCTGACCGCCCGCATCGAGGCCGAGGTCGACCAGCGCATCACCCAGCGCCTGATCCTCCAGCCGCGCATCGAGGCTAACCTCTCCGCGCAGGACGTGCCCGAACTGGGCATCGGCGCGGGGCTCGACCAGATCGAGGTCGGCGCGCGGCTGCGGTATGAATTGCGGCGCGAGTTCGCACCCTATATCGGCATCGAGCAATCATGGCGCACCGGCAACGGCGCCGATTTCGCGCGCTTGCGGGGCGAAGGCACTTCGGCCACCAGCCTCATCGCCGGCATCCGTTTCTGGTTCTGACAACACGAAGGACGTACCCCCCCAATGCGTATCCCCGCCATTCTCGCCGCCCTCGCCTTCACGACGCTCGCCCCTGCGGCACCTCTGCTGGCCAAGGTGAAGCTTGCCGCATCGACCCCGGCGGCAGGGGCCAAGGCGAAGTCGCCCAAGACCGTGACCCTGACTTTCTCCGAAAAGGTCAACCCGGCCAAGGCGACCGCCGCGATCATCATGACCGCGATGCCCGGCATGCCCAACCACGGCGAAATGCCGATCCGCAACTTCACCCCCAGCTGGTCGGCTGACGGCAAGACCCTGACCCTCACTCTCAAGAAGCCGCTTCCCACCGGCACCTACGACCTGCGCTGGCAGGCGGCAGGCGCCGATGGTCAGGCGATGAGCGGCAAGGTCTCTTTCGACGTCGGTTAAACGGCGCGCGCCGCGATCCAATCATCGACCCGGCGTTCGAGGATCGAGAGCGGCTGCGATCCGCTGGCGATCAGCAGGTCGTGGAAGCCCTTGATGTCGAACTTCGCCCCGAGCTTGTCTTCGGCGCGCTTGCGCAGTTCCATGATCTTGAGCATCCCGATCTTGTAGCCGGTCGCCTGTCCGGGAAGCGTGATGTAGCGCCGCACTTCCGAGCGCGACCGCTCGATCGGCTGGCGGCCGGTGGTGTTCATGTAGGTGACCGCTTCGTCCTCGGTCCAGCCCATCGCGTGGAGGCCCGTGTCGACCACCAGCCGCGCGGCGCGGAACAGTTCGGCGTCCAGCCGCATGAAGTCCGCGGCCACGTCGGGGAAGGCGTTCATCTCCTTGCACAGGTTCTCGGCATAGAGCGCCCAGCCTTCGCCGAATGCGACATAGCCGGTGACAGAACGGAACTTCGGCCCGCCCTCTTGGCGCACCTGGATATCGCCCTGCATGTTATGGCCGGGCACCGCTTCATGGCACATCAGGGTGTACATCGCCGCCGGATCGGGGACAGTCCCGACAAGGTGCACATAGGTGCGCGCCGGGCGCTTGCCATCCGGGCTCGGGGCCGAGGCATGGGCCGCGCCGCCCGCGACTTCGGAAAACGCCGGCTCGCGCACCACCTCGATCCCATAGGCGGGCAGAGTCCCGAACCAGGGGGCCAGCAGCGAACGGGTGTGCGCGACAAAGGCGTTGGCGGTCTCGAGATATTCCTTGCGCGCCGCATCGTCATACTGGCGCGGCGGATTGAGGCGCGCGCGCTCGGCATAATAGGCGTGGCGATCGGCGAAGCCTGCCTGCTTGGCCAGCGCATCCTGCTCGGCCTCGATCCGGGCGACTTCGGCGCGGCCCGTGGCGTGGATCTCGGCCGCCGTCATGTCGGTGGTGGTGACGAGCTTCAGTTCGCGCTCGTAATAGGCGAGGCCATCGGGCAGCGTCAGCGCACCGACCTTGCCGCTGGGGGCGGTGGGCAGGCTCGCCTCGGCCCAGGCAATGACCTTGGCATAGGCGGGCTTGGTGGCGAGGATCGCCTCACGGGCTTCTGCCAGCAGCGCGGTCGCCTCGATCTGTGACAGCTTTTCAGCGGCAAGGAGGTTCGCGGTCTTGGCATTCACATCGGCCCACAGGGCGGCATCCGGCCCGCCATCGAAGGGCGCGCCGCTGGTCAACTGCTTGCTGCCCGAGATGATCGTCTCGATCTGGAAGCGCGGCGGGTTGATCCCGGCCTTCTGGCTCGCCTGCGTCCGCTCCAGCGCCATGTCGAGCATTGCGGGCAGGCCCTTGAGGCGGGCGATGTAGTTCTTCAGATCGGTCACATCGGAAACCGAATGCGTGTTGATCAGGAAATCGGGCAGCTGGCTGTGCGCCGAATAGAGCCGCGAATAGAACGGCGGGCGGTAGATCCGGTTGGCGAAGGACTGCTCGGCCCGGTCGGCTTCCAGCGCCCAGATATCATAGTTGACCTGCGCTTCCGGCGAAAGCTTGGCGCGGTCGAACTGCGCCTTCATGCGGGCGACGCTGGCCTTGCGCCATTCGACTTCGGCCCGCGCGCCGGCATCCGAATTGTCGTTCCAGCGGTCCCCGCCCTCCTTGATCCCGAGGCGGGTGGCGAGCTGGGGCTGGGTCTTCACATAGGCGGCGAATTCCCCATCGAGGAAGGCGGTAAGGCGCGCGTCCTCGCTCTGCGCGGTGGCGGTGGCTGGGGTCTGGGCCTGCACGGCGGCGGGCAGGGCGGCGGCGGCCAACGCCATCGCCAGGCTGAAAGCGAGCTTGTGAGTCATCGATGGTCCCTTATGCGCCATTCTGCGCGCTTCCGCTGGGGTAGCGGGCAAGGGACCGGCGATGAACCCCCTTTCGTCGAGCCGTATCGGCGCTTCAGCCGAGCGGCAGGTCCAGCGCCTCGGCGACGGCAGCGTGGGTGATCTTCCCGCCCGCCACATTGAGACCGTTGGCGAGGTGCGGATCGGCGGCCATCGCGCCTTGCGCACCCATATTCGCCAGCTTCAGCACAAAGGGCAGCGTCGCATTGCCGAGCGCGATGGTCGACGTGCGTGCAACCGCGCCGGGCATGTTAGCGACGCAGTAGTGAATCACGCCGTCGACCACGAACACCGGGTCTTCGTGGGTGGTGGCGTGGCTCGTCTCGAAGCAGCCGCCCTGATCGATCGCGATGTCGACCACCACCGCGCCCGGGCGCATGCTCGCGATCATCTCGCGGGTGACGAGCTTGGGCGCCGCAGCCCCCGGCACCAGCACCGCGCCGATCACGAGGTCCGCGCCGGCCACCGCCTCGGCAATCGCGGTGTTCGAGGAGAAGGCGGTGCGGATCTGGTTGCCGAACTGCGCGTCAAGCTCGGCCAGACGGCGGTTGGAGATATCGAAGATCGTGACGTCGGCGCGCAGGCCTACGGCCATCTGCGCCGCGTTCACGCCCGCAACCCCGCCGCCAAGGATCACGACCTTGCCCGGCTCCACGCCTGGCACGCCGCCCAGCAGCACCCCGCGCCCGCCCTGGTGCTTTTCCAGATAATGCGCCCCGCACTGCACGCTCATGCGCCCGGCGACCTCGGACATGGGCTTGAGCAGCGGCAGCGAGCCGTCATTGGCGGTCACCGTCTCGTAAGCGATACAGGTCGCGCCCGATGCCATCAGCCCCTCGGCCTGCGGCTTGTCCGCGGCGAGGTGGAGGTAGGTGAACAGCAGATGGTCGGGGCGCAGCATGGCGACTTCAACCGCCTGCGGTTCCTTCACCTTCACGATCATTTCCGCCGCATCGAAAACGCTCGCCGCGTCGGGCAGGATGGTCGCGCCGGCAGCCACATAGGCCGCGTCGAGGAAATCGACGCCGAGGCCCGCGCCCGCCTGCACCACCACCTCGTGCCCCGCACGGGTCAGCTCGCCGACCGCCGCCGGGGTCAGGCCGACGCGATATTCGTTGTTCTTGATCTCGGTGGGAACGCCGACGCGCATGGGATCTCTCCTGTAATTTTCGTGCGCGCAGGTATAACTTAATTGACCTGCACAATCTTTGCGATCAGCAGGCTCCCGGCAGCAGGCTGGTGCGATATTCTTGCGCAGACCTGTAGTTCAGCGCATGGAAATCCCGTATGGACCGCATCGACCGGAAAATTCTTGATCTGCTCGCCGCAGACTCGCGCCTTACGGGGGAACAGCTTGGCGAGCGCGTCGGCCTCTCGCCATCCGCCGCGCACCGCCGCGTCAAGGCGCTGGAGGAAAGCGGCGCGATCCTCGGCTACCGTGCGCGGCTTTCCAAGGCGGCGCGGGGCAACCCTTCCACCGTGTTCGTGCAGGTCACGCTCACCGATCAGCGGCAGGCGACCATGCTCGCCTTCGAGGAGGCGCTGGCCCGCACCCCGCAGGCGGTGGAGGCCTATCTGATGAGCGGCCAGTCGGATTACCTCGTCAAGGTGCTGGTCCGCGACGACGACAGTTACGAGCGGATCCACCGGGAAATCCTGTCGGCCCTGCCGGGCGTGCAGCGGCTGGTCAGCCAGTTCGCCATCCGCCCCCTCGAAGAAGGGGACTGAGCGCACAGCATGGCGCTCGTCGCACCGGCGCGGACTCCGGTCGCAGGCGCGCTTGTTTTCCGGCGGCGATGGCCAATCTGCGGGCCTGTTCTGTGACAGTTCAGAGTCACGATTGCAGTGGAATGTTAGTTTCCCGACACGTATAGGACGCGCATGGCTACGCCGATCTTCGAATTTGCCCACATTCCGCGGGTCGATCTGGCCACCCGGCCGCGCACCCGCGTGCGCCGCGTGCGCGATGCCGGGCAGGCGCCGACGGTCGGGGTGATCTACAATCCGCGCAGCCACCGCAATCTCGGCGCCGATTTCGACTGCGGGCTGTGCCCCCATGTCCACATCGCTCAGCCGCGCGAACGCGGGCAACTGCCCGAAGCCCTGGCCGAATTCGCCGCCAAGGACATCGACCTCCTGGTCATCAACGGCGGCGATGGGACGGTGCGCGACGTGCTGACCTGCGGGCAGGCGATTTTCGGTGACGATTGGCCGGCCATCGCGGTGCTGCCCAAGGGCAAGACCAATGCGCTGACCGTCGATCTCGGGGTGCCCGAGGACTGGGGTCTTCAGGACGCGATCGACGCGCTCGATCATGGCAGCCGCGTGTATCGCCGCCCGATGCAGGTGTCGCACGCCAGCGAGCCGGGCAAGCAGGTCGCGGGCTTCATCCTCGGCGCGGGCGCCTTCACCAAGGCGACGCAGGCCGGACAGAGCGCGCACAAGCTCGGCGCGTTCGACAGCATGGTCGTGGCCGTCACCGGCATGTGGGCGCTGCTGCAATCGATGTTCGCCACCCGTGGCAATCCGTGGCGCAAGGGCGCGCGGATGCGGATCGGGCTGGGCGCGGCTGATGCGCCGATGGAGCATAGCAGCCACGGCGATCCGGCGATGCGCCAGCTGCTGTTCGCCTCTACGCTGGAACGCCTGCCGGCCGGCATCAAGCCGTTCGGCGCGCTGAAGGGCGGGCTGAAGCTCGTCGCACTTGACCAGATCTCGCGCCGCACCACCGCGCTGGTGCCGCTGGTGCTGCTCGGCAAGGTGCGCAACGGCCTGCGCGAACGCGGCATCCATCAGGTCGCCGCCACCCAGTTCAGCCTGTCGATCGACGACCAGTTCATCCTCGATGGCGAGGCCTTCCCCGCGGGCGATTACCACATCGAACAGGGGCCGGAGCTCGCCTTCGTAGCCCCATGACCGGCGGCGCTGCGGCGCTCGCCGACCGCATCGCGGCACGCCTATCCGTCCCCGTCGATCCCGCCGTCGCCACCTTCGCGCGCGCGCTGGCCGATGCTGCGGGCGCGCGGGCGGTGCTGTTCTATGGATCGAACCTGCGCACCGGATCGCTCGAAGGGGTGCTCGATTTCTACATCCTGCGCGGCGGTGCGCAGGAAAGCGCGATCTGGCCGACCGTGAGCTATCACGAGCGCGCGCACGAGGGGATCACCCTGCGCGCCAAGGTCGCCACCATGACCCTCGCAACCTTTGCCCGCGCGGCGAGCGGGGAACTGACCGACACCACTATCTGGGCGCGCTTTGTCCAGCCTTCGGCGCTGATCTGGGCCGAGGACGATGCCGCACGCGCCGAAGTCATCGCCGCCATCGCCGCTGCCGCCACTACCGCCGCCCGGCTCGCCGCCGCCTTGGGGCCGGTCAGCGGCACTGCCGAGGATTACTGGCGCGCCCTGTTCCGCGCCACTTACGAGGCTGAATTCCGCGTCGAGAAGGGCGGGCGGGAGAATGATATCCTCTCGGTCAACGCCGATCACTTCGCCGGGCTGCTGCCGCTCGCCCTCAAGGCGGGGGGGATTGATCCGGATGTCGATGGCGCGATCCTGACGCCCCGGCTGCCACCGGTCGAGCGCGCGCGCATCCTCGCATGGTGGAAACGCCGCCGCCGGATGGGCAAGCCGCTGAACCTGCTGCGCCTCGTCAAGGCGAGCACCACCTTCGAGGGCGCGGCCCGCTATGCCGCGTGGAAGATCGAGCGGCACACCGGCATGCCGGTCAAGCTCACCCCGTTCCGCGAACGGTTCCCGCTATTGGCGGCACCCCAGGTCTTGTGGGACCTCAGTCAGCACAAGCGCCGTCAGCGGACGCCCTGACGGCTCACATATACTGCATGTTGATCGACAGGCGGCTGACCCCGCCATCGACGCTGAAGCGCGTCTTGTCCACTGAGGGCGGACGCGGGACGAGGCCGAGAATCTTGCGGATGCCCGGGTTGTTCGACATCCCTGCCCCGTCCGACAGATCGGACTTGCGGTTGCCGTTGACGTCGTGGTGAACCGCAATCGCATAGTCGCCTGGCGCAGGCAGCGGCACGCACACCGTCGTGCTGCCGGACTGGGGCCTTGCATCGACGCGCATCACGTAACGCTTGCTCGCCAGCCAGTCACGGCTGTTGGCGGGATAGGCGCGCACGAAGAGATTGCCTTCGGATGACTTCAGGCCGTTCACCGTGATGCGCACCGCCGGGCCCTTGCCCGCAGCGCACTGGCCCGGATCATTGTTCATCGCCCGCGCATAGACATAGCCCTGCGCGGCGACAGGCGCGGCGATCAGACCGGCGATCGCCAGCCCGGCCGCGCTCCGGCGGGCAAGGCGAAACAGGCGGGACGAGGCGGAAAACGCGATCATGGGCAGGCCTTGGGTAAGGAGAGAGGGGCAGGCACGCAAGCGGTGCGGTAACGGCGCAACAGGGGCTCGGCCGTCCGGACATGGCGCGCTTATCGCGCCACCCGCCTGAATTGCGGCTTAATTGGCCGAAACCCTGCCGTTCACGGTGGAAAAGCGCGTCCGCCGCCTTGTCGCGCGATTCGCCGCGCCCTTATGTCCGATAAAGCGTCCAAGAAAGGCTTTGCGCCCGCGCCATGACCACGCCCCTGATCTCGCCTTCGATCCTCTCCGCCGATTTCGCCCGGCTGGGTGAGGAAGTGCGCGCCGTGGATGCGGCCGGGGCGGACTGGATTCATATCGACGTGATGGACGGGCATTTCGTGCCGAACATCACCATCGGGCCGGACGTGGTGAAGGCGCTGCGCCCGCACACCGTCAAGCCGTTCGACGTCCACCTGATGATCGCGCCGGTAGATCCATACCTTCAGGCCTTCGCCGATGCGGGGGCCGACATCATCACCGTTCACCCCGAGGCCGGACCGCACATCCACCGCACGCTTCAGGCGATCAAGGCGCTGGGCAAGAAGGCCGGCGTGGTGATCAATCCGGGCACCCCGGTCGAAGTGCTCGACAATCTCATGGACCTGGCCGACCTCATTCTGGTGATGAGCGTCAATCCCGGCTTCGGCGGGCAGAGTTTCATCCCGTCGCAGCTCGACAAGGTCGCGCGCATCCGGTCGATGATCAACCGTTCGGGCCGCGCGATCCATCTCGAGGTCGATGGCGGGGTGAATGCCGAAACCGCGCGGCTGTGCGTGGAGGCGGGGGCCGATGTGCTGGTTGCCGGGTCCGCCACCTTCAAGGGCGGGCCGGATGCCTATGCGGCCAACATCGCCGCGCTGAAGGGCGGCAGGTAATGGCGACGCTGCTCCGCTCCCCGGCTGTTACCCGCGCCGAGGCGTTGGTCGAACGGGTCGCGGATGCGCCGGTGCTGCCACTGGGCCACGCGCCGGAGCCGGGAGCGGAAGCCCCGCCCGCGGCCCCGCCGCAGGAGCCTTCGCGCGCACTGGCGCTGTCAGATGTCATCACGGTCAAGTCCGGCCCGGGCGAGGCGCTGATCCGGCTGGCCTACCGGCTCGGCATCCCCGGCCATGCCATCGCCGCCCCGTTCCGCCGCCCGCAGGCACTGCGGGTGCTGGCGACGGTCGAAAGCCCCAACCGCGGTGACCGCGCGGCAGGCACGGCCCTGCGCGCCGGGCACTTCCTGATCCACGGCGTGCGCCTGCCGATCGCGAGCTTCGATTTCTCCCCCGCCGCCCACCATGCCCCCGGCGTCGAGCGGGTGGTCCATTCCTTCGGCTGGCTCGCCGATCTCGCCGCCAGCGCCCCCCGCGCCGATGGCGCCGCCGTGGCCGAACGGATCGCCAGCTTGTGGCTTCACGGGCACGGCACCATCGGCAAGGGCCCCGCGTGGGAGCCGGAGCTGGCAGGCCTGCGCCTCGTCGCCTGGCTGGTCCACGCGCCGCTGATGCTCGGCGGCACCGACAAGGCGCTGAAATCCCGCCTGCTTGCCGCGATTGCCGATACCGCCACCTGGCTCGACAAGCGCGCGCCCAAGGAGGCTGCGGGCCTCGGGCAGGTCGCCGCTTTTGCCGGCATCGTCGCCGCCGGGCTGCTGCTGCCCCACGGCAAGCCGCGCCGGCTGTTCGGCGAGGCGGGGCTGGTCACGGCGCTCGGCGACATGGTGGGCGAGGATGGCGGCGTGCTGTCGCGCTGCCCCGCCGCGCAGCTGGAGGCGATCCGCATGCTCACCGATCTGATCGCCTGCTACGAAGCGGCCGAGGTCACACCGCCCCCCGCGCTCGCCGTGATGCGCGAGCTGCTGGTGCCCCCGCTGTTGGCGCTGCGACACGGTGACGGGGCGCTCGGCAACTGGCAGGGGCAGGGCGCGATCGCCGCCGACCGGGTCAATGCCGTGATCGAGGCAAGCGGCGTGCGCACCCGTCCGCTGGCACAGGCCGGCGGCTGGGGCTACCAGCGCATCAAGGCGGGCGAAACCCTGCTGCAGTTCGACACGGCTCCGCCACCGCGCGCCAAGCACGCCCGCACCGGCTGCGCTTCCACCCTCGCCTTCGAACTTTCCGACGGGCCGCAGCGGATCATCGTCAATTGCGGCGGCGCATCGCTGGCCGGCGGACAGGTGCCCGCGCGCATCGGGCAGGGGCTGCGGGCCACCGCCGCCTTCTCGACGCTGGTGCTCGACAACGCCAATTCCACCGCGGTCCTGCTCCACGGCAAGCTCGGCAAGGGGGTGGAGACGGTGGAGTTCGACCGCCGCCAGATCACCCGCTCTGGCTTCCGCGACGCGACCCGGATCGAGGCGGCGCATGATGGCTATGCCGGTCGCTTCGGCCTCTCCCACCAGCGCATCCTGACGCTGTCCGGCGACGGGACCGAACTGGCGGGCGAAGACATCCTCGTCCCCGTCGGCAAGAGCGGCAAGCGCGGCAAGATCGCCTTTGCGCTCCGTTTCCACCTCGGGCGCGGGGTGGAGGTCCAGCTTTCGCCCGACAAGCGCGGCGCAAGCCTGTTGCTGCCCGACGGTCGGCTCTGGCAATTCCGGCTCGGCGGGGATAGGGGCGGCGCCGACGATATCACCTTGCATGCCGAGGACAGCCTGTGGGTCGACGGAGACGGCCGCCCCCACGCCACCGAGCAGCTGGTGATCGAGGGACTGGCATTGCGCAGCGGGGGGCAATTCTCCTGGCGCTTCAGGAAGACAGGATAGATTCCATCATGGCTGACGGTGTGATCAAGCGGGCGCTGCTCTCAGTGTCCGACAAGAGCGGTTTGGCCGATCTGGGCCGCGCGCTGGCAGAACGGGGCGTGGAGCTGGTAAGCACCGGCGGCACGGCCAAGGCCCTGCGCGATGCGGGTCTTGCCGTGAAGGACGTGTCCGACCTGACCGGCTTTCCCGAGATGATGGACGGGCGGGTGAAAACCCTCCACCCCACGGTCCACGGCGGGCTGCTTGCCTTGCGTGACAACCCCGAACACGTCGCCGCGATGGAGGCCCACGGGATCGGCGCGATCGATCTGGTGGTGGTCAACCTCTACCCCTTTGAGGCGACCGTTGCGAAGGGGGCCGACCGTGCCGAAGTGATCGAGAACATCGACATCGGCGGGCCTTCGATGGTCCGTTCGGCCGCGAAGAACCACGGCTTCGTGACGATCCTGACCGATCCGGCGGACTACGCCACGCTGGTTGCCGAAATGGACGCCAATGGCGGCGCGACCACGCAGGCGTTCCGCACGCGGATGGCGGGCAAGGCCTATGCCCGCACCGCTGCCTACGATTCCGCGATCGCCAGCTGGTTCGCCTTCTCGCCCGCCGCTTCGGACGAGCCGACGCTGTTCCCCGAGACGCTCCCGATGGCGCTGAAGCGCGCCGATACGCTGCGCTATGGTGAAAACCCGCACCAGTCGGCGGCGATCTACGTCCCCCAGGTTTCGGGCACCGCAGGCGTACCGCGAGCTACCCAGCTTCAGGGCAAGGAGCTCTCCTACAACAATCTCAATGACGCCGATGCGGCATTGGAACTCGCCGCCGAGTTTGCCGGGCAGGAACCTGCGGTCGTGATCGTCAAGCACGCCAACCCCTGCGGGGTGGCGCAGAGCGGCTCGCTGCTGGCGGCGTGGGAAGCGGCGCTGGCCTGCGATTCTGTCTCGGCGTTTGGCGGGATCGTCGCGGTGAACACCGAACTCGACGCTGCGACCGCCGAGGCGATCAGCGCGATCTTCACCGAGGTGGTGATCGCGCCGTCCGTGTCAGCGGAAGCGCGCGAGATCTTCGCGAAGAAGAAGAACCTGCGCCTGCTCGAATGCGGCGCCCTGCCCAACCCGCGCCGTGGAGGCCTCGCGCTCAAGACCATCGCCGGGGGCGTGCTGATCCAGTCGCGCGACAATGGCGCGATCAGCGCGGACGATCTCAAGGTCGTCACCAAGCGTGCCCCGACCGAGCAGGAGTTGAAGGACTGTCTCTTCGCCTGGACCGTCGCCCGCCATGTGAAGTCCAACGCCATCGTCTACGCCAAGGACGGCGCGACCGCCGGGATCGGCGCAGGCCAGATGAATCGCCGCGATTCGGCGCGCATTGCCGCCATCAAGGCGAAGGAAGCCGCCGAAACCTATGGCTGGTCCGCGCCCCGCACCGTGGGCAGCGCGGTCGCATCCGACGCGTTCTTCCCCTTCGCCGACGGCCTCATCTCCGCCGCCGAAGCAGGGGCGACCGCCGTGATCCAGCCCGGCGGCTCGATCCGCGACGACGAAGTGATCGCCGCTGCCGACGAGGCTGGGCTGGCGATGGTGTTCACCGGGATGCGGCATTTCCGGCACTGATCTGTTTTGCGAAGGGGCCTCCGCCCCTTCGTCCTCGCTGCGGCTCGCGCTGTGCGCTCGCGGCCTTTTGGGCCGGGATTTTGCCTTCCTTCAGGGTTGGGATGGGGTGCCATCAGTACGCCCCGTCGCAACCGCCGCACGGCTCGGCCCTTCTGGCCCGCCCGCGCAACTATTTTTCGCCGGGTTCGTAACCAGTACAGGGCCGCGACCCTAACAGGCCTTGCGCCAGTTCATCCCGCCGCAATCCGGCTGCGGGCAAAGGACATGGCGGAAACACCCGCGAAACACGAGTCCCCTCCAATGCGCCTCTTCTCCTCCGACCTGTTCCGCAACTTCGGCATCGGCTTCCTTCTCGGCGCCGTGCTGATTGTCGGCGCAAATGCGGAGGACTGGAACGCGGCGGTGGCCTCGCCCGCACAGGCCGCAGAACTGCGCTCCCCCGCCAACACCGCCCCGGCCCCTTCGGACGAGTTCGTGATCGCGCCCTAGAGCCACCGGCTCTGAAAGGCTGATCGCATGCACAAGATCGCTGTTCTCCTCGCCGCCGCCTCGCTGGGGCTGAGCGGCTGCGCAGGCCCCGCCGAGGCCGCCGAGGAACCCGTCAACGCCCCCGCCGCCACCCGCATCGCCAAGGAAGCGAAAGGCCTCAGGAAAGCGGTCTTCGCAGGCGGTTGCTTCTGGGGGGTCGAAGGCGTGTTCAGCCACGTCAAGGGCGTCACGGGCGTTGTCTCGGGCTACCATGGCGGCACGCAAAAGAGCGCCAGTTACGATCTCGTCTCCAGCGGCGTGACCGATCATGCAGAAGCGGTGCAGATCACCTATGATCCCGCCGTGGTCCGTTACGACCAGTTGCTGCGCATCTTCTTCTCGGTGGTCGCCGATCCGACGCTTAAGAACCGGCAGGGGCCGGGCGTGGGGAGGCAGTACCGCGCCGCGATCGTGCGGATGTATGCG
>JAIEOM010000199.1 GCA_019750455.1 Sphingomonadales bacterium | reverse complement strand
GTACATGAGCGTGCGAATCTTTCCTGCGAAGCGTTTGCAGGACGGAATATATGAGAACGGTTCTTAATAACAAGGGGTTTTTGTTTGCGCCCTTAGACGCCGGGCGGCGGACGTCCGTCCGCCCTGGCTTTCGCGCCACAAAGCGCGGCGCGCGTTCGCGCTTGCGGCCCGTCCTTCGGCGGGCCGGATCAGGGCCCAAGAACATCGTTTGCGTGTGGCGCTGGTTCGGCGGGCGAAGCCTCGCCGCAAGGCCGAATGGCCGCCCGCAGCGAAGCTGGCGCAGCCAGCATGAGCGAGGATTTCGCAGCGCGCAGGCGCTGCGGACAACAAAGACTCTCTTCCCCCTACTTCTTGAGGGGGAAGAGAGTCCGGTACGTCAGGCACCGCCACAGCCACTCCAGCGGGCCATAACGATAGCGGTCGAGCCACGGCTTGCTCCATGCCAGCATCAGCGCCCATGCCAGCACCACCACCACATAAAGCTGCGGGCGGTTCAACTCGCCGAACAGGCCCAGCGCCCAGCCGTGAAAGACGAACAGCATCACGATCGAGGTGCCGAGGTAATTGGTGAAGGCAGCGCGGCCCGCCGCCCGCACCCGCTCGCCCAGCCAGCCGGTTGCAGACGGGCTGTAGGCCACCAGCAGCGCGGCAAGACCCACCACCATCCACAGCCGCGGCAGGGGACTCATGCCGAAGAACGCGGCCTGCGTGCCGAAGGCGCTGAACCCGTCGGCCCGCATCACCAGCCCGATCAGCAGGTGCCCCAGCCCCCCGGCGATCATCCCGATCCAGCCCCAGCGCAGCAGCTTTGCGCGTTCGAACCCGCCCGAGAAGAAGCCGAGCCGGTACAGCGCCATGCCGATCAGCATCAGCGGCAACGTTTCGAGGCAGAAGAGCAGCGCGTTGTTGAGCGGGTCGAACGCCTGTTCGCCGATCCGGTGCGCGACCAGCGCGGCGTAGTCGCCCGAAGCGATCGCCTGATTGACCGGCTCCTCCGCGTCGATCTCCGCCTGCATCTCGGCGATCATGCCGGTGCGCATCTCGGCAAATTCGGGCGAGCTGTTGCCGAACTCCGTGCCGGTCACCAGCCACGGGAAGATCGTGAAGGCATAGAACACCACGCCCAGCATATAGCCCGCCAGCCCCACCCACAGCTGGGTCTTCGCCCGCCATTTCATGCACAGCAGCGCAACCAGCCCGATCATGGCGTAGGGGGACAGAATGTCGCCGAACCAGATGAAGTAGAAGTGGACGAGGCCGAAGCCGAGCAGGATCACCAGCCGCCACGCCTGCAACCAGCGGGTCGCGCCGCGTGCCCAGGCTTTCTCCAGGAACAGGTACATCCCGGCCCCGAACAGCAGGGTGAACAGGCCGCGCATCTTGCCATCGACCAGCACGAACTGCGCAATCCACATCCATCCGCCCGGATCGCCATCCGGGACGAGGAACTCGCTGGGGACCAGATAGGCCATCATCGGCTGCCCGAAGGCGACGATATTGGCGGCAAGGATGCCCATCACCGCGATCCCGCGGATGAAATCGAGCGTGTCGATGCGCGCGGCGGCGGCGACGGGCGCGATGGTATCCGGCGCGTCGCCGAAGGTGTCCTGTGCGGCTTGCGGCGAAAGCGTGTCTTGCATGGCTGATCCCCCGGCCATTGATGTGGCAGCGAGATTAGCGATTGTTATGGCTTTGGGAAGTGCCGCCGGTCGAGCCGCCTGCGGCGCCGGTCGGGCCTCAGCCCTGCCCGGCGACGACGCAGGCCTTGCCTTCGCGCTTCAGGCTCGCGCAGGCGCGGCTGGCCTCGGCCTCGGAGGAAAAGCCGGTGGCGAGCAGGCGGGTGACCTTGCCGCTGGGCACCAGCGTCTTCTTCGTGCCTGCCAGCGCGGCGTGACTGCCGATCTGGCTCCACAGCTTGTCGGCATTGCCCGCCACCCCGAACGCGCCGAGCTGCACGCGCCAACTGCCCTGCTTGCGCGGGGCGACAGCGGCGGGAACGGGCGTGACGGTGGAAGGCTTGGGCGCGGCGGCAACCGTGACCGGCGCGGGGATGGGCATGACCGGCTTGGGTGCAGGCGGCAGGCCCGTCGGCTTGGGCGCGGCGGTGACCAATGGCGGCTTGGGGGCAGGCTTGGCGGCAGGCTTAGGCGCAGGTGTGGCGACAGCCGGAACCACCGCCGGGGCCGGACGCGCGCCAAGCTCGGCAGCGGCGACATCGGCGGAGCGGTTGGCCTTGGCCCCTGCCTCAAGCTCGCGTGCCAGCGATTGCGCGGCGGCGCGTTGCGCCTGCGGAATATACTTGTCCATCTGGCCCAGCGCCTCGCGCGCCTGCGGCAGGCCGGCGCCGTTCGCCAGCGTCATCAGCGCATAGGCGCGCGTCCAGTCCTTGGGCGCGTAGTCGGCGTTGAAGTGCGACAGGCCCAGCACATATTGCGCGCGCGGATCGCCGCGGTCGGCGGCGGCCTTGACGAACGGCATCGCCTTGGCCTGTTCGCCTTCTTGGAACAGCATCAGCCCGTAATTGTCCGCGGCCTTCACATGGCCGAGCCTCGCCGCCTGTTCATACAGCTGGCGCGCGCGGACATTGTCCACCTCGACCCCGCGCCCCAGCCGGTAGGCCTGCGCGAGGTTGAACAGCGCATCGGGATCGCCCTGCGCCGCCGGCCCCT
Organism: Sphingomonadales bacterium; assembly: GCA_019750455.1. Taxonomy (GTDB): domain Bacteria; phylum Pseudomonadota; class Alphaproteobacteria; order Sphingomonadales; family Sphingomonadaceae; genus Erythrobacter. The sequence continues at coordinate 17,111 of JAIEOM010000199.1, read as the reverse complement.
GCCATTCGACAACCGCGCGGGTGAAATCGCCCGCCGTCCACGCATCGACCCCGGCCTTGACGTCGGCCGCAGCCGGTGTTGCCACTGCCGCCAGCAGCGCCAGCGCCGCTCCGGAGCCTGCCATCATCATCGCTGTCATGATCCGTGCCATTGCCAAAGCCTCGAAAAAAACGCCGGTGGAGAGATGCCTCGCCCTAGCGGAACATAGTTAGCAAATCGTTGCCTTACCCTCGGGGGCACTGCGGCGGGCCGGGCGGCATCAGCATAATCGCCAAAGGTTTGCGCCGCACGCGCCATCTTAACCCAAAATTAGGGGTATCCTGCGATCCCGTGTCCATCCAGCCGGTGTCAGGCGTTGCAATAGGGCAACCCGCAGCGGTTCAATCCATGGGGGACCCAGGCGTTGCGTGTACTCGCTTTGGCATCGCAGAAAGGTGGATCGGGCAAGACCACCCTGTCCGGACATCTCGCCGTCCAGGCCCAGCGCGCAGGCGCAGGCCCGGTCGTGCTGATCGACATCGACCCGCAAGGGTCGCTCGCGGACTGGTGGAACGAGCGCGAGGCGGAATATCCCGCCTTCGCCCAGACCACGGTCGCGCGGCTGGCCAATGACCTTGCCGTCCTGCGCCAGCAGGGCTTCAAGCTCGCGGTGATCGATACGCCGCCGGCCATCACCATGGCGATCCAGTCGGTGATTTCGGTCGCCGAGCTGATCGTCGTGCCGACCCGCCCCAGCCCGCACGATCTGCGCGCCGTGGGCGCCACGGTCGATCTGTGCGAGCGCGCCGGCAAGCCGCTGGTGTTCGTCGTCAACGCCGCCACGCCCAAGGCCAAGATCACCTCGGAAGCCGCTGTCGCCCTGTCGCAGCACGGCACCGTGGCCCCGATCACGCTTCACCACCGCACCGATTTTGCCGCCTCGATGATCGATGGCCGCACGGTGATGGAAGTCGATCCCGAAAGCCGCTCGGCGGCCGAGATCACCGCCCTGTGGCGCTACATCGCCGACCGTCTGGAAAAGAATTTCCGCCGTACCGTGTTTGCTGCCGCCCCGAATGGCGCGGGCCAGCAGATGGGCGGCGTGCCCCGTCCCGCAGGCGGCTTCGGCCGCCGGGTCGCGCAGTAAGGCGATAGGGAAAGGCTCGGCTCATGTCGGATTCCGGTTTCGCCTCGCTCGGTCCTTCGCTGCTTGCCCGCAAGGGCGGCGCGAAGCCCGCGATGCGCCCGCAGGTCGCGCCGCTGGTGACCGAAGAAACGGCCGTGCCCGAGGACCAGCTCGAAGATCTCGGCTGGAACGATATGGGCCACGATTCGGATCTGCCCGCCGGTGCCCGGATCGTGCCGATCAACGCCGATATCGCCGCTGACGGCTTTGCCGCGGACGAAAGCCCGATCGTGCGCCGCCAGCAGCGCCGCCTTGAAGAGCGCGTGCTCGCCGATGCCGCGATGACCGGCCCCGACGATGGCGAGCCCGATTACGAGGACGAGGAAGGCTACGACGCCGCGTCGCTCTATGGCGAAGACTACGCCGATGAAGATTACGGCGAAGAGGATTACGAGGAAGAGGGGGACGAACTGATCGTCTCGCCGCTCCCCGCGCCCGCCCTTCTGGCCAAGCCCGCAGCAAAGGTCCGCGCGCCGAAAACGCCCGCCAAGCCGCGCGTGCCCGCCGTGCAGGCCGGTCGCCGCGCCGCCTTCACCCTGCGGCTCGATGCCGACCGCCATCTCAAACTGCGCCTCGCCGCGACGATGCAGGGCGTCAGCGCCCAGGCGCTCGTCACCGAGGCGCTGGACCGCCTGCTCGCCGAATATGACGAGCTGGATGTCATCGCCAATCACCTGAAGCGCCACTGAGCGCCGTGCCAAATACTGACACCACACACGTGAACCAACAGGATCTACGGGGGACTTTGATCATGGACCGCAGCATCAAGACCAATGGGCGCATCGCGCTCGCCGTGACCACCGCCATCGCCGGGCTGGCGCTGGGCGGCTGCATGACCTCGGCCGCGCCGCGTGCCGAAACCTCGTTCGGCAGCGCGCAGACCGCGCTTGCCAAGGGTCAGGTCGAAAAGGCGATCCAGCATGCCGAAGCCGCCGTGCTGGCCGATCCCCGCAACCCTGCCTTCCGCGCCCTGCTGGGTGCCGCCTATCTGGAAGACGGACGCTTCCAGTCTGCCGCGACCAGCTTTGGCGATGCGCTTGATCTGGGCGACACCAACCCGCGCACCGTGCTCAGCTTCGCGCTGGCCAAGATCGCCAGCGGCGAACAGCGCGCGGCGGTTGCGGTGCTCGATGAATATGCGGGCAGCCTCGATCCGGCCGATCTCGGCCTTGCCCTCGCGCTCGCCGGCCAGCCGGAACGCGGCGTGCACGTTCTCGTCAACGCGGTGCGCAGCTCCGACGAAGCGACCCCCAAGCTGCGCCAGAACCTCGCCTACACCTATGCGCTCGCCGGCAACTGGCCCGCCGCGCAGGTGATGGCCGCCGAAGATGTGCCCGCCGACCAGCTCGACTCGCGCCTTGCCCAGTGGGCCGCGATGAGCGCGCCGGAAATGGCGCAGACCCGCATCGCCAGCCTGCTCGATGTGACCCCGCGCGCCGATGGCGGCCAGCCGCAGCACCTCGCGCTCGCCAATTTCCCCGAACAGTCGGTGATGGTCGCCGAAGCCGCGGCGCAGGGCGATGACGATGTCGCGCTCGCTGCCGCAGAGCCGGTGCGGGTTGCCGATCCGGCCCCCTCGGCCACCTTCAGCGCCGCCTTTGCCACCCCCGAGCCTGCGGTTGCCACCGTCCAGCCGGCGGCTCAGGGTGTCCGTTACGTGTCGAATCCGGTCGTGCAGCAGCTGCCCGCCAGCGCTTCGCCCCGCCGCACCGCCGCTGCGCCCGCCGCTCCGGCTGCGCCGCGTGTTGCCCAGGCAGCCCCGCAGCGCCGCATGGCCGCGACCGCTGCCGCCGCCACCGCCGCCGCTCCGGCAGACAAGGGTCCGGCCACGCACCTCGTGCAGCTGGGTTCGTACAATTCCAAGATCGAGGCCAGCCGTGGCTGGGCCGCGCTTCAGGCGAAGTTCCCGCAGCTCAAGGATCGCCAGCCGGTGATTACCGAGGCGGTGGTGAACGGCCGCACCTTCTGGCGCGTCGCCGCCAACGGCTTCACCTCGCAGAGCGCGAAGTCGCGGTGCGGCACGGTCAAGTCGGCCGGTCGCGGCTGCTTTGCCTATGCCGCCAGCACGCCGCCTGCGGGCGCCGTGAAGCGCGACGTGCAGGTCGCTGCCCGCTCGCGCTGACCGATACCTGATTCGCCTGCACCACCCGGTGCGGGAAATGAGCAAGCCTTGCTCCCGGACAGCATCCCGCTGCCCGGGAGCTCTTCTTTTGCGGGCCGCGCGCGGGAGGGCTTTCCTACAAACGGGGGGCCGCGATAGGCTGCGCGCGTGGTGCAAAGGCGGTTTCAGCCGCCAGCACGGCGTGAAACATTGCCGGATGGGCGGAAAGTGGCGCAATTCCGGGAAAAACCGTGCCGTTTTCCAACAGGGCCAAAGCGGTTTCAGGCCGTTCCAGACCCCGGTTAGCCACCCTCTAGACCCCCTCTAGACACCAGCCAGAGCCATGTTTCACAGCTCCAGACCGGCCCTTGTGCCAAGCCAGCCTGTAGGAACGTACCTTAAAGCGGCAGCCGCACCCCGCCCTTCCACAGGCCCAGCACGCGCCCCTGCGCGCCCTGCCGGTCGAAGGGAGTGTTGTCGGCGGTCGCCTCCATCTTTCGGCGGTCGATGATCCAGGGCTGATCGGGATCGATCAGGGCAAGGTCCGCCTCCAGCCCTGCCGCCAGAGCCCCGGCGGGCACCCCGAGGAGCTTCGCCGGATTACTCGCCAGAAGGGTGAAAATTCGCGGTATATCAATCACCTGATCGCGCGCCAGGCCGAGCGTGGTGGCGAGCAGCGTCTCGGCCCCCGCCATGCCCGGCAGCGCATCGGCGAAGGGCAGGCGTTTGTCCTCCGGCCCGCGCGGGTCATGGCCGCTGGCGATGACGTCCACCGTCCCGTCGGCAATCGCCGCCAGCGCCGCCTGCCGGTCGGCCTCGGCGCGCAAGGGGGGCGAGAGGCGGGCGAAGGTGCGGAAGTCGACCGTCGCGAGGTCGGAGAGAAGGAAATGCGCAGGGGTAATCCCGCAGGTGACCGGCAGCCCCCGCGCCTTGGCCTCGCGCACCAGATCGAACCCGCGCGCGGTGGTCACCTGCCGGATATGCAGCCGCGCCCCCGCCAGTTCGGCCAGCGCAATGTCGCGGGCGATGGCCAGCGCCTCTGCCTCGGCAGGGGCGGCGGGCAGGCCCATACGGGTGGAGATTTCGCCTGCGGTGGCAGACGCCTCTCCGGCCAGTCCGCCATCCTCGGCATGGGTGACCACCACGAGGCCCAGCATTGCGGCATATTGCAGCAGCCGCAGCATCACGCCGCTATCGGCGATCCAGCGCCGCCCGGTGGCGACCGCCTTCGCGCCCGCATCCTGCATCAGGGCGAGCTCCGCCAGCTCCCGCCCCTCCAGCCCCCGCGTGGCGGCGGCGAGGGGGTGGACCCACAGATCGGGCTTGCCGCTCTTGGCGATGAAGCCCACCCGGCTCGGCAGATCGAGCGGGGGCGACTGGTCGGGCATCAGCGCGGCGCGGGTGATCCCGCCGAAGTGGAACGCGGGCTTGTCCACGGCGAAGACGCCAAGATCGACCAGCCCCGGGGCGAGCAGACGCCCACGTGCATCGACCACCGTGTCACCCGCCTCGGCGACGACATCCGCCCCGAGGGCAACAATCACACCGTCCGAACAGCGCAGCGCGCCAGCGACCAGCCCCGAGGGCGTCACCAGCTGTGCATTGGTGATGGCGAGAGCCTGCGCCTGTTTCATGCCCAGCCCTCCACGCCGCGCGTCTCGCGGGTCAGCACGTCAAGGCAGGCCATGCGGATCGCCACCCCCATCTCCACCTGCCGGGTGATGAGCGAACGGCCCGCCATGTCGGCAACCTCGCTATCGATCTCCACGCCGCGGTTCATCGGGCCGGGGTGCATCACCAGCGCATCGGGACGGGCGAGCGCGAGGCGCCTGGTCGTCAGCCCGTAAAGGTGGCGGTATTCGCGCGGGGACGGGATGAACTGCCCGCTCATCCGTTCGGATTGCAGACGCAGCATCATCACCACCTCCGCGCCGTCCAGCGCGGCATCGAAGTTGTGGAACACCTCCACCCCCATCGCCTCGACGCCCTGCGGCATCAGCGCCGGCGGGGCGCAGACGCGGACCTTCGCGCCCAGCGCGGTGAGGCACAGGATGTTCGAGCGCGCGACGCGGCTGTGCAGGATATCGCCGCAGATCACGACGTTGAGGCCGGTGAAATCCTCCGCCCGCTCGCCCCGCTCGGCCAGCGCATGGCGAAGGGTGAGCGCATCGAGCAGCGCCTGCGTCGGATGTTCGTGCTGCCCGTCACCGGCGTTGAGAACGGGGCAATCGACCTTGTCCGCGATAAGCCCCGTCGCGCCGGACGATCCGTGGCGGATGACGATGGCATCGGCCCGCATCGCGTTCAGCGTGATCGCAGTATCGATCAGCGTCTCGCCCTTCTTAACGCTCGAGGTGGCCGCGTGCATGTTGACCACATCAGCCCCCAGCCGCTTGCCCGCGATCTCGAAACTGAGCAGCGTGCGGGTGGAATTCTCGAAGAAGGCGTTGATGATCGTCAGCCCCGCCAGCAGATCGGTATGCTTGGCGCTCTGCCGGTTGAGGGCAACCCACTGCCCGGCCTGATCCAGCAGGTAGAGAATCTCGTGCCGGGCAAGCTTGCCGATGCCGGTCAGATCGCGATGCGGAAAGGCGAGCCGTCCGGAAGGAAAGCGGCCCGCGGGGGCGGAGAGATCGGTGATGGCCATTAAAGCGATGCCCTTAGTCGAGCCGCGTCGACTGCTCAACCCGCGCGTCAAGCTTTCCGATAGAACTTCCGGGCCAAAGACCCTACATCGGCAGCGGGGCAGAGCATAAGGACACGCAATGAGTTTCGTCGGCAAGGTGTGGAAGATCCTCGTGGGGATCAAGGACGGGCTCGTCCTGCTGTTCATGCTGCTGTTCTTCATCGCGCTGTTCGGCGTGCTGTCGGCCCGCCCCAATCCCGGGCAGGTGCGCGACGGGGCGCTGTTGATCGACCTGGAAGGCGTTGTGGTCGAGGAGAAGACCGCGCTCGACCCGATCGAGGCGCTGCTCTCGCGCGAGGCGCCGATGGGCGAAACCCGCGCCCGCGATGTGGTGCGCGCGCTGGATGCCGCCGTAACCGATGACCGCATCAGGGCGGTGGTGATCGACATGTCCCGCTTTCTCGGCGGGGGGCAGGTGCACCTCAAGGATATCGGCGCAGCGATGGACCGCGTGCGCAAGGCGAAGAAGCCGGTGCTGAGCTTCGCCATGGGCTATGCCGATGACCATATGGCGCTGGCCGCCCATGCCAGCGAAGTGTGGCTCGACCCGCAGGGCGTGGCGATCATCGCCGGGCCGGGGGGCAGCAATCTCTACTACGCCGGCCTGCTCGAAAAGCTCAGCATCAATGCGCGGGTGTACCGCGTGGGCGAATTCAAGGCGGGCGTCGAACCGTGGTCGCGATCGTCGATGTCGGACGAGGCGCGCGCCAATATCGGCGGACTCTACGGCGCACTGTGGGAGGAATACAAGGCCGGCATCACCCGCGCGCGGCCCAAGCTGGCGCTGGCCCGGATCACGGGCGATCCGGTCGCATGGATCCAGAGCTCGGGCGGGGACATGGCCAAGGCGGCAGTTGATGCCGGGCTGGTCGACAAGCTGGGCGACCGTGCCCAGTTCGGCGCGCGGGTGGCCGAAGTGGCCGGCAAGGACCCGTGGAGCGAATTGCCGGGCGCCTTCGCCTCCAGCGATCTGCCCGCCTATCTCGCCGATCTCGGCCAGCGCAAAAAGGGCAAGGCCGTCGGCGTCATCACCATCGCGGGCGAGATCGTCGATGGCGAGGCCGGACCGGGCGTGGCCGGTTCCACACGCATCGCCGACCTGCTCGATGAAGCCGCCGATGATGATCTGGCCGCGCTGGTGGTGCGGGTGGATTCGCCGGGCGGATCGGTGACCGGTTCCGAGGAAATCCGCCGCGCTATCCAGCGCTATCGTGACCGCGGCATTCCGGTCGCGGTGTCCTTCGCCAATGTCGCCGCCAGCGGGGGCTACTGGGTTTCGATGGCGGGCGAGCGCATCTTCGCCGAGCCCGAGACGATCACCGGATCGATCGGTGTCTACGCGGTCGTTCCGACCTTTGAAAACTCTGCCGCCAAGCTGGGCGTCAATGCCGACGGCTTCCGCACCACCGAGCTTTCGGGCCAGCCCGATCTCGTCGGCGGTTTCACCCCGGCGATGGACACGCTGCTCCAGACCTCGATCGGGGGGACCTATCAGGACTTCCTGAAGCTGGTGTCCACCGCACGCAAGATGCCGGTCGATCGGGTCGATGCCATTGCGCAGGGGCAGGTGTGGGACGGCGGCACCGCGCGGCAGAACGGGCTGGTCGACCAGTTCGGCGGGTTGGCCGAAGCGCTCGAATGGGCCGCAGCCAAGGCTGGCGCACAGAAGGGCGAATGGCACGCGGTCCATCTCGGCGAGAAGGATGCGAACTACGATTCGCTGATCCGTCAGATGGTGGTGGGCGAGACGGCAAAGCGCGGTCGCGTGCATGGCGGCGATATCTTCGCGATCACCGCGCTGCGATCGGAGCATCTCGGCACCCGCATCGCCCGCGATGCGGAGCGGCTGCTGGGCACCCGCGGCGTGCAGGCCTATTGCCTCGCCTGCCCGGCCAGCGCCGCCCTCGCCCCGCCCGCTGGCGGTGCGGCAGACCGCCCCGAAGGCGTGCTGGCAATGCTCGCGTGGCTGGCAGGTCGCTAAATCGCACAGGCGGATGCAGAGTCGCTTGCCAAGCGCCAACGGCCTTAGTAAAGGCGCGCCCCTGTCCCGGCCCCACGGCCACAGGACGGGCGCGTAGCTCAGCGGTAGAGCACACCCTTCACACGGGTGGGGTCACAGGTTCAATCCCTGTCGCGCCCACCATCTTTTCCCAGGAAGGGCTTTCCGAAGCTCCGGAAAAGATGGCGGCGGTTCTCCACCGCGACCGGCGGGTGCCGCCCACCTGCATCCTTCGTCATTCGCCCCTCCCCGCTTGACCGTGCGGGGTGTGTCACGGCAAGGCCGTGCCTCTCGAGTTTTTGCCGCCGAACGGGGACTGACGATGCGTAACACAATCCGGGGTCTGGGCCGCAGTTGGTGCCTTCTGCTGCTTGCCATGACCGGCATCGCCGCGCCCGCTGCGGCGCAATCCTTCGCGCAAGGCGACTTCGATCCCGCGATCCCGACGCTGACCGCCACCGTCGGGCATGCACCGGGCGCGCGGATCACCTCGCCGGATCAGACCTATGCCTACCTGAAGGCCCTCGCCGACGCCGCGCCGGACCGCGCCCGGCTGGTGCAATATGCGACCAGCTGGGAGGGCCGGCCGCTCTACTATCTGGTGCTGTCCGCCCCCGCCAACATGGCAAAGCTCGATGCGATCCGCGCCGATATGGCCGCCATCGCCGCGGGCCGCACCGGCAATGGCTCCGCGCTGCCGGTTACGTGGCTCGCCTACGGGGTCCACGGCAACGAAATCTCCTCGACCGATGCCGCGCTGATGACCGCCTATCACCTGCTCGCCGTCAAGGGCGACGCGCAGGCGGCGAAGATCATGGCCGAAACCATCGTCGTCATTGATCCGATGCAGAACCCCGACGGGCGGGCGCGCTTCGTGAACAATTTCCTCGCCGCCACGGGGATTGTCCCCGATGCCGACCGGCAGGCCGCCGAGCATGACGAGCCGTGGCCCTCGGGCCGCGTCAACCACTACATGTTCGATTTGAACCGCGACTGGTTCACCCTCTCCCAGCCCGAAACCCGCGGCAAGGTTGCCGCGATCCGCGAATGGAACCCGGTGGTCGTGGTGGACCTCCACGAAATGGGCGGGGACGAAACCTATTTCTTCTCGCCCGCCGCCCAGCCTTTCAGCCCCAACCTCACCCCCGCCCAGATCCGCGCCTACGAGCTAATCGGTCGCTATAACGCCGCCGCCTTCGACGCGCGGGGCGAGCCCTATTTCACGCGCGAGGTCTTCGACCTGTTCTACCCCGGCTACGGCGATACCTGGAACGCGCATCAGGGGGCGATCGGCAGCACTTACGAGCAGGCCTCATCGCGCGGGCTGGTATGGAAGCGGCGCGACGGGACCGAGCTGACCTATGCTGACACGGTCGCCAACCACTTCACCGCCAGCATAGCCACCGCTGCCGCCGTGGCCGACAATCCGCAGCGGTTCCTGTCCGATTTCGCCGCCTACCGCGCCGGGAATGCCGCAGGCGCGGCGGGCAAGGGCACCTATGTGATCGACCTCGGCAAGCGGCGCTGGAATGCAGAGCGCCTCGGTCGTCGTCTGGCCGCGCAAGGCATCACCGTGCTGCGCCGCGAAGGCAGCGCCACTGTCTGCGGCAAGTCCTATCCGGCAGGCTACCTCGCCGTGCCGCAGGCCCAGCCCGCCGCGCGGCTGATCCGCAGTCTCCTCGACCGCGACACGCCGCTGCCGCCCGATTTCCTCGCCGAACAGGAACGCCGGCGCTCGGTCGATCTGCCGCACGAGCTTTACGATGTGACCGCATGGGCGGTGGGCCCGATGGCCGGCGTCGATGTGGCGCTGTGCAGCGGCGCTGCAAGCGGCGACACGCTGGCCGCCGACGCGCCGATTGCCGCCAAGGCCGAAGGCAGCGGCACCTTCGCCATGGCCGTGCCGTGGACCGACAGCGGGCAAGCGCGCCTCGTCACCCTCGCCCTGCGCGAAGGGATCGACGGGCGCGTGACCGACAAGGCCTTCAGCACCGGCGGTCGCAGCTTCCCGCGCGGCACGGTGGTCTTTGCGGCAGGCAGCAACACCCCCGAGAAGATGGCGCGCCTTGCCGAACTCGCCCGCGAAATCGGCGCAAGCACGGTCGCGATGGACAGCGGTTGGGTGGACAGCGGGCCGAACCTCGGCAGCGAGCATTTCGTGCGCCTCACCCTGCCGCGCGTGGCGGTGGCGTGGGACGACGGCATCTCGCAGCTGTCCGCAGGCGCGCTGCGCTATGTGCTGGAACAGCGCATCGGGCTCCCCGTGACCCCGATACGCACCGCGCGCCTCGCCCGTGCCGACCTGTCCGATTACGATGTCGTGCTGGTGCCCGAGGGCGATCCCTCCGGCGTGCTGGGCGAGGGCGGGCAGCGGGCGCTGCGCAGCTTCGTGCAGCGCGGTGGGGTGCTGGTCGCTATCGGCGACAGCCTCGAAACGTTCAGCGGCGGGGACAATCCGCTGCTCGCGGTCAAGCGCGAGGCGGCACTGGGACGCGAACCGGGTGAGGACAAGGACGACAAGGGCAGCCTCGCCGAAGCGGTCGCCATCGCCAATGATGCCGAATATCGCGAGGCGATCAAGGATCAGGCCGCCCTGCCGGACACGCTGCCCGGTGCGTTGCTGAACGTGGTGGGAGAGGCCGACCATTTCCTGTCGGCCGGGTATGATGATGGCGCAGTGGTGCTCGCAACCGGCACGCAGATCTTCACGCCGCTCGGCCGTGACAAGGGCGTCAACGTGATGCGCTTTGCCGCACCCGGTAATCTGGTCGCGAGCGGCTATGTGTGGGACGAGAACCGGCGGCAGATGGCCTACAAGCCCTACCTGATGGCGCAGCAGCAGGGCCGCGGGCTGGTGATCGGCTTTGCGCACGATCCCTCGACCCGCGCCTTCCTCGAAGGGCTCGACCTGATGATCGCCAACGCGGTGCTGGTCGCGCCATCGCGGGTGCGGTGATCCGCGTGCGATAGTGTCCTAGCGGATTGACACAAGTTGTGTCATGCTGACCGGCATGGCGCTGTTCGAGGCTCTTGTTGTCGCCCATGTCGTCACCGGCGCGGTGGGGCTGACGGCGTTCTGGGGGCCGATCGTCACCCGCAAGGGCGCACTGAACCACCGCAAGTGGGGCAAGGCCGCGTGCTACGGCTTTCTGGGCGCGGGCGCGCTGGCGATCGCGATGGCGTTCCTGTCGCTCTACGGGCCGGAACATCGCCACCCCGAAGTCACTGACCGCACGCTGTTCGACGGCCTTTTCGGGTGGATGATGCTGTATCTCGGCACGCTGACGATCGGCTTCGTCGACTATGGCCTCGCCGTCGTGAAGCACAGCCGCAACCGCCGTGCACTGCGCAGCAGCCGCTATCAGATCGTGATCGCCGCCGTGATCGTCACCGGCGCATGGTGCGGCATCTATGGCTGGCAAGTCGGCCACCCGCTGATGGTGCTGGTCGCCTTCATCGGCATCGTCTCCATGCTGATCCAGCAGCTCTACATCTGGCGCCCGCAAGACCCGCCCCGGCAGACCTATGTGGGCGAGCATTTCCGCGCGCTGATCGGGATGGGGATTTCGGCCTACACCGCGTTTCTTTCGGTCGGGCTGATCCGCCTCGTTCCCGAACACGTGTTCAACCCCGCGATCTGGGCCGGGCCGAGCGTGATCGGGGTGAGCCTGATCCTGTATTTCACCGTAAAGGGCAAGAAAGCCGCCGCGCCCAAGCCGTCAGGGGCGCGCCCACATCCGCAATAGATTGGCGATGGTCTTGTCGAGCGTCAGCAGCTCGGCCGACTGGCTGGGCAGTTTCTGACGCAGGGCTGCGCGCAGGTTTTCCAGATCGAACAGCATCTCGCGCGCGGCGGCATCGGCGATCATGCTTTCCACCCACCCCACACACACGATCCGCTGCCCCCGCGTGACTGGCCGCACCTCGTGGATCGCGCCCGAGGGATAGAGCACCAGCGTGCCCGCCTCGCCCTTGACCTCCTGGGTCATGCCGGCGGTGTGGATTGCCAGTTCGCCGCCCTCGTATTCATCGGGAGGCGTGAGGAACAGCGTGAAGGACAGATCGGTCCTGACCCTCCGCTCGCCCCGGCCCATCAGCGCATTGTCGACATGCGCGCCGTACCCGCCGCCTTCGCCGGTCCGGCTGATGAGCAGGTGCGACAGGCGGCGCGGCTGGGCGGCGGCGCGGACCACCGGATTGTCCCAAAGGATGTGCGAAATCTCTTCCTGAAGGCTGCGGCCGGCGGTCGATTCCATCACCGCTTGTTCGTTACGCTTCACTTCGCGCGCCACCGACCCCGCCGTCTCGCGCCCGTCGCGCCATTCGAGCAGGGCGATGCGATCGCGCATGGCGGAGAGGCGATCGGCCTCGGGTATGGCGTGAATGGCAAGGATCATGACGCCGTCTCTAGCGGCGCAACACGCCTTGTGCCAGCAAGCGGTTGACGCCGGCGGCGACATCGTCGGGCGAGAGGGCCGCGCCATCTGCCCACACGACATAGCGCAGGCCGACGAACACGTTCATTCCCATCATCGCCCAGGCTTCAAGCTCGCCCAGCCCTTCGCGGAACTCGCCCTTGGCGGCCCCGGCGCGCAAGCGGTCGGCAATCCGCGCGGCGATGGTTTCGTAATGTTCGCGGTAGCTCGCCGGATCGACGAATTCCGCTTCGTCGATGATACGGTAGATTTCCTTGTGCTCGGCGGCAAAGCGCAGGAACGCTGCCAGCGCCGCCCGCTCGATCTCGAGCGGGCCCATGTCTTCGCTGAGCGCGGAGCGCGCGCTGGTGCGCACCTTCTCGCTCATGTCGGCAACCAGCGCGCGGAACAGCGCGTCCTTGCTGTCGAAGTAGGTGTAGAAGCTGCCCAGCGCCATGCCGGCCCGCCGCGTGATAGAGCTGACCGAGGCTTCGTGAAAGCCCTTCTCGCCGAATTCCTCCGCCGCCGCATCCAGCAGCTTGCGCAAGGTCCGCCGCCCGCGCTCGGTACGCGGTGTCTTGGCGTCTTCGACTATGGTCGCGGTGCCCGGACTGTTGCCCATCAGCCACTCCCTCCACGCTTTCGGTAGGCTGCGCAAGGGGCCCGCACAAGTCTAAACTTGAAAGGTGGTTCAACTTTCAATACTGATTGCGGCATAAGAGGGCCAGGAGAGGAAACTACCCGATGAAAAAGACGCTTTGCACCCGTGCGCTGCTGCTTGCCGGCGCTGCCGGACTTGCCGCTTATGCCGCGCCCGCCATGGCGCAGGACAGCGCGGCCGATGCTGCCGCAGATGACGTTGCCGCCGAAGAGGAAGGCACCATCTACGTCACCGCCCGCCGCCGCGAAGAACGCCTCATCGATGTGCCGCTGTCGGTCACCGCGCTGTCGGGTGACGATCTGGTCAAGCAGGGCGTGCAGGATATCGTCGCCGTCGCCCAGCAGGTGCCCAACATCACGCTTGAAGTCAGCCGCGGTACCAACACCACCCTCACCGCTTTCATCCGCGGCGTCGGCCAGCAGGACCCGGTCGCCGGGTTCGAGGCGGGCGTGGGCCTCTATGTCGATGACGTCTACCTCAACCGGCCCCAAGCGGCCGTGCTCGATGTCTATGATGTCGAGCGCATCGAAGTGCTGCGCGGTCCGCAGGGCACGCTCTACGGGCGCAACACCATCGGCGGCGCGATCAAGTATGTCACCGCCGATCTGCCCGACGAAACCAGCGTCAAGATCCGCGGCACCTACGGCTCCTACGATCAGGCCGACCTGATCGTCACCGCCTCCACCCCGATCTCAGACAGCCTCAAGATCGGCGCGAGCGGCGCGCGGCTTTCGCGCGGGGGCTTCGGCCAGAACCTCACGCTTGGCACCGAAAACTACAACAAGGACGTGTGGGCCGCGCGCGGCACGATCGAATTCGAGAGCGGCATCGTCAAGGCGCGGCTTTCGGGCGATTACGTCAAGGACGAGAGCGAGGCGCGTCAGGGCCACCGCTTCATCCGCAGCCTGCTCACCGGCGCACCGGTTCTTGATGACGTGTTCGACACCCGCGCGGGCCTCAACATCGTCGATCAGGAAGTCGAAGCCTATGGCGGCGCGCTTAACGTCGCGATCGAGCTCAGCGACACGCTGACCTTCAAGTCGATCACCGGCTACCGCGAGGACAAGTCGACCACCCCGATCGACTTCGATTCGCTCCCCGCCGCCGACCTCGATGTGCCGGCGATCTACGAGAACGACCAGTTCAGCCAGGAACTCCAGCTGCTTTATGAAGGCGACAGCCTGTCGGGCGTGCTGGGCTTCTACTACCTCGATGCCAACGCCTTCACCGCTTTCGACGTGGCGCTGTTCACCACGGTGAACGGACTTGCGGCGCAGACCCTGGGCGACGTCAATACCAAGACCTGGTCGGTGTTCGGCGATTTCACCTATGACCTGTCGGACACGATCAGCGTCTCGGTCGGCGGGCGTTACACCAATGACAAGCGCAACAGCGTGGTGCTGCGGCGCACCTTCCTTGGCGGCTTTTCCGACCTGTTCGGCGGCACCGGCGTGGCCGTGGCCACCACTAGCAACTTCAACGGCAGCGCGACCTTCAAGGATTTCAACCCGCGCGCGTCGATCAGCTGGCAGCCCAATGCCGACAACAACGTCTATTTCACCTATTCGCAGGGCTTCAAGGGCGGCGGCTTCGACCCGCGCGGCCAGACCACCGCGTGCCGCAACGCGCGCGGCGGGGCCTGCACCGCGGACGAGGTGTTCGACTTCATGGCCTTCGATCCGGAAACGGTCGACAGCTTCGAACTGGGCTGGAAGGCCTCGCTGCTCGACAATCGCCTGAACATCAGCATCGCGGGCTTCGTCGCGCAGTACAAGGACGTGCAGATCCCCGGATCGGTCGGCTTTGACGCGAACGGCGACGGGGTGAACGAAAGCTTCATCGGCATCACCTCCAACGCCGCCGATGCCGACGTCAACGGGATCGAGTTCGAAGGCAATGCGCTGGTCGGCAAGGACTTCGCGGGTGACGGCAGCCGCTTCAGTGTCAACTGGTCGCTGGGCGTGCTGGACGCGAAGTTCAACACCTTCATCGATGCCTTCGGCCGCGATGTGGCGGACCAGCGAGTGTTCCAGAACACCCCCGATATCACCGCGCACATGGGCTTCAACATGGGCCTGCCGGTGGGCGGCGGGATGATGGACTTCATCGGCCTCGCCTCGCTGCGGTCCGATGCGAGCCAGTTCGAAGTGCCCAACCCGTTCCTCGATCAGGACGGCTTCGTGCTGGTCGATGCGAGCATCGTCTACACCACCGACGATGGCCGCTATTCGATCGGCCTCCACGGGAAGAACCTGTTCGACAAGGAATATATCGTTGCCGGCTACAACTTCGTGGCAGGCGGCGTGAATGGGGCGCCCTTCGTCTCGACGCTTGGGCGCGAAGGCACGCTGACCGGCTTCTACGGCGATCCGCGCCGCGTGTTCGTGACCGGCCAGATCAACTTCTGAGCCGATATCTCCCCAAGGGGCGGCGGCCTCTCGATTGCCACCGCCGCCCCTTCTCTCTTCGGTTTACGGCTGGACGGGAGCCGACGGCGGGGGCAGCGCAGCAGGGCCCTGCTGCGGCCCCCGCCGATCCATGAAACGCTTGGCGGCGTAACCGCCCACGCCCAGTGCCACCATCGCCGGCAAGCTGATGCGGGTCAGCACAAACGGCACCGCGCTCGCCAGCACCGCACCGGTCACGCCGCCGGCCGCCGGATGCTTCTTCGCCACGCTCGCGCCGATCGCGGCGCCAATCAGTTTACGGATCATCGCGTCTGTCTCCTTGTGCCGGGTCCAACCCCGCCCGCGCGCGCAAAGTTCCATGGCGATTGCCGCTTTTCTTGCGGCGGGGGAGCGGGCATAGCGCGGCCCATGCACGATATCCGCCTGATCCGAGAGAACCCCGAAGCCTTCGACGCCGGCCTCGCCCGGCGCGGGCTGGAGCCGCTGTCCAAGGCGCTGATCGCGCTCGACGAGGCCCGCCGCGCGGCGACCACCGAAGTGCAGATCGCCCAGAGCCGCCGCAACGAAGCCAGCAAGCTGATCGGCGCGGCGATGGCCAAGGGCGACAAGGACGGGGCCGAGGCGATCAAGGCCGAAGTCGCCGCCCTCAAGGAAGCGATGCCCGCGCTGGAAGCCCGCGCCGACGAGCTGGCGACCAAGCTGAAGGAGGCATTGGAGATCATTCCCAACCTCCCCGCCGCCGACGTCCCCGATGGCGCGAGCGAGGAAGACAACCGCGTGGAAAGCGAATGGGGTGAAAAGCGCGCCTTCGACTTCACTCCCCGTGAACACGCCGACATCGCCCCCGCGCTGGGCATGGATTTCGAAACCGGCGCAAGGCTTTCCGGCGCCCGCTTCACCTTCCTGCGCGGCGGCATGGCGCGCCTCCACCGCGCCCTCGGCCAGTTCATGCTCGACGTGCAGACCGGCGAGCATGGCTATGCCGAATGCAACCCGCCGGTGCTCGTCAAGGACGAGGCGATGTATGGCACCGACAAGCTGCCGAAGTTCGCCGAGGATAGTTTCGCCACCGATCTGCTGCCTGATGTTTTGGACATCATCAGATTCAAGCAGGAAGCTTTCACGCAGTTTGTTGTCGAAGGTCTGTTCCCTGAACATGCTGACATCACCGATCCTCAAGTTTGGCATGGGCTCCCCGATCCCCCCACTCGCCGCTGGCTGATCCCCACCTCGGAAGTTTCCCTCACCGCCAGTGTCATGGGCGAGCTGCTTGACGAAGCCGCCCTCCCCATGCGTCTCACCGCGCTGACCCTATGCTTCCGCTCCGAGGCGGGTGCGGCGGGGCGCGATACGCGGGGGTTCATCCGCCAGCACCAGTTCGAGAAGTGCGAGCTGGTCAGCATCGTGAAGCCCGAAGACAGCGAAGCCGAGCACCAGCGCATGGTCCGCGCGGCGGAGACCATCCTCGAACGCCTCGCCCTGCCCTATCGCAAGCTGCTGCTGTGCACCGGCGACATGGGGTTCGGCGCGCGCAAGACCTATGACCTCGAGGTGTGGCTGCCCGGGCAGGGTGCCTATCGCGAAATCAGCTCGTGTTCGAACACCGGCGACTTCCAGGCCCGCCGCATGAACACCCGCTACCGCGTGGCGGGCGAGCAGAAGAAGACCGAGTTCGT
>JAIEOM010000155.1 GCA_019750455.1 Sphingomonadales bacterium | reverse complement strand
TGCGTGCCCTCTTTGGGCGTCTCCATGATCTCGGTAAGCATGCCGCCCATGTCCTTGGGATGGACGAAAAAGATAGGGGTGCCGTGCGCGCCGATGCGGGTGGGGCCGAGGATGCGCTTGCCGAGCGCCTCGAATTCCGAGCGCGCCTCGGCGATATCGGGCACTTCGAAGCACAGGTGATGCTGCCCGCCCAAGGGGTTCTTGGCGATGAAGCCTGCGAGGGTGGAGTTTTCCCCCAGCGGCTCGATCAGCTCGATCTGGGTGCCGTTCAGCGTCCCGTCCGCGCCCGGCGTGTCGACGAAGCAGACCTTCACGCCCTGCTCCTCGAGGTCGAACGGCGTGTGGATCTTGGTCGCGCCCATCACGTCGCGGTAGAAGGCGATGCTATCGGCGATAGAGGGCGTAGCGACGCCGATGTGGTTTAGCCGTCCGAGTTTCATTGTTCTTTCCTCTCTCGCACTGTGCTCATACCCCTGCCGCGCTGTCCCGGAGCCAGAATGTCGAGAACCAGCACCATAGGTTTACCATTGTCGCACAGCGCCACTTGCGCGCTTCGTGCCGCCCCGGCCTGCGTGGTACTGCGATGATAGCCGTAAAACGCGCAGCCAAGATAGTTGCGGTCCGGTTCAAACCCGGCAGCCAGAAGTTCAGCGACCACCACGTCGCGCGACGCGACGCCGCGATCGGCCAGAGCTTGCAGATGGGCCTTGGCCGCCCCTGCATCGCCGAGCACAACAGCCTCAAGCGGGCTGCGCGGTGTGAGGTCCGGCTCCTGAGCTTGCGCGGCCGATGACAGAGCCGATGCCAGCAGAACGAAGCTAAAGCGGAATATTGTCATGCTTCTTCCACGGGTTCTCCAACTGCTTGGTCCGCAGCTTGCGTAGCCCCAGCGCAATCCGGCGCCGGGTCGAGTGCGGGTGGATCACCTCGTCGATGTAGCCGCGCTGCGCCGCGACGAAGGGGTTGGCGAAGCGGTCCTCGTATTCCTTGGTCTTCTCGGCGATCTTCTCCGCATCGCCGCGGTCCTGACGGAAGATGATCTCCACCGCGCCCTTCGCGCCCATCACCGCGATCTCCGCCGTGGGCCAGGCGTAGTTCAAATCGCCCCGCAGGTGCTTGGACGCCATCACGTCATAGGCCCCGCCGTAAGCCTTGCGGGTGATGACGGTGATCTTGGGGACGGTCGCTTCGGCATAGGCGAAGAGCAGTTTGGCGCCGTGCTTGATGATCCCGCCCAGCTCCTGCGCGGTGCCGGGGAGGAAGCCGGGGACGTCGACGAAGGTGATGATCGGGATTTCGAAGGCATCGCAGAAGCGCACGAAGCGCGCGGCCTTCTTCGAGGAATTGATGTCGAGCACGCCCGCCAGCACCATCGGCTGGTTCGCCACCACGCCCACGGTGCGGCCCTCCACGCGGCCGAAACCGCAGATGATGTTGCCCGCGTGGGCCGGCTGGATCTCGAAGAAATCGCCCTCGTCCAGCACCTTGGTGATGACCTCGTGCATGTCGTAGGGCTGATTGGCGTTGTCGGGGATCAGCGTGTCGAGGCTGTTTTCCAGCCGGTCCCACGGGTCGCTGGTGGGGAGCGTCGGCCCTTCCTCGCGGTTGGAGAGCGGCAGGAAGTCGAAGAAGCGGCGGGTCGCCAGCAGGGCTTCGACATCGTTCTCGTAGGCGAGATCGGCAACGGAAGTCTTGGTGGTGTGGGTGATCGCCCCGCCGAGTTCCTCCTGCGTGACGACTTCGTTGGTCACGGTCTTCACCACATCGGGGCCGGTGACGAACATGTAGCTCGAATCCTTCACCATGAAGATGAAGTCGGTCATCGCAGGCGAATAGACCGCCCCGCCCGCACACGGCCCCATGATGAGGCTGATCTGGGGGACCACGCCGCTCGCCAGCACATTGCGCTGGAACACCTCGGCATAGCCGCCGAGGCTGGCGACGCCCTCCTGAATGCGCGCGCCGCCCGAATCGTTGAGGCCGATCACCGGCGCACCGACCTTCATCGCGGTGTCCATCACCTTGCAGATCTTCTCGGCATGGCGCTTGGAGAGGCTTCCGCCGAAGACGGTGAAATCCTGCGAGAACACATAGACAAGCCGCCCGTTGATCGTGCCGCTGCCCGTGACCACCCCGTCGCCCGGAATGCGCTGGGTTTCCATGCCGAAGTCCATGCAGTCGTGCTCGACATAGGTGTCGATCTCTTCGAAGCTGCCTTCGTCGAGCAGCACGTCGAGCCGTTCGCGCGCGGTCAGCTTGCCCTTGGCGTGCTGCGCTTCGATGCGCTTGGCCCCGCCGCCCATGCGGGCAGCTTCGCGGCGGCGTTCCATTTCGGCGATATTGGCGGACAATGGACTTCCTCTCGTGATAACTTTGCGCCGATGCGTTGCCTTAGCGCGTCCCAAGCGTCAACGTGCCAAAAATGGCGGGAGCAGACAGGATGGACTGTGCAGAGGTGCTGGTGATCGGCGGCGGGATCGCGGGGCTGTCCATGGCGGCGCGGATGGCAGGGCACGCCCGGGTGACAGTGCTGGAGGGCGAGAGTGCGCCGGGCTACCACTCATCGGGCCGGTCGGTCGCTTTCGCGCATTACGGCCTCGGCGAAAACGTGGTGCGCACGTTGACCGCGCTGAGCATGGCGGAGCTTGCCGCGCACGGGAGCGTGCATCCCGCACTGCACATCGCGGGCGCGGCGCAGGTTCCGCTGCTCGATGCGCTGGAAGCGGTGCACCGCCAGTTCGGCTGCGATTATGTCCGCGTCGGCCCGGCAGAGGCGCGCGCGCTGATGCCGGTGCTGAAGCCGGAAGCCTGCGAGGCCGCGCTGATCGACCATGGATCGCTGAAGCTCGATACGGATGCGATGTTGCAGGCCCACGTAGCGGGTTTGCGCGCGGCAGGCGGCACGCTGGTCACCGGTGCTCGGGTCCACACCATTGCGCGGGAGGGCGATGTGTGGCGGGTGGAAACCGCCGCGGGACGCGTTGCCGCGCCGGTGCTGGTCAATGCCGCAGGCGCGTGGGCCGATGTCATCGCGCAGATGGCAGGGGTGCGCCCCATCGGCCTCCAGCCGCGCCGCCGCACGGTCATCTCCATCCCGGCGCCCGAGGGTGAGGATGTCAGCCGGTGGCCCTTCACCAAGACCGTTGGCGAAGGCTTCTACATTCTGCCCGAAGGGCGCGGGCAATTGCTCGCCTCGTCGATGGACCAGACCCCCACAGACCCCTGCGATGCCGCTGCCGAGGAGCTCGACAAGGCAATCGCCGCAGACCGGGTCGAACAGGGGACCACGCTTGCCATCCGCCGGATCAGCCACAGCTGGGCGGGCCTGCGCAGTTTCGCGGGTGACGAGGTGCCGGTGATCGGCCCTGCGGTAGACGCGCCGGGCTTCGTTTGGTGTGCCGGGCAAGGGGGCGCAGGGTTCCAGACCTCTCCTGCCCTTTCGCGCATTGCCGCCGCTGCCGCGCTGGGTCAGCCCTTCCCCGCAGACTGCGCCGCCGCCGGGCTGGACTTCGCCACCTTCAGCCCCGCGCGCCTTGGCGCATAGGGCGGCGGATCAGGACTTGGCGAGCCGCCCGCTGAACACCACCCGGCCGGCAAGCAAGCGCCCCAGACGGGCAAGGGGCCGCATGACCGCGCGCTCGATACGCGCGGCCCGGATCATCCGCGAAGGATACAGCCGCCCTTCGAGAATGTTGAACCAGTCGGTTTCAAGATCGGTGAGCCGTTCCGTCACCAGCGAGAATTCGTGCTCGTCGATCTTGTGCTCGTCCTCGGTGATGTAGGGGGTCTGCGCGCCGTAGATCCAGCCGCGCATCCGCGGATAGACCAGCCGCTGCACAGGGGCGCTGTCGCGAACGCGCTGGAGCCGGGAGTGGGTGTAAAGCTCGTCACCGATCACGCGCGCGCCCGGCTTCAGCACGCGCGCCACCTCGGCCATGGTCGCCTTGATGTCGACATGATGGAGGATGTCGACGAACACCACCGCGTCGAAACTGTTGTCTGCATAGGCCAGCGCTTCGGCAGGCATGGCGGCAAAGACGATCTCCACGCCTTCGCGCTGCGCGCGCAGTTCGGCGATGGCGAGGCTTTCGGGCGATAGATCGCAGGCCGAAACCCTTGCCCCCAGACGGGCAATGCGGATCGCATCGTCGCCGAAGCCGCACCCCAGCACCAGCACCTCGCGCCCGGCCAGATCGCAGGCCAGCAGCCGGTCATACATCGACCAATAGGCGTTCCACGGGCGGCGCTGGCGGCTGACGATCACATCATCCCCGACCGGCCGGAACGCCTGCCGCGCGGCCGCGGCGGCGTGTTCACGGTGATAATCAAGCTCGCGCTGCTGGCGGGCGGTAAGGGCCATGCTGTTCATAGGCCCGCACCATAGCCCGCACCCGCGCGAATGTATCCGGGAGCCTGCGATCATCGGCGCGCCTGACCCAAGTCGGGACGCGATACGGGAGTTTACTTAAACAGCACCAGCTCTTCCGCCATCGTCGGGTGGATCGCCACCGTTGCGTCGAAATCGGCCTTGGTCAGCCCCGCCTTCACCGCGATGGCCGCAGCCTGCATGATTTCCGGCGCATCGGGGCCGATCATGTGGATGCCGACGATCCGGTCATTCGCGGCATCGACGATCATCTTGTAGAGGCTGCGTTCGTTCCGGCCCGCCACGACATTCTTCATCGGGCGGAAGTCCGACTGGTAGACCTTGATATTGCCGAGCGTGTTGCGCGCCTCGCCTTCGGTCAGGCCGACGGCGGCGATCGGCGGATGGCTGAACACCGCGCTCGGCACGCAGGAATGATCGACGGCATAGGGCTCTCCCGGCCCGAAAGTGCTGTCGGCAAAGGCCTGCCCTTCGCGGATCGCCACGGGGGTAAGCTGCACCCGGTCGGTCACATCGCCCACGGCATAGATGTGATCGACGCTGGTCTTGCTGAAGGCATCGACGATGATCTCGCCGCGCTGGCCCAGCTCCACCCCGACCGTTTCCAGCCCCAGCCCCTCGACATTTGGCACACGGCCCGTGGCGACCATCACCGCGTCATATTCGCACGGGTCCTGACCGGTCAGCTTGACCATCAGCGTGCCATCGGCCTGGCGTTCGACGCTTTCGAACTCGGCGTGGAACAGGAAGGTGATGCCCTTGACCATCGAGATCTGGAGCAAGCGGTCGCGCAGCGCCGCATCATAGCTGCGCAGGATCGTATCCGAACGGTTGGCGATCGTCACCTTGCAGCCGAATTCGTTGAATATCCCGGCGAATTCATTGGCGATATAGCCCCCACCCGCAATCAGGATGCGGCGCGGGAGCTGCTCCAGATGAAACGCCTCGTTCGAGGTGATGACATGCTCGCTGCCGGGGAATTCGGGCACATGCGGGCGCGCGCCGGTGGCGATCAGGATGTATTGCGCGGTAACGGTCTGGCCGCTGGCCAGCGTGATCTCGTGCGGGCCGGTGATGGTGGCGCGTTCGTTGAAGACCGTGACGTTGTGATTGCCGAGTGTCTGGCCGTAGAGCCCCTCAAGCCGCGTCACATCGGTCTGCACTGCATCGCGCAGGGCAGTCCAGTCGAAGCTCTTGCCTTCGATCGTCCAGCCGAAGCTTTTCGCATCCTCAAGGTCCTCGGCGAAGTGCGCACCATAGACGAGCATCTTCTTGGGAACGCAGCCGCGGATCACGCAGGTGCCGCCGACGCGGTATTCCTCGGCAACCGCAACCCGGGCGCCGTGGGCAGCGGCGACACGGCTGGCGCGCACCCCGCCCGATCCCGCGCCGATGGTGAAGAGGTCGTAGTCAAATTCGTCAGCCATAGCGCTGCTCCCGTACGTGGCGGTGAGCATATGGCGGCGCGCGGGCCGAGCGGCAACCTTGCGCATGCGCAAAGACTGATTTCAGACAAAAAAGCGGGGGTTTGCGCCCCCGCTCCTTCGCGTTCCGGTTATCGTGGCGGGCTTAGCCCTGTGCAGCGCGCGGACGGCCGCCGCCGCCACCTCCGCCGCGACGCCCGCGACCGCGATTGCCGCCGCCTGCGCCATTACCGCCGCCTGCGCCCTGACCTTGTCCTTGAGGACGACCCTGACCGCCATGGCGCTGTCCCCCGCCATTGCCGCCCTGCGGACGACGGTCACCTTCGGCCCGGCGCTGATCGCCCTGGGGCGCGCGGCGATCACCTTGCGGGCGCCTTTCGCCCCTGTGCTCGCCCTGGGGACCACCCGTCGCGCGGCGCTGCTCGCCCTGCTGCGGGCGACGCTCTCCGCCCTGCGGCTTGCGCTCGCCCTGTGGTTTGCGCTGTCCGAGCGGACGCGGGTTGACGCGCTTCATCGGCTGGCGCGGCGCAGGCTTTTCCGGCCCTTCGCCTTCCACCACCGCACGGAAGTTGTCCGGCAGCGGCAGGCGTTCAAGCTCGGCGCCGGTCACCTTGCGGATATCCTTGAGATAGGCGCGTTCATCCTCGGCACAGAAGGCGATCGCGACACCATCGCGGCCCGCACGCGCCGTCCGGCCGATGCGGTGGACATATTGTTCAGGCACATTGGGCAGCTCGTAATTGATCACGTGGCTGACGCCCGGAATGTCGATCCCGCGCGCGGCCACATCGGTCGCGATCAGCACCGGCACCCGCGCCTTGCGAAACTCGTCGAGGGCGCGCTGGCGCTGCGGCTGCGACTTGTTGCCGTGGATTGCGTTGGCCGGAATCCCCGCCTGTTCCAGCTTCTTCACCACGCGGTCCGCGCCATGCTTGGTGCGGGTGAAGATCAGGATCCGCTCGAAATCGCCCGGCACCGGATGACGGCGCTGGAGGATCATCTGGAGCAGCGACAGCTTTTCATCCTGCTGCACCATGAACAGATACTGGTCGATCCGCTCTGCCGTGGTGCTTTCGGGGGTGACCGAAACCTGCACGGGGTTGTTGCAGAAGCCGCTCACCAGCTCCTTGATCGCCTTGGGCATGGTCGCGCTGAAGAACAGCGTCTGGCGGTCCTTCGGGGCCAGTTCGCGGATCTTGCGCAGGGCGTGGATGAAGCCGAGGTCGAGCATCTGGTCGGCCTCGTCCAGCACCAGCACTTCGATGCCGGCAAGGTTGAAGGCCTTCTGGTCGATCAGGTCAAGCAGGCGGCCCGGAGTGGCGACGAGAATGTCGGTGCCGCGGTGCAGCTTGTTGCGATCCTTGCCCACGCTCGTGCCGCCGACGATGCACTGCACCTTGAGGCCGGCCAGAGCGCCGTAATCCTTGGCGCTGTCGGCGATCTGCACCGCGAGTTCGCGGGTCGGTGCCAGCACCAGCATGCGGCACGACTTGAACGGGATCGGCTTGTCCGCCTCGCGCAGCCGGTCAATGCTGGGGAGCATGAAAGCCGCGGTTTTGCCGGTGCCGGTCTGCGCGATGCCAAGCAGGTCGCGGCCCTTGAGCACGGCGGGGATCGCCTGTTCCTGGATCGGTGTGGGGGTATTGTAGCCCTTCATGTCGAGGGCCTGGAGCACGGGCTGCGACAGCCCGAGGTCAGCGAAAGTCGTCATGTTGAATGGTACTCGCATATAATCTGCGACGCGCGCAGACCCAAACGGGGCGCGCGGCGCGGGGGTTCAAACCGCCCGCGTGAAAAGGGAAGTCCTTGGGAAAGACCGAGGCGCGGCCGGGGCGGATATTTTCGTGTGTTCCGCCGCTTCACGCATGGCTTGCGCGCTTCGATGCGGCGCAGATGGGGCCTCGGGGGCGAAATGTCAAAGGATTATCCGGATCGCACCGCGTCTGCGGTCAAACCGGAGGTGACACGAGCAGCGCGCGGATCAATCTTTCTCGCGCATTTCCGTGTAGTTGAGCCGCCCTTCGTAGGTCCCCTCGGTCGCCGTGCCGGTGGCATCGACTGCCGGTTCGAAGGTGTGGTGCCGCATCAGCACATCGCACAGCTTGGCGTTCACGTAGTTCATGCGGAATTCTTCGGTGATCTTGCACTCCGTCGGCGTGCCCGCCGCATCGACCGCGAGCGTATAGCCGACCTCGCCGCGCCACACGCGCAGGCGGTTCGATTCCTTGAGAAATTCGCGGTTGCCGGTGAATTCGATCAGCCGCGCCGGCTTGACCTGTGAACGGGCCGTCCCGTCATTCTGCGCCTGCTGGTCGGCCAGCGCGGGCGCGGCAAGCAGCGCGAGCGGGGCGATGACGGACAGGGTGAGCGCGGTCTTCATCGGTCAGTGCCTTGCTGGAAGGAGGTGCGACGCAGGAAGATCGCCGCATGCCTGCCAGCATAGGAAATCCCGCAAGCCACGCAAACCGAACGCGACGAGGCGAGTGAATCAATTGATTGTTGCAATCCGACGCGGTTGGCGGAGAATTTTGTTACCCGCACCCGAAACTTGAATGTTCACGCGCGGAACAACACTGCGCCCGCGCGCAATCGGCGGCCGACGCTGTGGCAAGTCTGCACCACCGCCAAGGCCGGGGATCAGGCAAGCCCCGCCGCCGCCATCAACGCGCGGGTCGAAGGGTCGAACTCTCCCTCCCCGCTCTCGATCTGCTTGGCGATGGCCTTGCCCAGCTCCACGCCGAACTGGTCGAAGGGGTTGATGCCCATCAGCACGGCATTGGCGAAGGTGCGGTGTTCGTGGAAGGCGATCAGCGCGCCCAGTGCCGCCGCGTCGCAATCCTCGACGAGGAAGGTGGTCGAGGGCCGGTCCCCCGCATAGGCGCGCGCCGGATCGTCGGACGCCTTGCCCGCCATAAGCGCCGCGCCCTGCGCCAGGCAGTTCATCAGCAGGATGCGGTGATGGGCCGGATCGAGATCGTCGCCCGGCGCGATGCTGGCGATGAAATCGACCGGGATCAGGTGCGTGCCTTGGTGGAGTAACTGGAACACCGCGTGCTGCGCATCGGTGCCCACTCCGCCCCATGTCACCGCCGCTGTCGGCCCGTCGACCGGACTGCCATCGGCGGTCACGCTCTTGCCGTTCGATTCCATCTCAAGCTGCTGGAGATAGTCGGGGAGCAGCTTGAGGCGTTCGTCATAGGCGAAGACGGCGCGGGTCTGGCAGCCGCGCAGGCGGGTGTAATACTGGTCGCAGAAAGCGGCGAGCAGCGGGGCGTTGGCGCGGCCTTCCGTCTCGCGGAAGTGATCGTCCACCGCCTTGGCCCCGGCGAGCATCTGGCGGAACTCGTCCATGCCAATGGCCAGCGCCACAGGAAAGCCGATGCTGGAGAGCAGCGAATATCGCCCGCCCACGCTTTCCACGAAAGGCAGCACGCGGGTTTCGTCCACGCCCCATTCCACGGCCTTTTCCGGCGAGGCGGTAAGCGCGACCACGCGCCCAGCGGGGTCCTCCACGCCATTGTCGGCCAGCCACTTCAGCGCGCTTGCCGCGTTGGTCATGGTCTCGATGGTGGTGAAGGTCTTGGATGCGACCGCAATCAACGTTGTCGCCGGATCGCAGGCGCGGAAGGCGGCTTCCAGCGCCAGCCCGTCGATGTTCGAGACGACATGCACATCAACCAGCGCCAGATCGCGGGTCAGCGCATCGATGGCGAGCGCCGGACCCAATGCGGATCCGCCGATGCCGATGGCGATGCAATGCTTGATCTCGCCCAGCGCGCCTTCATGGATCGCCTCGACCAGCATGCCCATGCGGGCGAGCAGGGCCTCGGCCTCTTCCACCTGCGCGGGTGTACCGCTGCCGCGCAGCGCGCCGTGAGTGGCGGCGCGGCCTTCGGTCACATTGATGATCCCGCCGCCGAACAACGCCTCGCGCGCGGCGTCGAAGCCGGATGCCGTGGTCAGCGCCTCGAATGCGGCGAGCGCGGCTTCATCAAGGTGGGTCTTGGAAAAATCGATCAGCATGCCGGTCTCGGCCTCGCTCCCCGGCTCCACCGGCCAGGTGATGCGGCGTGTGAGGGCCGCGGGCCGATCGGCATCGGCGGCGAAGAGCGCGGCAAGTGTCTGGTAAGGCAAGCCGCGCAGGTTCGCCCATGCTGCCGCCATCGCTTCGCTGTGTGCCTTACCGCCCATGGTGTTCCCCTTTGCGCAACTGTGCCGGTGCGGGTAAGGGCATGGGCGATGGATGCAAAGACCCAATCGCTCGGAGAAATGCCGCCCGCCGCAGCCGGTGCCCGTCCGGGCGATGGCTGGGGTAGCTTTGCGTGGTTTTGCGTCAAGCTGCTGATGGTGGTGCTGGCCTTCCGGGTATTCGTATTCTCGCCCTTTTCGATCCCTTCGGAAAGCATGCTGCCGCGTCTGATGAACGGCGATTACCTGCTGGCGGCCAAGTGGCCTTACGGCATCTCGCGCCATTCGCTGCCCTTCGATCTCGCCCTGCCCGAGGGGCGGCTGCTGCCGGGTGCGCCCGAGCGCGGGGACATCGTGATCTTCAAGCACCCGGTCGATGGACGCGACTATATCAAGCGGGTGATCGGCCTGCCGGGTGACCGTGTGGCGGTGTCCGGCGGACAGGTCGTGCTGAACGGCGCGCGGGTGCCGCGGGTGCCTGCGGCGCCAGAACTGGTTCCGATCTCGGAGAACACCGGCTGCGCGTGGGGCGGCACGGCTGTCACCACCCACGACGGGGAGGCCTGCCGCTACGAAGCTTTCCGTGAAACCCTGCCGAATGGCCGCTCCTATACCGTGCTCGATTTCGGCACGACGCAGGCGGACAGCTTTTCCGAGCGGGTCGTGCCTGCCGGCAGCCTGTTCGTGATGGGCGACAATCGCGACAGCTCGCTCGACAGCCGTTTCGAGGCATCGGCCGGCGAGGGCGTGGGCTTTGTCTCGCAGGACCTGCTGGTGGGCCGCGCCTCGATCATCGTCTGGTCGACCGATGGCAGCGCCGATTGGCTGAAGCCGTGGACATGGTTTTCCGCGGCGCGCTGGGACCGGATCGGAGACACGCTGTGACCGCCCTCGCCCCCGAGACACGCGCCTGGCTCGACCAGAGGGGCTTCGCCCCCGTCTCTGACGCGCCCTGGCTGGAGGCGCTGACCCATGGCAGCTTCAACGGTTCGGGTCCGGCCGATGCGGCCGATTACCAGCGGCTCGAATTCCTCGGGGACCGCGTGCTCGGCCTGTCGGTCGCCGCGTGGCTGTTCCGCGCGGGCGACGCACCCGAAGGCAAGCTTTCGCAGCGCCTCAATGCCCTCGTCAGCGGGGCGACCTGCGCGCGGATCGCCCGGGCGATCGGCCTGCCGCAGCACATCCGCCTCGGCAAGCAGGCACGCGATGATGGCGGGGCGGACAGCGACAAGATTCTCGGCGATGTGATGGAAGCCCTGATCGGCGCCTGCTTCATCGAGAACGGCTTCGATGCCGCGCAAGGCCTGATCTACCGCCTGTGGGAGGGCGAGCTGGAAGGCGATGTCGGCAAGGCCAAGCATCCCAAAAGCGCGCTTCAGGAATGGGCCGCGGGCAACCGCCGGGCGACCCCGCTCTACGAGGTCACCGACCGCTCCGGTCCGGACCACGCGGCGCGCTTCACGGTCCGCGTCACGATCCGCAATGTCGGCCACGCCGAAGCAACCGCGAGCAGCAAGGGCGAGGCTGAAAAGCTCGCCGCCAAGGCCTTTCTCGAACAGTTCGGCTGATTGGCACACCCGCCCGCGATGTTTCACGTGAAACGCTGGGCAAGGCCGGTCTGGAGGGGGTCTGGCAAGGGTGTAACGGGGGTCTGGCAGGGGTCTGGCGCAACTCTGACTGCACCCTGATGCCGTCCGCCCTGACCCTGTCCAAAAGCCGTCCTGCTCTTGCGCGCCGAACGAGATGAAAAACGGTCCTTCGACAAGCTCGGGACGAACGGCTAGAGGGGCATCATGACCGAAACCGAAACCCCTTCTCCCCCTTCCTCTGGCACACGCTGCGGTGTCGTTGCCGTGCTTGGCGCGCCCAATGCCGGCAAATCCACCCTTGTGAACGCGCTCGTCGGCCAGAAGGTCGCGATCACCAGCGCCAAGGCCCAGACCACCCGCGCACGGATGCTCGGTATCGCCCTGCATGAGTTGGAGGGCGCGCCCGGCCAGATGATCCCCACCCAAATGATATTGGTCGATACTCCCGGCATCTTCGCGCCCCGCCGCCGGCTCGACCGCGCGATGGTCAGCGCCGCGTGGGAAGGCGCAGAGGCCGCCGATGCCGTGCTGCTGATGGTCGATCCGATCAAGCAGCGCCGCCATGAACTCGAGCCGCTGCTGGAAACGCTGGCGGGCCGCCCGGAACGCAAGATCCTCGTCCTCAACAAGGTTGACCGCGCCAAGAAAGAGCCGCTGCTGGCGCTGGCGCAGGAGCTTTCGGGCAAGGTCGATTTTGCCGAGATCTTCTTCGTCTCCGCCCTCACCGGTGAAGGCGTGCCCGAACTGAAGGACAACCTCGCGAAACTGATGCCCGAGGGCGAGTGGATGTACCCCGAGGATCAGGTCTCCGACGCCTCCGAACGCCTGCTCGCCGCCGAAATCACCCGCGAACAATTGTATCAGCAGCTCCACGAGGAACTGCCCTATGACAGCGCGGTGCGCCCCGAGAAATACGAAGTGCGCGCCGATGGCAGCGTGGAAATCCACCAGCAGATCGTGGTGACGCGCGACAACCAGCGCGCGATCGTGCTCGGCAAGGGCGGATCAAAGATCAAGGCCATCGGCGCCGCGGCGCGGGCCGAACTGATGGAGGTGCTGGGGGTGAAGGTGCACCTGTATCTGCACGTCAAGGTGCTGGAGAACTGGGCCGAGGACAAGGAACTGTTCGAGGAGATTGGGCTGGATTGGGTGCGGTGATGGGGCTTCTGACCGCGAGCCAGCTGGAGCGTCTCCGGGCCTTCGTTCGCGGTGATCTCGAACCGCTCGCGTTCGAGCGTTGGTTCCTCGGCGAGCATGGCATGGTAGGCGCTCTTGGCGAAGATCTGCACTGGGACCTGACCTGCGCGGATTATCGCGACGGCAGCGAGGTGCGGCGATTGCGGCAACTTCTCAAGGACCTGATCAACAACGACGCATCATGCGAGTGCTGGATGCGGCGCGACCATGATGTCATCCCGATGGGTGGTGATGGTCAGGACGAGCGCTTCTTCGCGACGGTTGACCGCATCGATGATCATGGTGGCAGGCAGTGGTGGCTCTATCTTTCGCGATGCAATGCCTGCGAGCAGCACTGGCTCGTCGCGCAAGAGGAGCGGATCTACGACGATTTCTTCATCCGACGTCTCAGTTCCGGCGAGGCAGAGGCGATCGTCGCGGACGGCCTGTGGCCTTCGACCTTCCAGACCTATGAAGATGTTCTCGCGACCGGGCTGGCGATGAGCCAGCCGTGCAGTTTCTTCGATCCGCTGCCAGGGTCGCTAGTCTGGACAGTGGAGGATCTGCTGAAGGAAAATCCGGGGATCACCGAAGCAAGGATTGCCGAACTGCTCGGGATCGAGCCCGGCCACGTGACGGCATTGCGCAACGCCGCGAACTCATCGTCATCGCGAGGCCCGTAGGGCCGTGGCGATCCATGGACCGGCGATTTTCGGTTCGCGCAACAGGCCATGGATTGCTCCGTCGCTGCGCTCCTCGCAATGACGAGCAAAGTCTTCCCGGCGCAAGCCGGGACGACGGTGAGGTTCTTTAACCCCGCCCCAGCTTCTCCAGCTTCCCTTTCAGCGCGGCCTCGTCGAACGGCTTGACGATGTAGTCGTCCGCGCCCGCGGCGATGCCGTCGTGGATGTCCTTGGCCTCGCCGTTCGAAGTGCAGAACACCACCACCGGCTCCTTGGGCGTGGGGATGCTGCGCAGCTTGGTGACGAACTCGATCCCGTCCATTTCGGGCATGTTCCAGTCGGTCAGCACCAGATCGGGCATGGACTTCTTGCAGCGGGCGAGCGCCTCTTCGCCGTTCTCGGCTTCTACTGGCACATAGCCGAGGCTGATCGCGATCTTGCTGGAAACCTTGCGGATCACGCGGCTGTCATCGACGATCAGGCAGGTCTTGGCGACTGAGGCGGGCGCGGGCGTGCCGGCGTAGCGGTCACGCATCGCCTTGGCGGCGGCGACGATGGCCGCCGTATCGTCAGGCTGGGCCGAGGGCGCGGCAGGCTTCATGGCAGGCGCAGCGGGAGCTTCTGTCTGGGCCGGTGCAGGCGGAGCGGCAGCGGCTTCGGCAACGCGCGCGGCATCCTCATCGGCAGCGGCGGCCAGCATCGCTTCATTCTGGGCGAGCTTTTCGGCCAGCGTCTTGCCTTCCAGCGGGGCGCGACGGTTGGGGCCGGTGTGGCGCTTGATAAGGTTCTGCATTTCTAGCGCCCCCCGCCCATCGCGGCATAGCTTTGTTCATAGCCTTGCGCGGCGAAATCATCGGAGAAAGGGTCCGCCTCCAGCGTGCCGACCGCCTCGCCCGGGGTCACGCGGACATGGAGATAGGGCATCCAGACATCGCCGAATTCGGCCTTCTGGTACCACACATCAAGCACATCGTAGCTCGCCCACATCCCGTCAGGCTCGCGCAGGCGCAGGCCTTCGCCGATACGCGGGACCGCGGCGAAGCGGATCCGGCTCTGGGTCTGGTGGGTCTCGTTCTGGACTTCGATTTCGATCACGGCAGGAGCCCTTTGTCTGCTGCCGGTTCTAGGGGGCAAATGCTTTATGTTTGGTCAACGCGCGCGGGCACCGGGGGGCGTTTTGCAGCCCCCCCGCGCCTCACTTCGTCGCAGAAGCGGCTTTCTTTTTCGCAGGCGCCTTTTTCTTGGCCGGAGCTTTCTTGGCAGCCGCCTTCTTGGGAGCGGCCTTCTTCTTGCCCTTGCCCTTGGCCGGACCCTTGGCCGCGCGCGCATCGATCAGTTCGACGGCGGCCTCCAAGGTCACGTCCTCGGGCTTGGTGTCGCGCGGGATCGTGGCGTTGGTGGTGCCGTCGGTCACATAGGGGCCAAACCGCCCCGGCATGACCTTGATCTCCCCGCCGCTGACCGGGTGCGCGCCGAGCGTGGCGATCGGTTCGGACTTGCCGCGCGCCGCCCCGCCGCGATTGGCCGCCTGGGCGAGGATATCGACCGCGCGGTTCATGCCCACTTCGAACACCTCGCGGGTGTTGGAGAGCTTTCCGTACTTGCCGTCATGCCGCAGATAGGGGCCGTACCGCCCGATATTCGCTTCGATTTCAAGGCCGGTGTCGGGATGCGCGCCGATGATGCGGGGCAGCTCCAGCAGCTTCACCGCCCAATCGAGATCGAAATCGTCGAGGTCCTTGGGGATGCTGGCGCGCTTGGCCTCCTTGCCCTCGCCCATCTCCACATAGGGGCCGAAGCGCCCGGTCTTGCGCAGGATGTTCTCGCCGGTTTCGGGATGCTGGCCAAGGATGCCGTCCTCGCCCCCGCTGTCCCCGTCGCCGCCCGGCTGGGCGAAGCGGCGGGTGTATTTGCACTCCGGATAGTTGGCGCAGGCGACGAAGGCGCCGAAGCGGCCGCCGCGCAGGGACAGCCGCCCGTTGGCGCGCCCCTCCGCAGCGCAGAGCGGGCATTCGCGCGGGTCGCTGCCATCCTCCTTGGGCGGGAACAGGAAGTCGGAGAGATATTCGTCCAGCGCCTCGGTCACTTCCGAGGGCATCTTCTCCATCACCTCGTCGGCCTTCGGCTTGAAGTCCTTCCAGAAGCGCGCGAGCAGCACCTTGTATTCCTCGCGCCCGTCAGAGACGACGTCGAGCTCGTCCTCCATCCCGGCGGTGAAATCATAGGCGACATAGGTGGGGAAGAAGCGTTCGAGGAAGGCGGTCAGCAAACGGCCGGATTCCTCGGCGAAGAAGCGGTTTTTCTCCATGCGCACATAGGCGCGGTCGCGCAGGGTCTGGATGGTCGAGGCGTAGGTCGAAGGGCGCCCGATGCCAAGCTCCTCCAGCCGCTTGACCAGCGAAGCTTCCGAGAAGCGCGGCGGCGGCTGGGTGAAGTGCTGGGTGGCCTCGACCGCGCGCTTGGCAGGCATGTCGCCCGCCTTCATCTGCGGCAGCAGGCCGCCGTCCTCGTCCTCGCTGTCGTCCAGCCCTTCCTGATAGACCGCAAGGAAGCCGGGGAAGCGGATCACCTGCCCCGTGGCGCGCAGTTCATGGCTTCCGGTGGCATCGCGGAAGGTGACCGTGGTGCGTTCCAGCTGCGCGGTCGCCATCTGGCTGGCCATCGCGCGCTTGAAAATGAGGTCGTAAAGCCGCGCTTCATCCGCACTGCCAGCGCGTTCGCGGGTGAAATCGGTTGGGCGGATCGCCTCGTGCGCTTCCTGCGCGTTCTTGGCCTTGGTGCTGTAGAAGCGCGGCTTTTCCGGCAGGTAGGCGCTGTCATAGCGCGCCTTGATCGCATCGCGCAGCGCCATGATCGCGCCCGGGTCCATCTGCACGCCATCGGTCCGCATATAGGTGATCGCGCCCGCTTCGTAGAGCGATTGCGCGCAGCGCATGGTGTGCTGCGCCGAGAAACCGAGCTTGCGCGCGGCCTCCTGCTGCAAGGTCGATGTGGTGAACGGCGGCGCGGGGTTGCGCTTCAGCGGCTTGGTCTCGACGCCCTCCACGGTGAAGCGCCCGGCTTCCACCGCGGCCTTGGCCTCCATCGCGATGCCTTGATTGCCGAGGCTGAGGCGCTCCAGCTTCACGCCCTTGAACGTCACGAGCCGCGCGTCGAATTCCGTCCCGTCGTGCTGCATCCTTGCCAGCACGCTCCAGTATTCCTCCGCGCGGAACGCCTCGATCTCGCGCTCCCGCTCGACGATCAGGCGCAGCGCGACCGATTGCACGCGCCCCGCGCTCTTGGCCCCGGGGAGCTTCCTCCACAGCACCGGCGAGAGGGTGAAGCCGAACAGGTAGTCGAGCGCGCGCCGCGCCAGATAGGCGTCGATCAAGGGCTGATCGAGCTCGCGGGGCTTGGCCATCGCCTCGGTCACGGCCTGCTTGGTGATCGCGTTGAAGGTGACGCGGGCGACCTCCTTGGGCAACGCCTTCCGCTTCGCCAGCAGATCGCGCACGTGCCAGCTGATCGCCTCGCCCTCGCGATCAGGGTCGGTCGCCAGAACGAGGCGGGTCGCGCCCTTGGCCGCGTCGGCAATCTCTTTGAAGCGGCTCTGCTTGTCGCGATAGAGTTCCCACTCCATCGCAAAGTCGTCCTCCGGCTTCACGCTGCCATCCTTGGGCGGCAGATCGCGGACATGGCCATAGGAAGCGAGGACCTTGTAGTCCTTGCCGAGATACTTCTCGATGGTCTTCGCCTTGGCGGGAGATTCTACGATGACAAGCTGCATGGGATCTTGGGTCTGTCCTTACGCGTATACGTACACGCGAGGGTGGGACGGCGGCGCTTACAGCGTCAAGAGGCAAGTGCCTAGCCCGTGCGCCGCACGCTTCCATCCGTCTCGCGGGCCAGATCACCCGCCAGTTCCAGTTCCAGCAGGGCCATGTGGACCTCCGCAGCGCTGGCGCCGGACTGGCGGATCAGTTCGTCGATGCCGATGGGGGCGTGGGTGAGCAGGTGGGCGATATCGCCGGACAGATCGGCGCGCGCCTCGCCCCAGTCGAGGCGGGCGAGTTCGGCATAGTCGAAATCACCCGGACTGTCGCTGACCCGGAAGCGTGATCGCGGCGCGCCGGTGAAGCTTTGCAGCAGTTCCACGACCTCGTCGGGCGTCTGCACCAGCACCGCGCCTTCGCGGATCAGCTGGTTGCACCCGAGACTGCGCGCATCGAGGGGGGAACCGGGGATCGCCATGACCTCGCGCCCCGCCTCGCCCGCCAGCCGCGCGGTGATGAGACTGCCCGATTGCGGTGCGGCTTCGATCACCAGCGTGCCCGACGCGAGCCCGGCGATGATGCGGTTGCGGGAAGGGAAATGCCGCCCGCGCGGTTCGGTGCCGGGGGGCTGTTCGGCCACGAGAAGCCCCTCGGTCGCGATGCGTTCCTGAAGCACGGTGTGCTGCGGCGGATAGGCGATGTCGATCCCGCTGGCGATCACGCCGATGGTCTGCGGGAAGGCACCATCATGGGCCGCGCCGTCAATGCCACGGGCGAGGCCCGAGACGATGGTGAACCCCGCCTCGGCAAGGGCTGCGGCGAAATCGCGGGCGAGTTTGACGGCCGCGGCGCTGGCGTTGCGCGCGCCGACGATGGCGACGCAGGGCTCGCTCGCCAAAGCCAGCCTGCCGCGGCAGGTGACGATCGGCGGCGCGCTGTCCAACTCGCCCAGCAGCGCGGGGTAATCGGGCTGATCGTGGAACAGGTAGCGCGCGCCCGCACGGCGCACGGCGGCAACCTCGCGCTCGATGCTGTCTGCGGCGGCGGGGCGGTATTGCCCCCTCCCCCGGCTGGCGAGATCGGGCAGCGCATCCAGCGCCGCCCCCGCCGTGCCAAACCGGGCGAGCAGCTGGCGATAACTGACCGGGCCGATATTGGGCGAGCGCAGCAGGCGGATGCGCGCGAAGGCCTCGGCCTGAGTCAATTGCGGCTCTGAGAGCGTTGGCTGCGACCCCGTGCTCTCCATCAGATGGCACCCGCCATCATTTGCCCGACGAGCCGACTTTCGGCTCCTCCCCCCGCATCAACCGGCCGATATTGGCGCGGTGCTGGATGATGACGATCGCGGCAATGGCGATCAACGGGGCAATGACCTGCGGGTAGCCGAGCGCCCATGCCACCACCGGCGCGGCAATGACGCTGACCAGCGAGGACACGGAGGAAATCCGGCTGAGGAACAGCGTGATCGCCCAGATCGCCGCGCAAGCGAGCATCGCGGGCCAGGCCAGCGCACCCAGCGCGCCGGCCGCGCTGGCAAAGCCCTTGCCGCCCTTGAAGGCGAGCCACGGGGTGAAGCAATGCCCCGCCACCGCCGCGACCGCTGCGATCCCTTCGGTGCCCGGCCACACGGCGCGCGCCACCAGCACCGGGATCACCGCCTTCGCTGCATCGAGCAGCACGGTCGCTGCCGCCAGCCCCTTGTTGCCGGTGCGCAGCACGTTGGTCGCCCCGATGCTGCCGCTGCCGATCTGGCGCACATCCCCCAGCCCCGCCGCGCGGGTGAGGATCAGGCCGAAGGGGATCGAGCCGAGGAGAAAGCCCAAGAGGGCGGCGAAAACCGGTTCCAAGCATATCCTCCGTTCGCGGTGAGCTTGTCGAAGCCCCGCACTTTCTCTAGCGCAAGCATCTCTAAGGAAAAACGGCCCTTCGACAAGCTCAGGGCGAACGGGTTTGATAGACTTGGACAAATCCTCCCCCATCGTGTTGTTCGATTCCGGCGTCGGCGGGCTGACCGTCTATGACGCGCTGCGCGAGGTGCTGCCGCAGGCGCCGGTGATCTATGCCGCCGATCTTGCCGGCCTGCCCTATGGCACCAAGACCGAGGCGCAGGTGGCGGCGCGGGTCGCGGGGCTGCTCGGACGGATGACCGAGCGGTATCAGCCGCGCCTCGCCTGCATCGCCTGCAACACGGCGAGCACGATCGCGCTGGGCATGGTGCGCGAAGTGCTGGAAATTCCGGTGGTCGGCACCGTTCCCGCGATCAAGCCTGCCGCGCTGGCGAGCAAATCGGGGGTAATCGGGCTGCTCGGCACGCAGGCGACGATCCGCCAGCCTTACGTGGACCAGCTGGAGGCGGAATTCGTCGCCGGCAAAACCCTGCTCCGTCACGCCGCGCCCGGGCTGGTGCAGGAAGCGGAAAACAAGCTGCGCGGCCGCCCGGTTGATCGCGCCGTGCTGAAGGCGGCGCTGGAGGGGGTATCCGGGGGCGACAAGGGCCTGTGGATCGATGC
>JAIEOM010000283.1 GCA_019750455.1 Sphingomonadales bacterium | reverse complement strand
GAGTTTCATCGTGCTCATGCCCCAGCCATCGCAGGGTTGGGGCAGAGGGGCAAGGGGATCGCGCCAACATCAACCCCTCCCCGGGCGTGGCCCGGGGCCCCGCTTTCCTTGTGTGCTGCACGCCATTCCGCGCGCAGTCCTCGCCGCGTTTCGCGCGAGCAGCTGCGGGCGCGCAGTCGCGCTTGCGGCCCGTCCAGAGGCGGACCAATCAGGGCAATTCCTGAAATCTTTCAAAAAGCGCGGCCCCTGATCAAGTCCGGGGCGGGGGCAGAGCTTTCTTCCGGAATGCCCTCAAACCCGCGTCAGAACGCCGCTGACCGTATCGAGCAGCTGGGCGGGCGGGCAGGGCTTCACCAGCGTCGTCGCTTGCGGGAAGCGGGCGGCCAGCGCGCCGGTGTCTTCGCGGGCGGAATGCAGGATCACCGGCACATTATCGTCCAGCAGCTTCTGCGCCAGTTCGAGGCTCAGGCCATCTGCCAGTTCGATATCGAGCAGCGCCAGATCGGGCTTTTCCTTCTGGCAGGCGAGCATGGCCGAGCAAATCCCGGCATGCGGTCCTTCGACCTCGTAGCCCGCTTCTTCGAAGGTATCGCACAGATCGAAGGCGGTTATGAACTCGTCTTCGGCCACCAAGATTCGCAAAGCCATCGGTCTTCTCCCGCGTGTTTTCGAATCCCGGACGGACTGTAACACGGTTTAGACGTCAGGCTGCGCGGTTTCTTATCCGTTGTTGCCGAATTGTCGGGCGAAGGCGGTTTCGTCGCCCGCGGCGAGCATTTTGGCCTGTTCCACCCACTGATCGCGGGTGATGCGCCCGCTGAAGCGGCCCATTTTCGCGTCGATCCGCTCGACCTCCTCCGGGGTCCATGCCGCGATCTGGGCGAAGGTGGTGACGCCGAATTCGCCGAGCAGCGCGGCAATCTTGGGCCCAAGGCCCTTGATGCGGGTCAAATCGTCGGCGGCGCCTGCGGGCGGGGCGGGCGGGGCGGGCGGGGCGGGCGTGGGGGCCGGGGCAGGGGCGATGTCGGGTCCGGCCTCCTCGTCGGTGCCGAGCGGGGCGGCTGCGGTCGGCTGGGCGTTGGCGGCGGCGGACAGCTCGCCGAAGGATACGTCCATCGCGCGCGGGGCATCGATCAGCGCCTGATTGCGCGGGGCGGGGGCGGCGCCTTCTGCCAGCACATCGCGGACCAGCCCGGGCGCGCCGTCCTCGTCGGTGATGCGCGCCTTGCGGTTGGCGCGGCTGAAGGCCCACACCCCGATCACCAGCACGACAAGCGCGATCAGGATCACGGGGATGAGGGTGGTGGGATCGGCGGCAATCATGGCGTCACTCTTTCAGCGGGAATCGGGTCGGGTTGGCTGCCGCTCCCTAGCAGCCTTGCAGGCCCTCGCCCAACCCCCGTGCGGTCCCGGACCGGATCAGCCGCCCTTCATGCTCGCCGCGAGCGCGTTGAGCTGGAGGAACTCCTGCCGCCAGAAATTGTCCTGCTGTCCGGCGAGCTTGCCGATATCATCGAAGCCGAAGCCCCGCATCAGCGTGTCGCCGCGCAGCACCTGGCCATAGGCGGCGACCGCGGCGGCGAAGGCGAAATCGCCGCGCGGGGCGGCGGCATCGCGCAGGGCGCTGTAAGGCACGACCTGTTCGATCAGGCGCGATTTGTCGCCATCGGGCAGCTTGTAGCGCAGCTTGACAGTGGCAGCCTCGGCGATCCGTTCACGCGCGGCGGTCGGCGGCGTGTCGGCATATTTGCGCGGCGCGATCCAGCCCTTGCCGCCCGCGGGGACGACTTCGTAGATCGCGGTCACCTGATGGCCGGCCCCGATCTCGCCCGCGTCGACGGCGTCGTTATCGAAATCTTCCTCGCGCAGCGCCCGGTTCTCGTAGCCGATCAGGCGGTATTGCGCGATCACGGCGGGGTTGAATTCGACCTGGATCTTCACGTCCTTGGCGATGGTGAAGAGGGTCGACTGCATCTCCTCGCCCAGCACCTTCTTCGCTTCCAGCGCGGTGTCGATATAGGCGTAGTTGCCGTTCCCCTTGTTGGCGATCTGCTCCATCATCGCCTCGTTATAATTGCCCTGCCCGAAGCCGAGCGTGGTGAGGGTGATGCCGCTGGCGCGCTTCTTCTCGATCAGGTCGATCAGCGCCTTGGTGTCCGAGACGCCGACGTTAAAATCGCCGTCGGTTGCGAGGATCACGCGGTTGACCCCGCCCTTGATGAAGCTGCCTTCGGCAATCTGGTAGGCCAGTTCGATCCCCGCACCCCCCGCTGTGGAGCCGCCTGCGGAAAGCTGGTCGAGCGCGCGCTTGATCTTTGCCGTATCGTTGGTCGGTTCAAGCACGAGTCCCGCCGCGCCGGCATAGACGACGATCGACACGCGGTCCTGCGGCCCCAGCTCGCCCGCTAGGCCGGCCAGCGCGGTCTTGACCAAGGGCAGCTTGTCGGGGCTGTTCATCGATCCCGAGACGTCCATCAGGAACACGAGGTTGGCCGGCGGGCGTTCCGCCGCGGCGATAACATAGCCGCGCAGGCCGACGCGCATCAGGTAGGCATCGGGGTTCCACGGGCTCTTCGCCACATCGGTGGTGACGGTGAACGGCTGGCTGCGATCTTCCGGCGCGGCGTAATCGTAGCGGAAGTAGTTGATCATCTCCTCGGTCCGCACCGCGTCCTGCGGGGGGAGCATCCCCTGCGTCAGGAACCGCCGGGCATTGGCATAGGCCCCGGTGTCGACATCGACCGCGAAGGTCGAGACCGGCTCGGTCGCGACCACCTTGACGGGGGAGACTTCCTTGCCGTCGTAACGCTCGTTGCCCGGATCGGTGGCAGCCTGCACGGCGGGGATGAAGGTCTCGCCGCTGACGACTGTGACGGCGGTGGCGACGTCGTAGTTGTGCTGCACGCGGCGCTGTGCGGTGACAACGATCGCGGCTTCGGCTGCCATCGCGGGCGGGGGCGGGGCAGGTGAGGGAGGCGGCGGAGCCATCGGTGGGGGCGGCGGTGGTGGCAGGGCTTCGGCCAGCTTGGGTGCTTCCTTTGCACACCCCGCGACAATCGCGCACAGTGCCGCGGCTGCGGCCAGCTTCGAACCACGCATCGCCATTCTCCCCGCAATTTCAACGGAGACGAAAATCCGGCGCGGGCCGTGAATGGCGACTGAACGTGCCTTGGCTACGCCGGATCGTTGTTCGCCTCGCTGGCCGCCTGCTTGCGGAACAGCACCTTGTCCTCGTCACTGAAACCGCGCCGCCAGATCACCAGCGCATAGGTGCCGAGCACGGCGGGGATGCCGATCACCAGCTCCATCCACTCCGGCGCCCAGGTGAAGGCATAGCCGACCACCACGGCGGGCGCGGCGGCATAGACCAGCGCCCAGCGCCAGTTGCTGACCGGCGCGCCCAGCAGGTGCTTCAGCAACAGCGCCTTGACGAGGCTCGACACGCCCAGTGCCACCATCAGCGCCCCCGCTGCCCCTGCTGCCTGAAACCCGCGCCCGAGCTCCATGCGCTGCGCCATCTCGATCAGCACGATGGTCAGCACCGCCTGCAAAGCGATGATCCCGACCGAGATCGCCAGATTGCGCTTGCGCGCGATGTAGACCAGCACGCTTTCCGAGACGACCGCCATCGAGGCGACAACCTCGGCCGCCAGCAGAAAGGCGAGGGCGGCGGTGCCCGCGACATAATCCGGCCCCCACAGGCCCATCACCGCCTCGCCCGGCACGCCCAGCACCAGCGCGATGCCGAGCTGGATGGCGATGATCCAGAACCCCACCTGCCGCACCTGCGCGGCAATCGCGTCCATGTTGCCGATGCGCAGGTTCTTGGTGATGACGGGCGAGAGGATCGGTTCGAAGCTGGTCTTCAGCTTCTGCGGCAGCGAGGCGATCTGCTGCGCGGCGTAATAGATGCCCACCGCCTGCGGGGGCGCGAACAGGCCGAGGATGAAGATATCCAGCAGCCGCGTCCCGCGCTCGATGGCGTCGGCACCCACCAGCGGGAAGGCCCGCGCCGAGATGGCCAGCATCGGGCTCGGGTGCGGACGCCAGCCACGCGGCAGGCCATAGGTGCGCAGGAACGGCCACAGCGCGGTCAGCAGCCCGGCGTAAATCGATACGATGAAGGCCAGCGCCAGCCCGCTGTCACGCGTGGCGGGGAAATAGAAGAACACGCCCGCCCCGATCGAGATCGTCCACGGCTCCACCACAGCCCGCGCGCGCACCGTGGTGGCGATATCGAAGCGGTAGGCCTGCGCGGCAAGCAGGATCTCGGTCACGGCGAAGGCGGGGATGGTGGCGATCAGCCACAGGTCCCAATCGGAGTTCATCCCGTTGGGGAACATCGGTTCGGGAAACACCCACAGCACAGCCGCCGCCACCGCCGAATAGGCCAGCGCCAGCAGGATGCCGTCATAGACGAGGTTGGTTTCCGCCGCGCGGTTCTCGCCCGCGCCTTCGGACAGGCGCTGCGCCAGTCCGCGT
This sequence comes from Sphingomonadales bacterium, assembly GCA_019750455.1. GTDB lineage: Bacteria > Pseudomonadota > Alphaproteobacteria > Sphingomonadales > Sphingomonadaceae > Erythrobacter. Next base: position 15,046 of record JAIEOM010000283.1, on the reverse strand, counting down.
TTTTCGCCCAGCGAGCAGATCAGCGCGATGATCTCGATCAGCACCAGCGCCGATGCGAAGCGCCCCAGCGCCTCGGCCCCGTAGAGGTGCGTGGCGATGACAAGGAAGGGAATGCGCGCGATCAGCCGGACGACGAAACCCAGCGTATTGGTGCGCCCGCCCTTGGCGAGCTGGGCGATATCGTCGCTGTCGCCGGTCGCGGTGGCAGAGGTGTTCACGCCTGAAGGTCCTTCGCGTCGCTTTCCAGCTCGGCGCGCAAGGGGCGGGCGAGCAGCGCGGCGACGACCTTGCGGGCGTCCTCGCCCTTGAGGATCGCGTCGACCGCGGCGACAATCGGCATGGCGATGCCGCGCCGGGCTGCGAGGTCGGCCAGCACCGGGGCGGTGTGCGCGCCTTCGGCCACGGTGCGGCGGTCTGCCATCAGGTCAGCGGCGCGCGCGCCTTCGCCCAATGCCTTGCCGAGGCTGAAATTGCGGCTGGAGGTGGATGAACAGGTCAGCACCAGATCGCCAAGCCCGCACAACCCGCTGAGCGTTTCGGTCTCGGCCCCCAGCGCCTCGCCGAAGCGCAGCATCTCGCTGAAGCCCCGCGCGATCAGCGCGGCGCGGGCGTTCTGGCCGAGCGCGAGGCCTTCCACGACACCGCAGGCGATGGCGAGCACGTTCTTGACCGCCCCGCCGATTTCCGCGCCGGTCACATCGTCGGAATAATAGGGGCGGAACGCGGGCCGGGCGATGGCCGGTGCAAGGCGTTCCCACTGCGCCCGCCCGCCCTCGCAGGCCAGCGTGACGGCGGTGGGAAGACCAGCGGCGACTTCATGCGCGAAGGTCGGGCCGGAGAGAACGGCGATGGCGCTGCCCGGCGAGGCTTCGCGCGCGGCATCGTTCATCAGCCGCCCGGTGCCGGCCTCGATCCCCTTGGAGCACAGCACCAGATCGCGCGGGGGGCGGGCAAGGCCGCCAAGCACGCGCCCCAGCACCTGCGCCGGGGTGACGACCAGCACGGTGTCGATCTCCGCGAGATCGCCAAGATCGCCGGACGCGCGGATCGTCGGCGCAAGCGTGGCTGAAGGCAGGTAGAGCGGGTTGCGATGCTCGTCATTGATCGCTGCGACCACCTCGGGCTCGTAGGCCCACAGGATCACCTCGCGCCCGTCGGAGGCGAGCATCTGGGCCAGTGCCGTGCCCCATGCGCCTGCGCCGATCACGCCGATGGTCTGGTTCTGGTTCATGCCTTATACCCCGCACCGCGCACCGTTTCGGCTGCCGGATCGAGCGGCCAGCGCGGACGGGCCACGAAATCGAGCGGGTCGCCGGTGAAGCTCTCGCCCTTCTGCGCAAGCCGTTCGATCCCCGCCCAGGCGATCATCGCGGCATTATCGGTGCACAGCGCCAGCGGCGGGGCGGTGAAGTGCATCCCGTGCTTGCCGGCGAGGTTTTCAAGCGCCGCGCGCACCGCCTTGTTGGCGGCAACACCCCCGGCCACCACCAGCGCGGGGAAGGGGCCTGCGGCGTCCAGCGCGCGCTCCAGCCGGTCGATCAGGCATTCGATGGCGGCCTGCTGGAAACTGGCGGCGATATCGGCGGGGGCGTGCGCGCCGCTCTCGACCGCGCGCAGCACTGCGCTTTTCAGGCCTGCGAAGGAGAAATGCGGTTCGGCTGCGCCTTTCAGCGGGCGGGGCAGGGGCACGGCCTTGGGGTCACCCTCCAGCGCCAGTCGCTCCACCGCCGGCCCGCCGGGATAGCCGAGGCCGAGGATCTTGGCGGTCTTGTCGAACGCCTCGCCCAGCGCATCGTCGATGGTGGTGGCGAGGCGGCGGTACTGGCCGACACCCTCGACGGCGAGGATCTGGCAATGCCCGCCCGACACCAGCAGCAACAGATAGGGGAACGCCAGCGCGCGGTCGGCAAGGCGGGGGGACAGGGCGTGGCCTTCCAGATGGTTGACCGCCAGCAGCGGCTTGTCCGCCGCCATGGCGAGCGCCTTGGCGCTGACGAGGCCGACCATCACGCCGCCGATCAGGCCGGGGCCTGCGGTGGCGGCGATGGCATCCACATCCGCCAGCGCCACACCCGCATCGCCCATCACCTTCTCCAGCATCGGCGCGAGGCGTTCGGCATGGGCGCGGGCGGCGATTTCGGGCACGACCCCGCCATAGGGCGCGTGTTCGGCTTCCTGGCTGGCGATCGCCTGCGCGACAATCGTCCCGTCCCCGCGCACCAGCGCGACAGCCGTCTCATCGCAGCTGGATTCGATGCCCAGAACGAGCGGCATGTCTGAGGTGTGCGTTGACGATCCCATCCGGCTTCCATCTAGTGCCTGTGAAGGCTAGAGCAAGCCAGCATGACGACAAGCACCACAGCCTCGCCGCCCCGCATCCGCCTTGGCACCCGCAATTCCCCGCTGGCGATGGCGCAGGCCTACGAGACCCGCGCCCGCCTGTGTGCGGCCCATGGCTGGACCGAGGAGGAGGTTGAACTCGTCCCCGTTCTCGCCAGCGGTGACAAGGTGCTCGACCGGCCCCTTTCGGAAATCGGCGGCAAGGCGCTGTGGACCAAGGAGCTGGACCAGTGGCTGGGCGAGGGGCGGATCGACCTGTCGGTGCATTCCGCCAAGGATGTCGAGACCATCCGTCCGCGCGAATTCCACTTTCCCGCGTTCCTCCCGCGCGCTGACCGGCGGGACAGCCTGGTGGGCGCTGCGAGCATCGCGGCGATCCCGCAAGGCGCGGTCGTCGGCACCAGCGCCCCGCGCCGGGCGGCGCAGCTTCTCAACCTGCGGCCCGATTGCAAGGTCGTGACCTTCCGCGGCAATGTCGCCACGCGCCTCAAGAAGCTGGCGGATGGCGAGGCGGATGTGACCTTCCTTGCCGCTGCCGGGCTGGAGCGGCTGGAGCAGTGCGAAGTCGGCACGCCGCTGGGTTCTGCCGAATGGATTCCCGCCGCCGCGCAGGGCGTGATCGCCATCGAATGCCGCGCCGATGATGCCGCGACCACCGCGCTGCTCGCCGCCATCGACCATGCGCCGACCCGCGCCGAGCTGGAGGCCGAACGCGCGCTGCTGGCGGAGCTGGGCGGCACCTGCCACTCGCCGGTCGCCGTGCTGTGCGAGCTGGCGGATGGCACGTTGACCATGCGCGCCGCGCTGTTCAGCCCCGACGGGGCCGAGCGGATCGAGGGCACTGCCAGCTTCGCGCCCGGCGATCATGCGCCGGTTCGCGCGCTGGCCGCCGATCTGCTGGCGCGGGCGACGCCGGGGATCGCGCCGCATTTCAGGGCGGCGGGGTGAGTTACCGCCTCCTCGCGCTGCGGCCCGAGCCGGGGCTTGCCGCGACGCTGGAAAGGGCGGGCGCGATGGGCCTTGCGATCACCGGCCACGCGCTCTCCGAAATCCGCGCCGTGGCGTGGGACTGCCCTGATCCTGCCGGGATCGACGGACTGCTGATCGGCAGCGCTAACGCCATTCTCCATGGCGGCCCGCACCTTGCACAGCTGCGCGAAAAGCCCGTCTATGCCGTGGGCGAGGCGACTGCCGCCGCCGCCCGCGCGGCGGGGTTCGCTATCGCAATGACAGGAAGCGGGGGCCTTCAGGGCGTGCTCGATGCCATCGCCGCCCCGTGCCACCTGCTGCGCATCGCGGGGGAGGAGCACGTGCCACTGACCCCGCCGACGGGGGTGACCTTTGCCGAGGTGATTGCCTACCGCTCGGTCGCCCTGCCGCTCGATCCGGCGGCGGCACTGCTTGGATCGGGGAAGGCGCTGGTGCTGCTCCACTCTGCCGCCACCGCCCGCCATTTCGCCGCCGAATGCGACCGGCTGGGGCTGGCCCGCGCTGCTATCGCCCTTGCCGCGCTCGGCCCGCGTATCGCGGCGGCGGCGGGCGAGGGGTGGGGCGCAGTCCACACTGCCGCCACGCCGGACGAGGGCGCCTTGCTGCAATTGGCATTTGACTTGTGCGCACAGGCGCGCTCCATTCCCTCCCTTCCGCCCCGGCAGCCATGAACGCGCTGCCGCTGACAGAACACGCAAGGGTCGCAAGAACGGATCGCCATGGCCTCTGAGCCCGGACCAATGCCTTACGAAACCCCCGCCCGCCCGGGATCGATGCGCGGGCTGCTGCTGGCCGCTTGCTTCGCCTTTGTGGCCGGGGGCGGGCTGGTGGGCTGGGTGGTGTGGTACAACCTCGCCGGAACGCCCGACACCGCGCCTGCGCGCGTCACCGCTGACGCATCGCCCACCGCTGCCGCGCCTTCGCCCGCACTGACCGCCAGCGCGACCCCCGCTGCTGCTGCCGCGATCAAGGCCGAGCAGGCCGCCGAACGCGTGGCCGAACAACAGGGCGGAATCGACCAGCGCCTTGCCGCCGCCGAACAGCGCCTCACCCGTCTGGACCTGCAAGCGCAGGCCGCCGCCGGCAATGCCGCCCGTGCCGAAAGCCTGCTGATCGCCTTTGCCACCCGCCGCTCGCTCGAACGCGGGGCGGAGCTTGGATACCTCGCCGATCAGCTGCGCCTGCGGTTCGGCGACCAGTGGCCCAACGCGGTGGGCTCCATCGTCGAATTCTCGCGGGAGCCGGTGCGGCTTGACCAGCTGGTCGCGCGGCTTGAAGGGCTGGGGCCGCAATTGCAGCAGAGCAGCGAGGGGCCGTCATGGGGCGCCTTTAAGCGCGAATTGAAGCAGCTGTTCGTGTTCCGGCGCGAAACCACCCCCTCGCCCCAGCCGCAGAAGCGCCTTGAACGCGCGCGCTGGGCGCTGGAGCAGGGGCGTTATCAGGCCGCGATCGACGAGGTGCGCGGCATGCCCGGCGCCGCCAAGGCGGAGGCGTGGATCAAGGATGCCGAACGCTACAAGAAGGCGATGGACGCGCTGGAAGTGATCGAGACCGCCGCCGTGCTCGACCAGCGCGGCCTGCGCGACGGGGCCGGCAATCCGGTGCGGCAATTGAGCCCGCTGGTGCGGCCTTAGGGTCAGGTCTCGAAGCCGACATCGTTACCCCAGCTTTCGCCGGGGTGACGAGGACTGCGACTGAAGCTACCCCCGCAGAAGCTCCGGCAGATCACCCGAGACCCCGCGCGCCTCGTCCATGAAGAATTGCTTCAGCAGCGGCGTGCGCTGCACCGCGGCCATGCCAAGGCGGCGCACGGCGCTTGCGGTCTTGCCGGGCACGCCGAACAGGCGCGTCAGGCCGTCGGTCGCTAGCGCGACCATGAAGCTGTCCAGCCCGCGCCAGTTTTCGTAGCGCTTCAGCAGCTCCGGATCGCCCGGATCGAGGCCGAGCCGCGCGCCATCGGCCAGCACTTCGACCAGCGCGCCCACATCCCTCAGGCCAAGGTTGAGGCCTTGACCGGCGATGGGGTGGATGCCGTGGGCGCTGTCGCCGATCAGGGCGAGGCGTTCGGCGGTGATCTTGGCGGTGTGGTGGAAGCCCAGCGGATAGCTCGACCGCTGGCCGACGCTCAGCACCTTGCCCAGCACCCCGCCCATGCGCTTTTCGACCTCCGCCAGAAAGGCGCGGTCGCCCAGCTTGGTAACGCCCGCCGCATCGCTCTCCGACACGGTCCACACCAGCGAGCAGCGGTGGGTGCCGTCGGCATCGTCATTGAGGGGGAGCAGCGCAAAGGGTCCGGCGGGGTAGAAGATTTCCCACGCGACATTGCCGTGCGGCTTTTCATGGGTGAGGCCGCAGATAATCGCGCGGTGCTTGTAATCCCACTTGGCGATGGAGATACCCGCCGCATCGCGGGTGGGTGACTGGCGGCCCTCGGCGGCGATCATCAGCCGGCCCTTGAACTTGCGCCCGTCGGTCAGCACGGCGGCAACGCCATATTCGCTGCGCTGGCGTTCGGTGACGTTGGCCTTGGCGATCCAGTTGACCAGCGGTTCCTTCGCCGCGGCCTCGAACAGGGCGAGGCGCAGGCGCCGGTTGGGGAACATCCGGCCCAGCGTGCCGTCACCTTCGCCCGGGACGAAGTCGAGGCGGCCGGGCTTCTGCTGGTCGGTCACGGCGATGCTGGCGATGTCGCAGGCGAATTGCTCCAACCCCTCGGCAATCCCGATATTCTCGAACAGGTGCCAGCTGGCGGTGGAGATCGCGGTGGCGCGGTCATCGAAGCCTTCGGCGGTAAGCTCGGCCGGGTCGGCACGGTCGATCACGTGGGAGGACAGCCCCTTCTTCGCCGCCGCCAGCGCGAGGGTCATCCCCACCAGCCCCCCGCCGAGAATGACGAGATCGCGGGTATCATTGGAAGTTGCTGTCACCGTGGCGGCTCCGATTGCGAACAAGTGCCACGAAGCCTAGAGGGTTGGCCGTGTCCCGCGCAAGAATCTTCACCGTCATGATCCGTCAAATGCTTGCATGCTGGCTTGCGCTGCTCGCAAGCGTGATGCTGGCAGGTGCGGCGCAGGCGGTGGCCGTCCCCCCGCCGCCGACCGAGGCGCGCTATGGCGACGCGAAGATCGCGGTGGCGCTTCATGCCGACGGTGCGCCGCGGGCCGGACAGGAATGGATGCTGGCGCTGCGCTTTACCCCCAGCGCATCCGAATGGCACGGTTACTGGTCGAACCCCGGCGATGCGGGGCAGGGGATGAAGCTGTGGCTCGATCTGCCCGCTGGTTGGCAGATCGGCGCGCCGCGCTATCCGGTGCCGCAGCGGCTGACGATCAGCGGGCTGATGAATCACATCTATGAAGGCCCCTACACCGTGCTGGTGCCGGTGCAGGTGCCTGCCGGCGCCGATGTCGCCGCCTTTGGGCAGGTGAAGGGCCATGTCGAATACCTCGCCTGCACCGACCAGATCTGCGTGCCGCAGGATGCCTTGCTGCTGGCCGGTGCCGGCGGCGATTTCGGGCGGTGGCGGGCCGAGGTCGCGCCGCAGCTCGACGCGCGCGCCGCGTTCGCGGTGGCGGACAAGACCCTGCGCCTTGCCATTCCAGTGCCTGCGGCGATGGGCCTTTCCGACCCGCACGTGTTCATCGCCAACGAGCGGCTGGTCGCCTATGCCGCGCCGCAGACCTTCCGCCGCGTTGGCGATGTGCTGGTGGCGGATATCCCGCTCGATGCCTACGGCACGGGCGAGGCGGCACAGGTGGAGGGTATCCTCGCCTTTGGCGACGGCAGCGGGGTGCGCTTCGCCGCCGATCCGGGCGATGTGCCAACCGGGGGCGAGGTGGTTGCCGGTCCGCGTTCTGTGCCCGCACCGCCGCTGTGGACGCTGATCCTCGGCGCGCTTGCGGGCGGCCTGCTGCTCAACATCATGCCCTGTGTCTTCCCGATCCTGAGCCTCAAGGCGCTGACGCTGGCCCGTGCCAGCGAGAGCGAGGCCAAGGACCGCGCCGAGGGGCTGGCCTATACCGCAGGCGTGGTGCTCGCCTGCCTCGCGCTGGGCGCGCTGCTGCTGGCGTTGCGGGCTGCGGGGGAACAGGTCGGCTGGGCTTTCCAGTTGCAGGAACCGGGCGTGGTTGTCGCCCTGCTGGTGCTGGCCGCAGCGATCACCGCGAACTTCGCCGGGCTGTTCGATCTGCCTGCCGTGTCGGTGAGCATGGGGGGCGAGAAGACCGGAGCCTTTGCCACAGGACTGCTGGCGGCCTTCGTGGCGACGCCCTGCACCGGGCCGTTCATGGCTGCGGCGCTGGGCGCGGCGCTGCTGTTGCCGGTGCCGCAGGCGTTGCTGCTGTTCGCCTGTCTCGGGCTGGGGCTGGCGCTGCCATTTCTGCTGCTCGGCTTTGTGCCGCCGCTCAGGCGGATGCTGCCCAAGCCGGGTGCGTGGATGGAGCGGTTCCGGCGGATCATGGCGATCCCGATGGGCCTTACCGCGCTGGCGCTGCTGTGGCTGACGGTGCAGCTGGGCGGTCGCGCCTTCGGGCTGGTCGCGCTGCTGCTGGTATTCGGCGTGCTGGCCGGGCTGTTCGTGACCGGCAAGCTCCAGCGCCGCGGCAAGCTGGCCTGGCCCGCCTTCGGGCTGGTCGCCGCGCCGTTCCTCGCCTTCGCCTTGATCGCGCTGCCCAATCTCTACGAGGCCAAGGGTGCCGAGGCGAAGGAGAGCCTGCTTGCCAGCCAGCCCTTCAGCGCCGATGCCCTCGCCGCCGCGCGCGCCAGCGGCAAGCCGGTGTTCCTCTATTTCACCGCGGACTGGTGCGTGACCTGCAAGGTCAACGAGGCCGCGGCGATCGAGCGTGAGAGCACGCGTGCGGCCTTCGAGGCAGCGGGTGTCATCACACTGGTGGGCGACTGGACCGCGCGCGATGCGGCGATCACGCAGTTCCTGACCGATCAGGGCGCGGCGGGGGTGCCGCTCTACCTGTGGTATGCGCCGGGCGCTAGCGCACCGCAGCAGCTTCCTCAGGTGCTGACCCCGGCGCTGCTGGAGGCTCAGGCGAAAAGTTCCCCCGGCACATCGTGACAAGCGCCATCGGCAGCGGGCTGGGGTTGAGCTTCAGCAGCCCCGCGCCCGGCACGGTGACTGTCGCTTCCCGCTCGGGCTTCAGGGCATCCCATTCCTTCACGATCGCAGGCGCCTCGCCTTGCCACAGGCTCTGCCCCTTCACATTTGCCGCATCGACGGGGAAGCGCCCGATATAACCGTTGCCGATCAGCGCCAGCAGTGCGCTCGCGCCCGGATCGGCGGGGGACTGGCGGGTGATTGCCAGCCGCGCTGTCGGGGTGGCCGGTTCGAGGCACTCGATCGCCAGCAGCACCGGCTTGCCCGGCACGCCGTATACCAGACGCAGCGGGTTCGGCGTTGTCGCCCACACCGCGCCGGTGACATCGGGAGAAGGCAGCGGCTCGGACGGGCCGCTTGCCGGCGCGACCAGCGACACGCGCGACACCGCGCTGTCAGTCGGCGGCGGCTTGCATCCCGCGATTGCTGCCACCAGCACGGCAGCCAGCGTGAGAGCCCCTCTCATCGGTTGCGGATGAAGGCGCGGATATCGGCGGAGAGCTTCGCCCGGTCCTCGTCGCGCACATACATCATGTGGCCCGATCCGTAATAGGCCCAGGTGATCCGGTCCTGCGGGATGCCGCTGCGCTTCAGCGAGTATTCCGCGCCGAAGAACGGCGTGGCGAAATCGTAATAGCCTTGCGCGTTGAACAGCCTGAGGCCGCTGTTCTGGCGCATCGCCTGCCCGATCAGCGGGGCGATGTTAAGATAGGCGCTGCGTCCCGGCCCGCCCAGCGACCAGTCCCAGTGACGCCCCGGCTCGCGCCCGATCGACTGGTATTCGCGGTCCGTGCGGTAGCCCAGCGTCTCACGCGTCCAGCTGTTGATCGCCGCGGTGTAGCCCGCATCGATGCCGTAGAAGCTGGGATCATCGTCGGGCGTTTCACCGGCGTTGTCATAATCCTTGCCGGTGTAGCGCGCATCCAGCCGCCCGATCGTCTGGCCGCGGTCGCGCAGCAGTTCCTTGTAGAATCGCTGGTCGGTGACGCGCAGATTGGCCGCTTCGAGATAGGTTTCCGACAGGCCGGTCAGGCGGGCGAGTTCCTTGCGCACCGCAGCGCGTTCAGCGGCGGGCAGGTCCTCGCCCTTAAGCAGCGCGGTCGCGAAGGGCCCGATGGCAAACTTGCGCGCTTCCTCGACGATGGCTTCCACCGAAGGGGCCTCGGCCTTGCCATGATACCATGCCGCCGCCGCCATGTTGGGCAGGGTGACGATATAGGCGAGTTCATTGCCCGGCGTCGGCTCGCGGCCCGCGAAGTCGAGGATGGTGGAGATCAGGATCAGCCCGTTGAGGCCGACGTCGTTGTAGGTGCTGCCCTCCAGCTCGTCGACGACCATCGCGGTGCGGCTGGTGCCATAGCTTTCCCCGCCGAGATATTTGGGGGAGGCCCAGCGGCCATTGTCGTTGATCCAGCGGCGGATCACCTGCGCGACAGCGCGGCCATCCTGACGGAGCCCGTAATATTTCTTGGGATCGGTGCCCGGGGTGAGGTGGCTGAAGCCCGTGCCGGGCGGATCGATGAACACCAGATCGGCGACATCGAGCAGGCTGTCGGGATTGTCGAGCAGCGGATAGGGCGGCGCGCCATCGTCCTTCGCGTCCGAAGGGATACCGACGCGCTTCGGCCCGAAGGCCCCCATCTGCAACCACACCGAGCCCGAACCCGGCCCGCCATTATAGATGAAGAACACCGGGCGCGAGGGATCGGCGGGGGTCTTCACATAGGAGGTGGTGACGATCACCGCCTCTGCCTTGCCCTCTTCGCCGGTCAGGATCGTGTCGGCGATCGTCGCCTTGTAGGCGATGCGCTGCCCGCCGAAGGTGCCGGCGAGATCGCGGGTGCGCACCTGCGGCGCGGGCGCAGGCTTCGCGGTCTCGGTCTTGCCGACGACAGGCGCATTGGCGGGGGAGTCCTGCGCGAGGCTGGGAACGGTCAGGGCGAGGGCGCTGGCAGCAGCCAGCAGGCCAAGGAATCGGGGGGTCATGGGGGAGGGGAGTGGCAGGGCCTCAGCGAGGGATCAAGCCCTCCACCCACAACCGTCACCCTGAACTTGTTTCAGGGTCCATCCTGCTTTTCGCTCTGAAAGCAGATGGGGGCGAAATGGATGCTGAAACAAGTTGAGCATGACGGGAGCTTCAAGGCTTCCCACCCATCTTCTTGTAGCGCGTCTTCCCGAACCGCGTCTTCCTTGTCCCCGGCTTGCCCTCGTTGCTGCGGCCCACGATCGGTGCGCGTTTCTCGCTGTCGGGCAGGCCCAGTTCGTCCGCTTCCAGCCGCCGGATTTCGTCGCGCAGCCTTCCGGCTTCTTCGAACTCCAGATTGGCCGCCGCGTCGCGCATCCGCTTTTCGAGGTCCTCGATGTAGCTTCTGAGGTTGTGCCCGACGAGGTTGTTGCGCTCGTCATCGCCCGTGTCGACCAGCACAGAATCCTGCGCGGCCGTATGCGCGACGATGTCGTGGATGTTGCGCTTGATCGTCTGGGGCGTGATCCCGTGTTCCTCGTTATAGGCCTGCTGCTTGGCGCGGCGGCGGTCGGTTTCGGCGAGGGCGCGCTCCATGCTGCCGGTGATGCGGTCGGCGTAGAGGATCACCCGGCCATCGACATTGCGCGCGGCGCGGCCGATGGTCTGGATCAGCGAGGTCTCCGAACGCAGGAAGCCCTCCTTGTCCGCATCGAGAATGCACACCAGCCCGCATTCGGGAATGTCGAGGCCCTCGCGCAGCAGGTTGATGCCGACCAGCACGTCATAGACGCCCAGACGAAGGTCACGGATCAACTCGATGCGCTCCAGCGTCTCGACGTCGGAGTGCATGTAGCGAACGCGCACGCCGGCCTCGTGCATGAATTCGGTGAGGTCTTCGGCCATGCGCTTGGTGAGCGTCGTCACCAGCGTGCGATACCCCTTGGCGGCGGTTGCCTTGCACTCGGCGATGCAGTCCTGCACCTGATCTTCTACGGGTCTGATTTCCACCGGCGGGTCGATGAGGCCGGTGGGGCGGATCACCTGTTCGGCGAAGACACCGCCGGTCTGTTCCATCTCCCAGCTGCCGGGCGTGGCGCTGACCGCAAAGGTCTGCGGGCGCATCGCGTCCCATTCGTTGAACCTGAGCGGACGGTTGTCGATGCAGCTTGGCAGGCGGAAGCCGTATTCGGCGAGCGTCAGCTTGCGGCGGTGGTCCCCGCGCGCCATCGCGCCGATCTGCGGCACGGTCTGGTGGCTTTCATCGACGAACAGCAGCGCGTTTTCGGGCAGGTATTCGAATAGGGTCGGCGGGGGCTCGCCCGGCAGGCGTCCGGTGAGGAAGCGCGAATAGTTCTCGATCCCCGCGCAGCTGCCGGTTGCCGCGATCATTTCAAGGTCGAAATGGGTGCGCTGTTCCAGCCGCTGACGTTCGAGCAGCTTGCCTTCGGCCTCCAGCTCCTTGAGCCGTTCTTCCAGCTCGAATTTGATGGCGGCGGCGGCCTGCTTCATCGTCGGCCCGGGCGTGACGTAGTGCGAATTGGCATAGACCCGCACCTTCTCAAGGCTCGCGCCCTTGGTGCCGGTGAGAGGGTCGAATTCGCTGATTGCCTCGATCTCGTCACCGAAGAAGCTCACTCGCCAGGCCATGTCCTCGTAGTGCGAGGGGAAGATTTCGAGGCTGTCCCCGCGCACCCGGAAGCAGCCGCGGGTGAAGGCAGCATCGTTGCGCTTGTATTGCAGGGCGACAAGCTTGCGGATGAGCTCTCGCTGGTCGACGACCTCGCCCACCTTGATATCGAAGATCATCGCCGAATAGGTTTCGACCGAGCCGATCCCGTATAGGCAGGAGACCGAGGCGACGATGATCACGTCGTCACGTTCCAGCAACGCGCGGGTAGCCGAGTGGCGCATCCGGTCGATCGCCTCGTTCACCGAGCTTTCCTTCTCGATGTAGGTATCCGAGCGCGGGACGTAGGCTTCGGGCTGATAGTAGTCGTAATAGCTGACGAAATACTCGACCGCGTTTTCGGGGAAGAAGCTCTTGAATTCGCCGTAAAGCTGCGCGGCGAGGATCTTGTTGGGGGCCAGGATCAGGGCGGGGCGCTGGAGCGTCTCGATCACCTTGGCCATGGTGAAGGTCTTGCCCGAGCCGGTGACACCCAGCAGCACCTGCGTCTTCTCGCCCGCCAGCGCGCTTTGTGTGAGTTCGGCAATCGCGGTCGGCTGGTCGCCTGCCGGCTCGTATTCCGAGACCAGCTTGAACGGGATGCCGCCCATCGACTTGTCGGGGCGGTTGGGGCGGTGCGGGACGAAATCGGCGCCCGTTTCGGGCTCGTCCAGTCCGCGGCGGATCACGAGTTCGGCCATGGCCTGTGTATGGGGAACAAAGCGGGCACGTGCAAGGTTGGGCGGCGGCGTGCCGGCGCTTTTCGGGGCACGCTTTGGCGCGCGCCGCGTTATCAGGGCTGACAGGATCAGGAGACGCCCCATGAAAGCCACGCTCACCACCGCAATCCTCGCCGCCGCACTGGTCGCCGGTTGCTCCGGCAAGGAAGAAGGCAAGGGCGAGGCATTGAGCGTCAAGGAAGCTGCAAAGCGCGCCGAGGCGCAGGGGCTGAAGCCGCAGCCGGGGCTCTACAAGACCACCATCACCATGACCGGTCTGGAAATCCCCGGGATGCCGGCGGAGATGGAAGGGCATGGCGCGGGTCTTGCCCGTACGGTGGAGAGCTGTCTCACCCAGGCAGAGGTCGACAAGGGCTTCGAGGGTCTGCTGACCAAAGGGCAGGACGGCGCCTGCCGGTTCGAGAATTTCGCTCTGAAGGACGGGGCTTTCGAGGCGGTTATGCTGTGCGAGGCGCAGGGCGCGACCACCCGCACGACGATGGAAGGCACGGCCACCGCCACTGCGGCCGATTTTACCGCCAGCACGAAGATGGGTTTCGGCGGCGGGGTGGAGGGGACGATGAACGTTACCGCCCGTCACGAACGGGTCGGAGACTGCCCCGCAGGCTGAATTCCGTTACAATCGCATGGCATGTGTGACACTTCAGGGAACATTCATGCGCCCCGTGGCTTGAAGCCTTCATGGTCCAGTTGCGCATCCGTCCCGAATTGTCGCGCCTGCCCGCCCCGCTGATGGCAGCGGCTGCGGCGGCGGGCGGGCGCGCGCAGCAGGCCTATGCCGCCACCGCGCTAGCCCGGCGGGTGGCTCTGGCACGCGAGGAGTGTCCCGAGGAATACCAGAGCGGCAAGCCCCGTCTGGCGCGTCTGCTGGGCGAGGCGCAGGTTCTGCTGGAGCCGGTGCGGCGCCCGCGCCGCAAAGTTGACGTGGCCACCGCCACCAACCCGCAGGTGGTGATGCTGCTGCCCGGCTTCGGGGCCCACCCGATGCGCATGCGCTATCTGGCGCGCCAGATGGAAGCTGCCGGCCATGTCGCAAAGCGCTGGGGGCTCGGCTTCAACTGGGGCCCGACCGAACAGAACTTCGATGCGGTCGAGGCGCGGCTGCTGGAACTGCACGCGCGTTACGGGCGCAAAGTGGTGCTGGTCGGCTGGAGTCTTGGCGGGCTTTATGCCCGCGAGATCGCCAAGCGCCAGCCGCAGGCCGTGGCGAAGGTCGTCACCATGGGCTCGCCCTTCAGCGGCAGCCCGCGGGCCAATAATGTCTGGCGCGCCTACCAGTTCATTACCGGCCATTCGGTCGATGCTCCTCCGGTCGAGGCTGATCTGGCGGCAAAGCCCCCGGTGGAAACGGTCGCCCTGTGGAGCGCGAATGACGGCGTCATCGCCCCGCGCTGCGCCGCCGGCCGACCCGGTGAGCGTGATCGCGCCATCCCGCTGCGCTGCACGCATATGGGCTTCACCTATGATCCGCAGGTGGTGCAGACGGTTCTGGCGGAGCTGGAGAGCACCCGAGGGTGAACCGGGGCCCCGGCCACGCGCACTGGCCTTTGCTGCAAGCCGGCGCTGCCGACGAATTGCTTGTTTGCGCGAAGACGGTTCAGCTTGCCGCAGATATGTCGTCGAGTGACACGTAGACGTCGTCGACTTCGAGCAGAGGCTTATCGGTTTCCCTTGTTCCCGACATCAGCGTGAACGCAAATCTCAGGCGCGCATGAGCGGTCGGCGGCGTTTCGGTTGCCATAAACGCCTCACATGCATCGGCCTGCTGTTTGCAAAACTCTTCCAGTGTGGTCCCCGGCGCTGTTGCAGTCACGCACACAGTGAAATGGGGAGCAAGAAGCAGGGGTATTGGTGTCTCAAGAAGTTCATTTATTTTGTAGCAATAACTTATCCCCATATTTCGCAATGCGATTTCAGCCGCACCCGCAATAGGAAACAGCGAACAGTAGAGATTGCGCAGGTGAATTTGTAGCGTTCGTTTTACTGGACTGATCCCGTCCGGTGAATAAAGCGTGGCAATATCGATTGGCTCTCGGGACCGCAAAAACGAGCTAGGGTTCGCGTTCGATGACATGGCCGACTGATTGTAATCAAGTCTAGGGGGCGGGGAAAGGCGCTTGCCTGCGCAGCGCAGGAAGGCATCGGCCAGCCCGCTCCGCCCCGCCCCGATCTACGTCAAATGCCCCACCCGCTTTCCTTTTCCGAAACGCGGGTTAGATTGCGGCAACTAAGTCATT